>NZ_CP033006.1:322667-645334 GCF_005237295.1 Buchnera aphidicola (Macrosiphum euphorbiae)
TTGCACTTTGTCAAAATTTAATTTCATTAACTCCAGAGAAATTAGATTGTATTTTTCTGTCTGATTCCGGTTCAGTTGCCATTGAAATCGCGATAAAAATGTTAATACAGTATTGGCATTCGTTAGGTCAAAAAAGAAAATTATTTTTAACTATTCGTAATGGTTATCATGGTGATACTTTTGCGGCAATGTCAGTTTCAGATCCTGAAAATTCTCTCCATAAAATATATAATAATTTAATACCAAAAAATTTATTTGCAGATGCTCCAATTTCTTCATTTCATAAAGATTGGAATGCTAGTGATATTGTATCTTTTAAAAAAATAATAGAAAAAAATTCATCAAAAATAGCAGGAGTTATATTAGAGCCTATAGTACAGGGTGTAGGAGGGATGAATTTTTATCATCCTACGTACTTAAAAAAAATAAAAATTTTATGTAATTATTATTCTATTCCAGTAATTTTTGATGAAATTGCCACTGGATTTGGTCGAACTGGAAAAATGTTTGCTTTTGAACATGCTAATGTTGTACCAGATATATTGTGTTTAGGAAAATCAATTACAGGTGGAACAATAACTTTAGCTGCGACTTTAACTTCACGTCATATTGCTAATACTATTAGTAAAAGTAAATCAGGTTGTTTTATGCACGGTCCTACTTATATGGGCAATCCATTAGCATGCGCAGTTGCTAATGCTAATATAAAAATATTAAAAACTAATCAATGGAAATTACAAGTATTAAGTATTGAAAAACAACTATTTAAAAATTTGCAACCATTAATTAATCATCCATATGTAATTGATATACGTATATTAGGAGCTATTGGTGTAATTGAATGTTCTCATTCAGTAAACATGTTTTTAATACAAAAATTTTTTGTCGAAAATGGTGTTTGGATCAGACCATTTAGAAAATTAATTTATATTGTACCACCTTATACTATTAGTTCTCATGCATTAAAAAAATTAACTAACGTTATTATAGATGCCTTAAATAACATTAAATTATTTTTGTAAATTTGGATTTCAATCTAATTGATGTGTAAGTATCCATACAGGTTGTCGACTAGTATTATATGTCTTTAATTTTTTTAATTCACCAGTTCTATTAGAAATGCTATAAATAATAAATGTGTGTGATTTTTCTCCAGCAACTATTAAGTATGTATCATTAGTATTTATGTGAAACGATCGCGGTTGTTCTTCTGTTTGATAACTTTTAAAAAAAATAATTTTATTATCATTTTGATTAATGTGAAATAATGAAATAATATTTAAAAGTCTATCTGTAGCATATAAAAAACGACCGCAAGATGTTAAATGAATATCAGAAGACCAATAATGCTCTAAAATTTGATTTTTCAATAAATTGATATTTTGTATATTTTTTATTTTTATTATGTTGTCTTTTTTATATATTTTCCATGTATCTATAGTCCCATTTAATTCGTTTATAGTATAGATAAAATCTTGATTAGGATGAAAAGCAATATGACGAGGCCCTGATTTTTTTCTAGTATGCAGTATTTTTTGTTCAGTACTTTTTAATATTCCAAAATTTGTTAAATAATATAAATAAATAGCATCTTCTTTAAGAGCCATTACAAACAACAAATTATATTTATAATTTATTTTAGCAGCATGACAACCTTCTATATTATGAATAATTTGTATTGGATCTTGCGGTATGCCATGTTTATTTAATGGACTTACGCTAATACAATTAGAATGATAAGAACTACAAAATAAAAATTTTTTATTTTTATCAAAAGAAATATAATTTGCTTTTCCAGGAATGCTACTTTCATGTTTTTTTTCAAGAAGACCATTATTTTTTATAAAATACGTAACAATTTTATTGTTCGGAAAAATTCCAGCATATAATAAATTTTTATTTTGAATAATTTTTATAGGTTGAATATTACCATCAGTTACAATTTTTTGTATTAAATTCATGCTTCCATTATCATGTAAATTCCATACTTCTATATTTTTATCTTCTGAATTTGCAATATAAACAACTTGTTTCATATAATTCCTTATATTTTTTTAAAGAAAATCACTAGTAATTATGTCATAAAATATCTTTTAAAATCATTAAAATAATAAAGACGTTCAATAATAATTTTAGGATATGTTTTGATAAGATAAAATTTAAAAACTATTTCTATGTAAATTTCTTAATAATTTAACAATCCATTTAAGGCGTAAATAATCTTCTTCTAAATTTAAAATAAATTTTATTTTAGTTGAGCTTTCCATTTTCCAGACATTTGGTTCTTCTTGAAATATTTTTAGTAAATATTTAATATTCACAGAATTATTATGATTAAATTCTATAAAACCTATATTTTTGTTAGATTTAATGCGTTTAATACCAATTTTATGTGCTATTAATCGAATTTGAGCAATTAAAATTAAATTTTTAGAATAATTAGGTAATTTGCCAAACTGATTAATTAGTTCATATTTTATTGCTTCTATTTGCTTCTCATTTTTAGCATCGGAAATCTTTTTATAAAAAAATAGTCTTGTATTAATATCTACTATATAATTATCAGGAAATAAAGAAGATACATGTAATTCAATTTCTAATGATTGCTTTGGTAATTTTTTATCAGCTAAAATTTTTCTATTTTTTAATAAATCAATAGCATTTTTTAATAATTCCATATACAAAGAAAAACCTATATTTTTTATATGTCCACTTTGTTCTTTACCTAATATTTCACCTACTCCTCTAATTTCAAGATCTTGATTAGATAAAGAAAAACCACCTCCAAAATTATCTACTGATGAAATTGCTTCTAGTCTTTTTTTTGCATCTGACGTAATTTTATTAAAATTATTAACAAGAAATAAAGCATATCCTTGATAATTTGATCTACCAATGCGACCACGAAGTTGATGAAGCTGAGATAATCCAAAATGATCAGAATTTTCAATAATAATTGTATTAGCTCTTGGTACATCAACACCACTCTCAATAATTGTAGTACAAATTAAAACATTAAATTTATTATTATAAAATTCATTCATAACCTTTTTTAAATCAATGTTTTTCATTTGTCCATGACCTACTTTGATTTTGGCTTCAGGAATTAATGCTGATAGTCTTTCAGCAATATTTACAATATTTTGAACTTTATTATATATATAATAAATTTGACCACCTCTTGATATTTCACGTAGTATTGTTTTTCTTATTAATAAGGGGTTGTATTCTTGAATGAAAGTTTTGATAGCTAGTCTTTGAGCTGGAGGTTTTGATATTATAGATAAATCTTTTATACCAGTCATTGCCATATTTAAAGTTCGGGGTATAGGTGTAGCTGTTAAAGTAAGTATATCAATATTGGAGTATATTTTTTTTATAATTTCTTTATGCATTACACCAAATCTATGTTCTTCATCAATAATTAACAGTCCAAGACTATGCCATTCTATTTTTTTAAATAATAATTTATGAGTACCTATTATAATATTTATTTTTCCATTTTTAGTGTTTTTAAAGATTAAATCTTGTTCTTTTTGTGTTTGAAATCTAGATAGTATATTAATGCTAATAGGCCAATTAGAAAAACGCATTTTAAAGTTTTTACAATGTTGTTGTGCTAGTAAAGTAGTCGGGACTAAAATAGCCACTTGTTTGTTATTAGATACAGCTAAAAAAGAAGCTCGCATTGCAATTTCTGTTTTTCCAAAACCTACATCACCACAAATTAAACGATCCATAGGAATTGATTTAGACATATCTCTTAATACAAACTTCATTACTTCGTTTTGATCTGATGTTGTTTCAAAAGAACAATCATTGCAAAAAATTTTATATTTTTTTTGATCTTTTTTAAATGCAAAACCTTTTTTAGATGCTCGTTTAGAATAAATATGTAATAATTGTGCAGCATGATCATAAATAATTGTACTGATTTTATCTTTTTCTTTATTCCAATCGTCACCACCTAATTTATGAAGAGGAGCATTTTCTATTGATGTACCAGTATAGGGGGAAATAAGATGTAAATATGAAATTGGCACATATAATTTATCTCCTTCTGCATATGAAATAATTAGATACTCAGATTGGATACTAGCAGTTTTTATAGTAGTTAACCCTTCATATCTTCCAATACCGTGTTCAGCATGTATGATCGGATGGTTTAAAACTAATTGAGAAAAACTACTATTTTTTATGGTATTAATATTTTTTTTTATATTAGAGATGCATTTATCATCAATTAATAATGGCAGTAAATCTTTTGTACCAATAAATAAAAAATTATTTTCTTTGTCTAAAAATCCGTTTTTAAGATCTTTTATCATATAAAAATAATCAAATTTTTTATTGATATCAACAGTTCTTTTTATATATTGCGGATAAATTTTATTTCTTTCTAAATAATTTAAAATTTTTTTTAGAGAGTCTTCTTCTGTCAAGGAAAATATTATTTTTCCTGAAAAAGAATATAAATAAGATAATAAGTTGTTAACTTTTTTTTGGTTGTTAATATTATGAAAAAAATTTGATGATTTTTGATTTTTAAAATTAATAATATTTTTATTTTCTGTCATTTTCATAGAAGAGTATTTCTTTAAAATAAGTAATGATATTTTAATTTAAAACAGATTTTTTTAATTATAAAAACACGATTTTTAATCGTATTAAATTTTTTTGTAAATTTAAAAAATTAAAATTAAATAATTTTTCTAATATAAATATTCTTTCATTAATAAAATTTTTATTTATTTTAATTATTTTAAATTTTATTTCTTTAGAATTATTATGATTTTGTGTATTAGATATTTCATATTAAAATATTTTCTTGAATCATTGAAAGAAAACAATTTATTAAAATGAAATTATTTTTTATTTAACTTTAAAAATAATTTTTTTAACTGAAAATAAACTTATTTAAAAAATATATAAATAATAACATTTAAAAACAATAACAAATTTTATTTTGTAAAAATTAAATTTATAAAATAGAAAAAACGTGATATCTTTAGATAATAAAAAGATACCACAAAACAATGCGATAAAATATAAAAGTTATAATGTACATATTTTTTCATTTATATAATACTAGTCTTTAGTATATAATAAAAGAAGTAAAAATAAGAATTAAAAGACTTTTTTAATATAAAAAAAATCTATATTGCATGTATTTTTAATTAAGTTATATAAAAGAGAGTTTTCATATATTTTTAAAATAAAATTTTTGTATGTTATTAAATATATAAAAATGTTTAAGAAAATTTTACATCAATTTAAGATAATACATCAGAATGTACAAACCTATATCTCTTTTTATCGCTGTACGATATTTATGGAATACTCATTTACCAAAGTTTAAAAAAATTATTACGATTTTATCGATTTTAGCTATTACTGTTAGTACAGCTTCATTAATTATTATCATGTCTATGATAAATGGTTCTGAAGAAAATTTTAAAAAAAATGTTTTGTCTTTTATTCCACATTTGATAATAACTAATAAGAATCAGTATATTAAAAAATCCGAATTTCCTGAAAATATTTTAAAATTACATAATATTGAAAAAATTTCTGATTTTTTTAGTAAAGAAATCATTGTTCAAAGTGAAGATGATGTTGCTATGGCAGAAATAATTGGAATAGATAATACAAATTTTTTTAATATGAAAAACTATGGCATAAAAAATATTTCAGATATCCTTAAGACAGGATCCTATAATATAATTATAGGAGAACAATTAGCTAAAAAACTTAATGTTCATATTGGTGATGCACTTGAATTAATTCTATTATCTAATAAAAAAAATTTTTTTTCAGGACAAATTTTTAATCAACGTATGTTTAAAATAATTAGTATTTTTTCAACTAAAAGTGAAGTTGATTATTATCAAATTTTAATGGATAAAGAAGATAGTTTAAATTTTCTAAATTATTCTAAAAATCATGTTACTGGCTGGCGAGTATGGTTAAAAAACCCATTATCTTTAAACATTAAAGAAATAAAAAAAACAACAGATAAGTTAGTTTTATTGGATTGGAAAATACAAAAAGGTGAGCTTTTTAAGGCCATGAAAATTGAACAATATATTATGTTATTTTTATTTTTTTTGATTTTATTAGTAGCTATTTTAAATATATTTATAATTCTTACTGTATATATAATAGAAAAAAAAAATGCTATAGCAATTTTAAAAACACAAGGATTACTAAATTGGAAAATTATGTTAATATTTATTATGTTTGGTTCAGGTACTGCAATTATTGGTAATATATTAGGAACAATAATAAGCATTGCACTAATAATTCAAAATGATTTCTTAAAATTTTTTATTAAGATTTTTTTCAATGAAACTGATATACCAATAATTATTGAACCATATCAAGTATTTATAATTAACATTCTATCTACACTATTTACAATTTTTTCAACATTATATCCATCATGGAATGCTGTTCGATTAAAACCATCTAAAATTTTATCTAATGACTAATATTATTATAAAATGTATTGATTTAACCAAATCCTATCAAAACGGAGATTCAAGTTTTAATATTTTAAAAAATATATGTTTTGAATTAAAAAAAGGAGATATAGCAGGTATTATTGGAAAATCAGGTTCAGGAAAAACTACATTTTTACATTTACTTGCTGGATTAGATTCCCCAACTTCTGGTGATATATTATTTAATGGTAAATTATTTAGTTCTATGTCATCTAATCAAATGTCCAAATTTAGAAATATTGAATTAGGTTTTATTTATCAATTTCATCATCTAATGTTAGATTTTAATATATTAGAAAACGTTGCAATACCTCTTTTGATAAGCAATAAAAATATAAAAGAATCTGAAAAAATATCATATAAAATGCTAAAAAAATTTCATTTAGAAGATAAAATAAAAAAATATCCATCTCAACTTTCTGGAGGAGAAAGACAGCGTGTTGCCGTTGCTAGAGCTTTAATTAATAAACCTTCTTTAATAATAGCAGATGAACCTACTGGGAATTTAGATGCATATAATACAAATATCATTTTGAATTTAATATTTCAATTAAATGCTGATTTTAATACTTCCTTTTTAATTGTTACACATGATCCTATTTTAATAAAAAAAATACCTATTTTATTCCAAATGAAAAATGGTCAATTATTTAATTATAAAAATTAGTTAAAAGAAGTATCCAATGAATTTTTTACCTTTTTTAATTGCAAAAAGATTGCATTTTAAAGAAAATAAAAACTATACAGTATTATTAATTTCTATTTTATCTAAAATAGGAATTTCTATTAGTATATTTGCATTAATTATAAGTTTTAGCGCGTTAAACGGATTTCAGATATTATTGAATAAAACAATTTTATCAACTTTCCCTCATGGAATTATTCAATTGACTGATAAATCATTGTTAAAATGGCAAGATATAATAAACGAATTAAAAATGTTTCCAGGAATTACTTATTCTGAACCTTATATCGTTGCTAATGGATTGTTAGTAGTAAAAAATAAGGTAAAACCAATTGAAATTAAAAGTTTCAGCAATATAGAATATTTAAAAAAAACTTTATCTTTTTCAGATAATAAAAATAATTTCCTTGAAAACATGCACCATCAACATGAAATTATTCTTTCATCTTATTTGTTAAAATATTTATCAATAAAAAAAGGTGATTGGATTAATATATTTTTTTTAAATAAGAATGATAACCATATTAGTTCTCAGATACGCAATTTTTCTTTAAAGATTGTAGGTGTATTTAAATCCAATGGAATGTTGAACGCAAGCATGGGATATGTTCCCTTTGATTTTTTTAAAAAATTTTTTTACATGGATAATAAGATTGATGCAATCGAATTACATATGTCTAATCCTTTTAATGCAGATAAAATTATTTTGAGTGCTGCAAAAAAAATAAATAAACCTCTTTTAACATACACTTGGATTGATAGTTATAAATATATATATCATGATATCAAAAAAATTAAAACAATCATATATTTAGGACTTTTATTACTAGTAATTATTTCATGTTTTAGTATTTCATCTATTTCTCTAATGACTATATCTAAAAGAACACGAGAGATTGCTATTTTACGTAGCATGGGTGCTAATAATTTTCTTATCCAACTAATTTTTTTATATTATGGATTACGCTCTATTATTATTGGTAATGTAATAGGTTTATTCATAGGGATAGTAACCATTTTAAATTCTAAAAAAATTATATTTTTTTTAGAAAAAAAATTCACGTATAATATACTCATAGATAACATCTATTATAATAATTTTTTTTTATTAAAAATCAATATATCAGATGTAATAATTATTTTTACTAGTACTATAATAATAGGAATTATAACAAATTATTATCCAGCATATTATGCTTCAAAAATTAATCCTAGCAAAATATTAAAAGAATATTAAAAGAAAATTTTTTAAAAAATATGAATTCTAATAAAAAACATAATTAAACAAAATAAATAAAAAAATTTAATAAAATATTAAATAGTGAATTATTAAGATAATTTTTAAAAATGGTGAAAACTATGACTGTTAAAGTGGGTATTAATGGATTTGGTCGTATTGGACGCGTAGTATTTCGACTTGCTCAAAAACGTTCAGATATTGAAATTATAGCTATTAACGATTTGTTAACTCCTGAATATATAGCTTACATGTTAAAATATGATTCTACACATGGTATTTTTCAAAATATTATTGAAGTTAATAAAGAAAATATTGTTATTGATGGAAAAAAAATTCGTATTACTTCAATAAAAGATCCTGAAAAACTAATGTGGAATGATTTATCAATTGATGTAGTAATTGAATCAACAGGTCTTTTTTTAACTAAAAAAGAAGCTTATAAACATATTTTAGCTGGTGCAAAAAAAGTAGTGATAACCGGTCCTTCAAAAGATAATATTCCAATGTTTGTGAGAGGTGCTAACTTTCATAAATATAAAGGAGAAGATATTGTATCGAATGCATCCTGTACTACCAATTGTTTAGCACCTTTATCTAAAATAATAGATGATGAATTTGGTATTATTGAAGGTTTAATGACCACTGTTCACGCAAGTACAGCTACGCAGAAAATTGTCGATGGAGCTTCTAATAAAGATTGGAGAGGTGGTAGAGGAGCATTGCAAAATATTATCCCATCTTCTACCGGAGCAGCTATTGCTGTAGGAAAAGTCTTGCCAAACTTAAATGGTAAACTAACTGGTATAGCATTTCGAGTGCCAGTATCAAATGTATCTGTAGTAGATTTAACAGTTCGTTATAAAAAATCTGCTACATATTCTGAAATATGTCAAACAATCCAACGAGCTTCTCAAGAAGAAATGAAAGGAGTGTTAGGATATACTGAAGATGAAGTTGTTTCTTCAGATTTTAATGGTGAAGAATTAACTTCTATTTTTGATGCCAAAGCGGGTTTATCTTTAAATAATAATTTTGTTAAATTAATTTCTTGGTATGATAATGAAACAGGTTATTCTAGTAAAGTTCTCGACTTAGTTTCTTTAGTATCCAGATATAGACATTAAATATAATTTAAGTAGATATTTTTAAAAATACAAATATAATTTTTTATTTGTGAAAATAAAATTTATACTGCAATTCAAAAAAATGATAGATATATTTTATTTTTTTTATACATATTTAGCGGTATTCAGTTTACACTCCATACCGCTATTTATATTTTAAAAAAATATTTTTATATAATCTACAGAAATATTTAGATTATTTTTAATATATAGATGATTGAATAATACAAGTTAAATATATTGCATGGTTTTTTTTAAATTAATATAGATTACTTTTTTTTATATTGTATAAATATAATATAATTAATTTTTTATTTTATTTGTATAATATATACTTGTGAAAAACTGAATTTCTAATTCATAAAATTTTCTTTTAGAAGAATTTATTATCAATAATTAAAACACATTATTAATAATTAATTATATCTACAATAAACAATTTGATATAGTATTTAACTATAAAATATTGTTACTTTTTAATTATGTTTAAATTATATGGAATCTAATTATGTATAACTTCGATTTTTTTATTTAATTTTTTTATAAAAATTTTAAAATTCTTGTTTTAAAATGTTCTGGATAATAAAAAAATGATTTCTTTAAAAAATTTTATTTTTTCTCTTTTCATGTTTAATTTAGATTAAAATGTGGAATAATTTTTTTTACCCATTTTTTTATTCTTTGTTCAGTTTTTTCTGGTTGTCGATCTTCATCTAAAATTAATCCAAAAAAATATTCTGGATTTAATAAAGCTTTAGATTGTTCAAAAAAATATTCCTTTGTAGGCCATTTGCCAATTATATTTGCTCTATTTTTTTTAACAATATCATGAATAACACCTACTGCATCACAAAAATATTCACTATAATCTTCTTGATCACCACATCCAAATAATGCTACAGTTTTATTTGCAAAATTAATTTTTTTTAAAGTTGGTAAAAAATCATCCCAATCGCACTGAACTTCACCATAATACCAAGTAGGCACTCCTAATATTAAAAAATTAAAATCTTCAATATCTTTCTGAACAGTATTACTGATATCGTATAATATAGAAATATTATTACCTATGTATTTTTGAAGTAATTTAGCTATTTTTTCTGTATTTCCAGTATCACTTCCAAAAAAAATACCTATTTTTTTCATTTTGATCTCCTATAATTAAATATATTTTCTAAATATAGAAATATATTCATGTATTTAAATTTATATTTTTATATAAGAAAATTTTTACTTTTTTAAAAAAGAGATATTCAATAGATTTAAAAATAAGAATTTAAAAATTTTATAAAAATACAAATTTATTATTCAAAAAAAGTAAATTTTTATTTTTGAAATATAAAAAGACATATATTTATATTAAATTTATATATAAAAATTCTATTTTTATATATGTTATATAAAAAAATTATTTTCAAATTAAAAATTGTTGCTCGATTTTTTTTTATCTATAATATAACAATATTATTGTAAAAATTTTTATAAATATGATAATTTTAAAAAATAAAAAATTTTTTTATTTTTATGTTAATTTAAATGATATTTATTCTTTTATCATTATAAAAAATAAAATACTATTTTCTAGTCAAGTCGTAATTAATTTTAATTGCTACATTTATGGAAAAAATAGTTATAAAAAATTTTCTATAAAAAATATACTTTTATAAGGCATTTCCTCTAAACTTAATATATTAAATATAAATATTATGCAAAAAAATTTAATTTGGTTTCGCAATGATCTACGTTTATATGACAATACGGCTTTATATCAAGCATGTAAATCTGAAAAAGATAAAGTAATAGGTTTATTTATTGCAACCCCTAAGCAGTGGAATGATCACTATATATCTAAAAAAAAAATATCTTTTATTTATTATCATTTAGTTTCTTTGCAAAAAGAATTATTAAAATTAAATATTATTTTACATTATCATGAATCTACTGATTTTTTAAATTCTATAGAATACCTTATTTTTTTTTGCAATCAACATAAAATAAATAATTTATTTTACAATTATCAATATGAAATCAATGAACGTAATCGAGACTATTTATTAAAAAAAAAATTATCTCAAAAAGGATTTTGTGTAAAAGGTTTTCACGATAATCTGTTATTTCCTCATGAGAAAATTAGAAATAAAAAAAATGAAACATATAAGATTTTTACTTTTTTTAAAAAAAAAGTTATGCAGTATTTATATACTAATACACCTAAGTGTTTTCCTGTTCCTTCTAAGAGAAGACCTGATAGAGATATTTTTTTAAATTCTATTTCCTTAAACGATTTAATTTTTCATTTCAATAAAAATATTTTTCCAATTGGAGAAAAAAACGCTATTAAACGCTTAAAAAATTTTTGCATGTATAAGATCAGAAATTATTCGTTTGAACGAAATTTCCCTTTTTTAGATAGTACCAGTATGTTATCTCCATATTTATCTGCAGGAATAATATCATCTCGACATTGTCTGATGATGATTTTAAAAACGAAAAATAATATTTCATCAAATGTTCTTCTCACTTCCTCCTGGTTTAATCAAATATTATGGCGTGAATTTTATTACCATTTATTAATTGGATTCCCAAAAATTAGTAAATCTGAATCATTAGTTGCATGGGAAAAAGAAATTAATTGGACAAACAATATAAAATATTTTAATGCTTGGAAAGAAGGAAATACAGGTTTTCCTATAATAGATGCTGGCATGAGACAATTAAACGAATTAGGTTGGATGCATAATAGATTGAGAATGATTACATCTAGTTTTTTGGTAAAAAACCTTTTAATCAATTGGAGAAAAGGAGAAAAATATTTTATGTCTCATTTAATTGATGGAGATTTAGCTCTAAATAGTGGAGGATGGCAATGGTCAGCATCAGTGGGTTGTGATCCCGTACCTTACATAAGAATTTTTAATCCATTACATCAATCAAAATCTTTTGATAGATCAGGTGATTTTATAAAGAAATTTATTCCAGAATTAAAAAATGTTCCTAATAACTATATTCATCAACCACATGAGTGGTCAAGAAAGCAAAATTTTAAAATAGACTATCCTATCCCTATTATCAATTATAACGATAGTAGAAAAAAATCTTTATCAATATTTAATCAAGCACGATCAAAATTTAAAAAATAGGTATAAAAATTTTATGAATAATTTTTTTTTAGAAGATATTGTCAATAAAAAATTATCATCCAATGAATGTAACGATATAGTTCCTAATGGTTTACAAATTGAAGGGACAGCAGTAATAAAAAAAATTATTACTGGAGTTACTGCTTGTCAAGCTTTGTTAGATAAAGCATTATTTTATAATGTTGATACTATAATAGTTCACCATGGTTATTTTTGGAAAAATGAATCAAGATATATACATAATATGCAAAGAAAACGACTAAAAACTATACTTTCTCATGATATTAACTTGTACAGTTGGCATTTACCCTTAGATATACATCCAGAATTAGGTAATAATGCACAAATAGCTAAAAAACTAAATATTCGTATTCAAGGTAATATTTTGCCTTATGTTTTTTGGGGAAGTATAAAAAACAAAATAACAGGTTTCGAATTCGCAAAAAAAATAGAGAAAAAATTTAAAAAATATCCTATACATCTTCATGAAAATGCTCCATTGTATATTAGTCGTATTGCTTGGTGTAGTGGTAGAGGACAAGGTTTTATTAAACAAGCATGTGCATTTGGCATCGATGCTTTTTTAACAGGTGAAATCTCAGAAGAAACTACTCATATCGCTAGAGAGTTAGGTATTCATTTTTTTTCTTTAGGACATCATGCAACTGAAAAAGATGGTGTTAAATCTTTAGGTGAATGGTTACATAATAAATATAATTTATGTGTTAATTTTATTGATATTTATAATCCTGCATAATCTTATTAAATACATTAATGTATTTTTTATTATTGTTAAAACTAATTCAATTTTTTAAATTATATAGTAATTAATATATTTATACATTTCTATAAATATATTTTTTTGTTTAAAATATTTATAAAATTTTATGTAAAAACTTTTTTAAAAGAAAATTATGAACAAAAATAAAACAAAAAATTTATTAAATTCCTCTTGGTTATCTAGAGAAAACCAAGGTTACATAGAAAAAATATATAAAAATTTTTTAATAGATGCTGAATCTGTGGATATTATGTGGCATGAAGCATTTTTAGAACTTTCTAAAAACGAAAAAAATCCTTATAAGATAAATAATACAAATAAAAATATAGATTCACTTATTAATAAAATTAATCATATTATCAATTCATTTCGTATACAAGGTTACAAAAAATCTTTAATTGATCCGCTTGAATTGAAACAAAAAAAAAATATTATAGATTTAGATCTGTCATCTTATAATTTTACACAAGAAGAAATAAATAAAAATATTGAAATAAATTTCAAGAACTGTACTAATTTTAAAAGTGACGTAATAAGTTTATATAAAATATTATCTAAAAAATATTGCGGTTCTATTGGTTTTGAATATATGTATATAGATAATTTATTAGAAAAACAGTGGATTACAAATTATATAGAATCTTACTTTGATGAAAATCTATTAACTGTAGAAGAAAAAATAAACTTTTTAAAGGAAATAACTTATGCTGAAACTTTAGAAAAATATATTGGTAAAAAGTTTCCTGGTGCAAAGCGTTTTTCTTTAGAAGGAGCAGAAACATTAATTCCTATGCTACATGAAGTAATAAGGTTTTCAAAAAAAAATAATATATCTGAAATAATATTAGGTATGGCTCATAGAGGTAGATTAAATGTACTTGTTAATGTTTTAAATAAAAGTCCAAAAATTTTATTTGATGAATTTTCTGGTTTATATTCATGTAGAAAAAGAAGTGGTGATGTAAAGTATCATATGGGAGGAACTGCAGAAATAAAAAATGAAAAAAAAATAACATTCAATATGGCATATAACCCATCTCATTTAGAAATAATTAATCCAGTAATTGCAGGTATAGCTCGATCTTATATTGATGAAATGAAAAAAGTCGATAATGAAATTATACCTATTAGTATTCATGGAGATGCTTCTGTAATTGGTCAAGGAGTGGTACAAGAAACATTAAACATGTCTCAAACAGAAGGTTACCAAATAGGAGGAACTGTTCATATAGTTATTAATAATCAAATTGGATTTACTACTTCTAATCCTAAACATCTTCGTTCTAGTCGATACTGTACTGATATTGCCAAAACAATTCAAGCACCTATTTTTCATGTTAATGCAGATGATGTAGAAGCATCTATTTTTACTATTCAACTAGCCCTTAATTTTAAAAAAAAATTTAAAAAAGATGTTTTTATTGATTTAGTTTGTTATAGACGTAATGGACACAATGAAGTAGATGAACCATCTGTTACACAACCTATAATGTATCGTAAGATAAAAAATCACTTTACTGTAAGAAAAATATATTCTGATTTCTTAATATCTAAAAATATTATTTCTCTTGAAAAGAATCAAGACATTATAAATAAATATTTATCTAAATTACAAACAGGACAATATATTTTTTCAAAACATAAAAAAATATGTTTTAACGAAGAAAATCGTCTAGAAGAAAAAAAAATAAAAAGAACAAAAAAAACTATAAAACTTTCTAAGTTACAAAATTTGGCTTGTATCATCAACAATATTCCTGATTCAGTTAAAATGCATCATCGAGTTAAAAAAATTTACAAAGAAAGATTAGAAATGTCTCAAAGGATGAAATTATTTGATTGGGGAGCAGCTGAAACATTAGCTTACGCAACAATTATTAATGAAGGAATCTCTTGTCGTATTTCTGGAGAAGATGTAAGAAGAGGTACTTTTTTTCATCGTCATGCTTATATTTATGATCAAATTAACGGTTCCACTTATGTTCCATTAAATAATATTAGTAAACAACAAGGAAAGTTTCAAATTTGGGATTCTGTATTATCAGAAGAAGCAGTTTTAGCTTTTGAATACGGATATTCTTTATTTCCATCTAATACACTTACTATTTGGGAAGCTCAATTTGGAGATTTTATTAATGGTGCTCAAATAGTTATTGATCAGTTTATAAGTTCTGGTGAACAAAAATGGAATAAAAAATCTAATTTAGTCCTTTTTCTACCTCATGGTTACGAAGGACAAGGACCTGAACATTCATCGTCTAGAATCGAACGATTTCTTCAACTTTGTGCTGAAAAAAATATGCAAGTATGTATCCCTACTACATCATCACAAATATTTCATATTTTACGACAACAAATATTTAAGAAAATTTATAAACCATTAATTATTTTTACTCCAAAATCTCTTTTAAGAAATCCGATGGCAAGCTCTTCTTTAGATGCTATTGTTAATAGTAAATTTCAAAAAATAATAGATGAAATAGATATTGTTGATAAACAAGAAAAACGTCTTATTTTCTGTTCTGGAAAAATATATTATGATTTATTAAAAAATCGTCGTGAAAAAAAAATTAATTCTATTCTTTTAATCCGTATTGAACAGTTATATCCATTTCCTAAAACTGAAATATTACAAATACTAAAAAATTATTTTTATATAAAAGATTATATATGGTGTCAAGAAGAACCTTATAATCAAGGTGCATGGTTTTATATTAAAGATCACCTGAATGATATATTACCATCAAATTCTTTATTAAAATATATCGGTCGTACATCTTCAGCTTCACCTGCAGTTGGCTGTATTTCTATTCATAAAAAACAACAAGAAAGAATAATTCACAATGCGTTAAATATCAATTCAACAATAGGATAAAGAATGAAGAAGATGAATATTCTTGTTCCAGATTTACCAGAATCTGTTAGTGATGCAACAGTTGTAAAATGGCATAAAAAAATAGGAGAAAAAGTTAATTCTAATGATAATATAGTTGATATTGAAACAGATAAAGTGATGTTAGAAGTATCTTCTCCATGTGATGGAATATTAAAATCTATTTTAGAAGAAGAAGGGAAAATAGTTAAATCTCAACAAATACTAGGTGAAATTAATCAGTTTGATATTATTCATAATAATATTATAGAAAAAGATAATTTATTAAATACAAAAAAAAATTATGTAAATAAGGAAGAAAAAGAAGATGTAAAATATTCTTCTTTTCAAAATAACGAACAGCATCTTACTCCATCTGCAAGAAGATTAATTAAAATAAATAATGTTAATAAAAGTTATTCAAATAAAATCATAGAAACAGATAATCAAATTAATTTTGAAAAAATTATAAAAAAAGAAGAAAAAAAATTAAATAAAACTCTATTAAATAATAATGCTTTAGATTTCGATGAAGATAAGGAAAAAGAAAACAAAAAATTCGAAAATAGAGTAAAAATGACTCGATTACGTCAAAGAATTGCAGAACGATTGCTAGATAGTAAAAATAATACAGCTATGCTAACAACTTTTAATGAAGTAAATATGCAACCAATAATACTTCTACGCAAAAAATATGGCGAAGATTTTGAAAAAAAACACAGTATTAGAATTGGATTCATGTCTTTTTTTGTAAAAGCAGTAGTTCAAGGTTTAAAAAATTTTCCAGAGATAAATGCTTATATAGATAAAACGGACATAGTTTTTCATAAGAATTTTGACATAAGCATTGCTGTTTCGACACCAAGAGGATTAATAACACCAATACTAAAAAATGCTGATAAAATGTCAATGTCAGAGATAGAAAAAAAAATAAAAGACTTTTCTATTAGAGGCTTTCAAAACAAAATTAATATTAAAGAATTGATAGGTGGAAATTTTACTATTACTAATGGGGGTATTTTCGGTTCTTTAATATCTACACCTATTATAAATCCTCCTCAAACAGCTATATTGGGTATGCATATGATTCAAGAACGTCCAGTAGTTGTTAATGGAAAAATTAAAATCCTTCCAATGATGTATATAGCATTATCTTATGATCATCGTTTAATAGATGGGAAAGAATCTGTAGGGTTTTTAGTAAATGTAAAAAATATATTAGAAGATTTTACTCGTATTTTAATTGATGTTTAAAATTATTTTTTATCATTTAATATTTAATACTTTAAGAGTACAGTGATTAAATTAATTATAAACTGTACTTTTATTATTACAATTAAAAATAAAAAAAAATTTTTATATAGAAAAAAAATTTTAAAAATAAAAAAAATAATATTTTTATACATAAAGAAAAAGAAGAGAACAAAATGAAAATCAACAAAGTGGTTTTAATTAGACATGGTCAAAGTGAATGGAATGAATTAAATAAATTTACTGGATGGCATGATGCTGAATTATCTGAAAAAGGAAAAAATGAAGCAAAATCTGCTGCTGTATTGTTAAAAAAAGAAAAATTTTTTTTTGATTATGCATATACATCTGTATTAAAAAGAGCTATTCATACTTTACAATACATTTTAGATGAATTAAATCAGAATTGGCTATCAGTTCGAAAATCTTGGCATTTAAACGAAAGACATTATGGTGCATTAGAGGGATTGAATAAAGACGAAGTTATTCAAAAATATGGACAAAAAAAAGTTATGCTATGGAGGAGAAGTTTTAATATTAGCCCTCCTTTAATTGACAGAGAAGACAAACGTTTTCCCGGCAATGACATACGTTATTCTCATTTAAATATTAATGATATTCCTTTAGGGGAAAGCTTAGAAATCACCGTAAAACGAGTTATACCTTATTGGAATAAAGTAATTTATTCTCAATTAAAGAACAATAAAAAAATATTGATTGTAGCACATGGAAATTCTTTACGTGCTTTAATCCAATATTTATATAAAATAAATAATGAAAAAATTTTAGAATTAAATATTCCTACTGCCACACCTATTGTTTTAGATTTTAACCAAGATAATAATCCAACTAAATGGTATTATTTAAAATAATTTTTTTAAAAAACTATTTTTTACTTTTATATTCCTTAAAACTTCAATGCTAAATCGATCCAGTTATATTTAGAATTATATTTATATAAAGTCATATAAATATTTTTTCAAAAAAATATTAAATAGATTTTTCAAATTTTATTTTTAATAAAAATAAAAGAAATAAAATTTTATAGAGGTCAAAAAAAGAGGTTCTAATGATCAAAAAAATTGGAGTCTTAACCAGTGGTGGAGATGCTCCAGGAATGAATGCTGCAATTAGAGGAGTTGTTAGAACAGCACTTAGTGAAAAATTAGAAGTATTTGGAATTTATGATGGATATTTAGGTTTATATGAAAATAGAATGATTAAACTTGATAGATACAGTGTATCTGACATGATTAATAGAGGTGGAACATTTTTAGGATCAGCTAGATTTTCTAGTTTTTATCAAGACAAAATACGTTCTATTGCAGTACAAAACATAAAAAAAAGAAAAATAGATGCTATTGTTGTTATTGGAGGTGATGGATCTTATATAGGAGCTCAAAAATTAACAGAAATGGGTGTTCCATGTATTAGTATTCCAGGTACTATAGATAATGACGTGTCAGGTACTGATTATACAATAGGTTATTTTACCGCTTTACAAACTGTAGTTGAAGCTATTGACCGATTGCGTGATACTTCTTCTTCTCATCAACGTATTTCTATCGTAGAAGTAATGGGAAGATATTGTGGAGATTTAACATTAGCTGCAGCTATTGCTGGTGGATGCGAATTTATTGTATTACCAGAAATTGACTATAAAAAAGAAGAATTAGTTGTTGAAATTCAAGCCGGTATTGCTAAAGGTAAAAAACATGCCATTGTTGCAATAACAGAATATATTTGTGATGTAGAAGAATTAGCACAATATATTGAAAAAAAAACAAATCGAGAAACTAGAGCGACAATTCTTGGACATATTCAAAGAGGTGGATCTCCTGTAGTGTATGATCGTATATTAGCTTCAAGAATGGGTGCATATTCAGTTGAATTATTAATAAAAGGTTATGAAGGTAAATGTGTGGGAATACAAAATGAAAAAATGGTTTTTCATGATATAAAAAATGCACTAAAAAATATGAAACGTACTTTTAAAAAAGATTGGTTAATTACTGCTAAAAAGTTATATTAATATAAAATTAGTGCCGGTTTTACCGGCGCTCTAATTTTTAAATAAAGTATGTGGGCTTTTAAAAAAATGAATATTTTTAGTAAAAATAATATTATAAAAAAATGTTTTATCGAGTTTTTCGGAACAGGTTTAGTAATCTTTTTTGGAATAGGATCCTTAGCTGCTTCAAAATTAACAGATATTAATTTAAATCAATTTGAAATAAGTTGTATTTGGGGTTTTGGAGTATCTATATCAATTTATTTTAGTTCTTCAATATCTGGGGCTCATTTAAATCCAGCGATTACTATTTTTTTTTGGTTATTTGCTAAATTTAATAAAAGAAAAGTATTACCATATATTATATCTCAAATATTTGGTTCTTTTTTTTTTACAACGTTAATATATTATCTTTACAATAATTTGTTACTTTCATTCGAAATGAAAAATCATATTATAAGGGGAACATATGAAAGTCTTAATATAGCTTCTATTTTTTGTGTTTATCCTAACTATAATAATAGTTTTATTTATGATTTCATAATAGAAATTTTTTCAACTGCACTTTTTATGATAATTCTATTAGAGTTTAACAACAGAAATAACAATTGTTTTTTACATAACAAATCTATAGTACCCATCTTAATAGGTCTCTTAGTTTGCATGATTAATTTAGTTATCAACCCCTTAAATAACATAACGTTAAATCCAGCACGAGATTTAGGTCCTAAAATCTTTCTAAGTTTAACTGGATGGGGTGTTTTAGCTTTTACTGGAGGAAACGAAAATATTTTGTATTGTTTAATTCCTATAATAGGTCCAATTTTAGGTGCTAACTTAGGTGGATGGATACATAAAATATTAATTAATAACAGTTAATCTTTTTTTTAAGTGATATCATGAGCAATTCTTATAATTTTTAAAAATTCTTCAGAACTTAAAGATGAATTACCAATTAAAAAACCATTTATATCCGGCTGTTCAATAAATTTTTTTGCATTAGAATGATTGATAGAACCACCATATTGGACCGTTATATCTTCTGCTTTAATTAAATCATATTTTTCAATATAACTTTTTATAAATTTATGTATACATTGTACGTCTTCTGGATTAGCTGATAAACCTGTTCCAATTGCCCAAACAGGTTCATAAGCAATTATTGTATTTTTAAATGCCGATTTTCCTAATTTTTTAAATATAGAATTTAATTGTTTCTTAATAATTGTTTGAGTTTGACCATTTTTCTTGTCTATTTCTGTTTCACCTATACATAAAATAGGTATCAAATTAAATTTTTTAATTAAATGAAATTTTTTAGCGATAATATTATCAGTTTCATAATGTAATAAACGTCTTTCAGAATGTCCAACAATAACGTATTTTACTCCTATGTCTTGTAGCATTAAAACAGAGTTTTCACCAGTAAATGCTCCTTGCAAATTAATATCTATATTTTGTGCACCAAGCATAATATTCATGTTATTTATATTTTTATATACTCTTTCTAAATATATAGTTGGAGGAGCAATTATAATAGTATTTTTTTTTAAATAAGTTGATGAGTGAAACTTTAAATATTCAAAAAAGTTCGCAATCATTTTTTTACTTCCGTTTAATTTCCAATTAGCTATAATAAAAAATTTTTTCATTTATTGCCTTAATAAAAATATTGTTTTTAAATTATAGAAACTAAGCTTTCTTATAAAAAATTATATAAACTTAGTTTCTATTGTAAAAAATATTAAAAAATATTACTTGTATATATTTGTCCGATCTCGTAATTTTTTTCCTGGTTTAAAATAAGGAATATACTTTTCATTTAATTTCACTATTCTTCCAGTCTTAGGATTTCGACCCATACGAGAAGAACGATAATGTAGAGAAAAACTACCAAAACCTCGAATTTCAATTCTTTGTCCTTGTGCTAATGACGTAGTCATATGTTCTAACATTTCTTTCGTAGCACGTTCTATCATTTTGTTTGAAATATGAATTCTTTGTTCAGCAATCTTTTCGAATAATTCTGACTTCGTCATAAAACCTCTATAATTTACAAATCTTAAAAATATATGGATTTTATTACATTTTAAACAATACTTATATGAAAAAATATATATTTTTCATAAAATAAACAATTATTCAGTGTTTTTAGCTGCTTTAAATGCTTCTGTCATAACGTTAGAAAAAGCATCATCACTCTTTTTACTATTAGAAGAAGTCGTTAAATCTTGTTTTTCATTTTCGTTTATATTATGAATTGTAAGATAAATTATTCTATTTTTTCGATCAAAATTAGATAATTTAACTAAAAGGTTATCTTCAATTTTTAATTTATTAATTATCTGTTCAGAATGTAAACGAGGAATATCAGATAATTTTATAATCCCTTCTAACTGTTCTGGTAATTTTACAATAATATTTTTTTTATCTAAAGATTTAATTTGACCACTAACAATTGCACCTTTTTTGTGATTTGTAATATATACGTTAAAAGGGTCTTCTTCTAATTGTTTAATTCCTAAAGATATACGTTCTCTTTCTGCATCTACTTGAAGAACTACGGCGGAGATTTCATCATTTTTTTTATATTTTTTAACTGCTTCTTCACCAGGCATTGTCCAAGAAATGTCAGATAAATGTACTAATCCGTCAATACCTCCATTTAAACCAATAAAAATACCAAAATCTGTAATAGATTTGATTTTTCCATTAACATGAATCCCTTTCTTATGAGTTTCAGAAAACTCTTTCCATGGATTAATCTTACATTGTTTTAAACCAAGAGAAATACGACGACGTTCTTCATCTATATCTAAAACCATAACTTCAACGATATCATTAACGACTACTACTTTCGATGGGTGGATATTTTTATTAGTCCAGTCCATTTCAGATACATGTACAAGACCTTCTACTCCTTCTTCAATTTCCACAAAACAACCATAATCTGTTAAATTTGTTACACGTCCGCTTAATTTAGTTTCTTCTGGATAACGCTTAGAGATAGCTATCCATGGATCTTCACCTAGTTGTTTCAATCCTAATGAAACACGTGTTCTTTCTCTATCAAATTTTAAAATTTTAATATTAATTTCGTCACCTACATTTACTATTTCACTAGGATGCTTGACCCTTTTCCAAGCCATATCAGTAATATGTAGAAGACCATCTACACCACCTAGATCTACAAAAGCTCCATAATCCGTTAAATTTTTCACAATCCCTTTAACATGCATGCCTTCTTGTAAATTTTCTAATAATTGATCTCGTTCAGCACTATTTTCCGATTCAATAACAGCACGACGTGAAACAACAACATTATTACGTTTTTGATCTAATTTTATTACTTTAAACTCTAATTCCTTTCCTTCAAGATGTACTGTTTCTCGAACCGGACGAACATCTACTAAAGAACCTGGTAAAAATGCACGGATATCATTTAGTTCAACAGTAAAACCACCTTTAACTTTACCATTGATAATTCCAATAACCGTTTCTGATTTTTCATGAGCTTGTTCTAGTATTAACCATGCTTCATGACGCTTTGCTTTTTCACGAGATAAAAGTGTTTCACCGAAACCATCTTCAATAGCATCTAAGGCAACATCAATTTGATCTCCTACGTTTACATCTAAAAAACCTTGAGAATTTTTAAATTGTTCCGCAGGAATAGCAGATTCAGATTTAAGACCCGCATCAACTAAAACTATATCTTTTTCTATAGCAACAATAGTACCGCGAATAATTGAACCTGGACGAGTTTTAATTTCTTTTAGCGATTCTTCAAATAATTGAGCAAAAGATTCATTCATATTAATAATTTTAAGAAATTTTTATTAAACGTTCATTTTAACTTCATGTTAAAATGAGCCTATTTTATATATCTTGTAATAATCCTTATCAAAGAGTGTAGTTTTTAAAATATTAAATTAATTTTTAAGTATATTTTTATTGTTTTCAATAATACATTCCATTAACTTTTTTATAACTTCTGATAAACTCATATAAGTCGAATCTAATATTATAGCATTTTTTGCTATGCATAAAGGAGAAATTAATCGATTTTGATCACGTTGATCACGATTTTTCATTTGTTTAAATAATTTCTTAAAATCAATATCATGACCATTGCTTTTTAATTCTAACATTCTTCTTTTTACACGTGTTTCTAAATTAGCATCTAAAAAAAATTTAAGCACAGCATCTGGAAATACTACTGTACCCATGTCCCGTCCTTCTGCTACCAAACCAGGCGAACGTCTCATTAATCTTTGTTTTTTTAATAAAATTTTTCTAACACGAGGATAAACTGATAGTTGAGAAGAAACCTCACTTATTATCTCAAGATTTTTTGATTTATAAAAACAATTGATAGTTTTTTTTTAATTAATGAAAAATCTAAATTTTTTAACAATCTAATGATATTATTTTCAATAATAGTAATATTTTTATTTAATGCTAAAAATGCAACTAATCGATATATTTTACCTGATTCCAATAAAGACCAATTCAACTTATATGCTATTATTTTAGAAATTGTGCTTTTACCAACACCACTAGGACCATCAATAGTAATAACAGGAATTTTATTTTTCATATTTTATCTTTCTAATGTGCAAAAAGTTCTATTAAAAAAATTTTATAAAATTTATCAGATATTACTGATAGACAAAAAATCTTTAAAATAAGATGGAAAAGTTTTTGAAATACAATTAGGATTAAGTATGTTTACACCTATTCCAGATAAAGATATAAGAGAAAAACACATCGCCATACGATGATCGTTATAAGTTTCAATATTTGAATATTTAAAAATGACAGGAGGGGTAATAGATAAAAAATCTTTTCCTTCTTCAACTTTAGCACCAATTTTTCTTAACTCGATAGTCATTGCAGATAAACGATCAGTTTCTTTGACTCGCCAGTTGTATATATTTCTAATAGTCGTAGTACCTTTAGAAAAAAGAGCTACTATAGCAATCGTCATTGCTGCATCAGGAATATGATTCATATCTAAATCTATTGCATTTAATTCATTGCGAGTACAAGTAATAGAATAATCTTCCCAATAAATTATCGCGCCCATTTTTTTAAGAATATTTGCAAACTCTATATCGCCTTGAATACTTTTTTTACCAACACCAGTAACTTTAATTGAACCACCTTTAATAGCAGCAGCAGCTAAAAAATAAGAAGCTGAAGAAGCATCTCCTTCAATTATATAGTTTCCAGGTGTTTTATATTCTTGTTGACCCTTGATATAAAATACAGTATAAGAATCATGTTTAATATTTACGCCAAAACATTTAATTAAATCGAGTGTAATATCAATATAAGGTTTAGAAACTAAATTTCCTTTAATAAAAATAGTAGTATTTTTTAGAGCAAGCGGAGCACTTATTAATAATGATGTTAAAAATTGACTAGAAATATTACCGTTTAAAAAAATAGATCCACCAATAAAACCACCTCTTGTTAGTATTGGAGGATATCCTTTATTTTCCTCATATTCTATAACAGCACCTCCTTGTTTTAAAGCATCAACAAGATGTTCAATAGGTCTTTCACGCATTCTATCATCTCCACTTAATAAAACCTTATTTTTATGTAAAGATAATACAGAAAGAAGAGGTCGTATAGCAGTACCTGCATTACCTAAATATAATGAAATAGGCTGAGATAAATGAAAAGCTTGACCGATACCTTGAATACAACATGCTTTTTTATCATCTGATAAAGAATACTTCACACCTAATTTTTTTAAAGCATTTAACATGTGTTGTGTATCATGACTATCTAATAAATTATCTAAATATGTTATACCCTTAGCTATTGAAGAAAGCAACAAAACTCTATTCGAAATACTTTTTGAACCTGGCAAAAAAACGGTTCCATTAACATAAGATATTGGTTTTAAATTAAAAGAATCTTGCATAATAAATATACGCTCTATTTAATTAAAGTTAAAATAGCATTTTAAAAATTAAATTAGATATAATCTATCCATATCGATTTTCAAAATAGGACATAAATTTTATTAAAGATTTAATACCTTCTAACGGCATAGCATTATAAATAGATGCACGCATCCCACCTACTATACTATGTCCTTTTAAATAATTTAAACCTAATTCAGAAGCTTCTTTCAAAAAAATTTCATTTAATTTAGGATCAATTAAATGAAATACAACATTCATTTGCGATCTATTTTTACTATCTATCTTATTAATATAAAAATCACTATCATCTATTTTTTTATATAGCAAGTCTGATTTTTTTTGGTTTAATTTTTCAATTTCTTTTAATCCTCCTTGTTTTTTCAACCATTTAAAAACTAATCCTGACAAATACCAGGAAAATGTCGGGGGCGTATTAAACATAGAATTATTTTCTGATATTTTTTGATAATCTAAAATAGAAGGAACAATATTAGACGAATATCTTATAAGTTTTTCTCGTATAATAATTATTGTTATACCTGCAGGACCAATATTTTTTTGAGCACCTGCATAAATAAGATCATAATTTTTAACATTAATTACACGTGATAAAATAAAAGAAGAAAAATCTCCGATAATAATTTTATCTTTAAACACTGGTTCTTCATAAATAGATAATCCATCTATTGTTTCATTGGGACAATAATGAACATATGCTGCATTTTTGTTGATATTCCACTGATTCATGGGTAAAAGAGATTCTTTTTCATTATAATTTTTTTTAATAAATACAGATCGAGGAGTACAATATTTTTTAGCTTCTATAAATGCACAATTTGACCAATAACCACTATTTATATAATCTGCTGTTCCTGAATTATTTAATAAATTCATGGGAATAGCAGAAAATTGTCCTCTGGCACCGCCTTGACAAAATAATACTTTAAAAGAATCAGGTATTTTTAATAAATCTCTTAAATCTTTTTCAGCCTCTAAAGCAACCTGGATAAATTCTTCACTACGATGACTGATTTCCATTATAGAACAACCTATTTTTTTCCAGTTTTGCAACTCTTTTTTAGCTTGATAAATGACATCTTTTGGAATCATAGCTGGACCGGCACTAAAATTATAAACTTTATTCATTCTTTCACCAATTATATTAATGTTATACTTATAAACTAGTTTATAAATTTTAAGCCTTGCATATATTTTTTTTGAAGAATTTTAGGAATCTCTACACGACCATCAGAATGTTGATAATTTTCTAGAATAGCTGCTAATGTTCTACCTATTGCTAAACCTGAGCCATTTAGTGTATGTACAAAAAAATTTTTTTGTTTAGATTTGTTTTTATAACGAGCTTTCATACGACGCGCTTGAAAATCATTCATATTAGAACAAGAAGAAACTTCTCTGTATTTTTCTTGAGAAGGAAACCAAACTTCTAAATCATATGTTTTTACAGCTGAAAAACCTATTTCTCCTGTACATAAAAGCATTTTTCTATATGGTAAATCTAAAAGTTGTAAAACTTTTTCAGCATGATTAGTTAGGTTTTCTAATGCTTCCATAGATTTTTCTGGTGCAACGATTTGAACTAATTCTACTTTATCAAATTGATGCAACCGAATTAATCCTTTAGTATCACGTCCATAAGAAGATGCTTCTGATCGGAAACAAGGAGTATGCGCGGTCAACATAATAGGTAAATCTTTCTCATCTATTATTTGATTATAAACTAAATTAGTTAATGGAACTTCTCCAGTAGGAATTAATATATAATTTTTTTTATCCGAAAAATTTATATGGAATAAATCATCACTAAATTTTGGCAATTGTCCTGTTCCATATAAAGCTTCAGAATGAACTAAATAGGGGACGTAAGATTCAATGTAACCATGATCTATAGTATGCAGATCCAACATAAACTGACTGAGTGCACGATGTAAAAGTGCAATTTTTCCTTTCATAAAAACAAAACGTGATCCTGACATTTTTGCTGAAGATTTCCAATCTAATTCATTAAATTTTTTTCCTATTTCCACATGATCTTGGACTATGAAATTATACTTCTTTTTTTGACCCCAATATTTAATTTCTTTATTATTAATACAGGTTTTTCCTTCTGGAACATCATCAGAAGGAATATTTGGAATACACATAGAAAAATGATGTATTTTTTCTTTTAAAGCGTTAAGTTCAATTTTAGAAGCATCTAAATCTTTACCTAACTGTATAACTTTATTTTTTAATAATTCATGTTCATTTTTAATAATCTTAGCTTCTTTAATAAGATTAGATAAGGAATTGCGCTTAAATTGTAAATTTTCAGTTTGTATTTGCAATCTTTTTCTCTTATCTTCCATATGAGATATTTTAGAAATATCTAATTTATAACCTTTTTTTAATAGCTTTCTAGCTGTTAAATGCAATTCATTTCGTAATAAATAAGGATTTAACATAGAATTTTTTTGCTCTTTTTAATTATCAATAAATATTATTATTTAATAAAGTTTATAAAATATTTTATCAGTGAATAATACAAACAGTAAAAATTTTAGATTTTTTTATTTAGATTTTTAATATATATAAAACAAATATTTTTTTAATCAAGACATGTAATTTACATATATTAAGACGTATTTTATAAAATTAAAACAAATATAATAGTATTGTGAGAAAAATTTTTATCAAAAATAATCTTACTTATTTTTTGAAAATATCTTATATAAAATATACCATATAAAAAATATTTGATTGTTAGTAATGTATAAAAAATATAATATTTATTATATTCTTCGATTAAATTAATTGCAGAGATATTTATTTTAAGGAAATTCAAAATGCATAATGTTAAACATAGCAAAATAATTATTCTAGGGTCTGGTCCAGCAGGATACACTGCGGCAATATATGCTTCAAGAGCTAATTTAAATCCTATTTTAATTACTGGAAAAAATAAAGGAGGACAACTAATGAACACTAGTGAGATTGAAAATTGGCCAGGAGATGGAGGTAAAATCAGTGGTTCAGAATTAATGAACCGTATGCATAAACATGCTATTCAACTCAAGACTAAAATCATTTCTGATACTATAACTTCAGTGGATTTTAAAAAAAAACCTTTTTATTTAATAGGGGAAAACAATAAATATACTGCTGATTCAATTGTTATTGCAACTGGAGCAAATCCTCGTTATTTAGGACTAAAATCAGAGGATGATTTTAAAGGAAAAGGCGTTTCCACATGTGCTGTATGTGATGGTTTTTTTTATAAAAATAAAGAAGTTGCAGTTGTAGGGGGAGGAAATACAGCTATAGAAGAAACTTTATATTTGTCAAACTTTGTTAAAAAAGTTTATTTAATACATCGTGGTGTTAATTTTAGTGCTGAAAAAATTTTATTGAACAGATTAGAAAAAAAAATAAAAACTCAGAAAATCATAATTTATTTAAATTCTACTGTAAAAAACATATTAGGAAATTCTTCTGGTGTTACCAGTTTATTGGTTGAAAAAAAAAATTCACAAGAAAAAATAGAACTAAAAATCCAGGTTTCTGGACTATTTGTTGCTATTGGATACACTCCTAATACAAATATATTTGTTAATAAATTAAAAATGAAAGATGGTTATATTGAAGTAATACATGAAACACATGGAAATTACACTCAGACAAGTATACCTGGTGTATTTGCTGCTGGAGACGTAATAGATCATGTATACAGACAAGCAATTACATCGTCTGCTAGTGGTTGTATGGCAGCACTAGATAGCGAACGCTATCTTAATTCCTTAACATAAAAAAAGTTGTATAAGAAACATTGTATCATAAAAACATACTAGTCAAAATGACTAGTATCTGATATAATAATCCTAAAATTTTTCAATATATTATTGATGAGGATAAAATGGCTAAAGAAGAAAATATTGAAATGCAAGGAATTGTAATAGACACATTGCCAAATACCATGTTTCGTGTTGAACTAGAAAATAAACACATTATTACAGCACATATTTCAGGAAAAATGAGAAAAAATTATATTAGGATATTAACTGGAGACAAAGTAACTATAGAGCTAACACCTTATGATTTAACCAAAGGAAGAATTATTTTTAGAAGTCGCTAATAAAAATTTAGATAAAAAATAAAATTAAAAAACATAAAAAATCATAAAAATCAATTACTTCTAAAAAATAAAATTCATTTCCTAAAAACTTATCTAAATTAATAAATCTTCTAAAAAAATAAAACGAAATAAATTTTTTTGTTTTTTAAAAATAAAAAAATTTTAAAGAGAATTTATGCGTACTAAATATTGTGGAAATATTCGAATAATTCATTTAAATAAAATAGTAAAATTATGTGGTTGGGTAAATAAAATCAGAAATTTTGGTCAATTTATTTTTATTGATATGAGAGATTATACTGGTCTTGTTCAAGTCATTTTTGAATTAAAAAATAATATAGTTTTTAAAAAAGCTTTAACTTTAAGAAATGAATTTTGTATTCAAGTTTCTGGTATAGTTCAAAAGCGAGAAGAAAAAAATAAAAATACAAAAATGAATACTGGAGAAATAGAAATTGTAGCAAAGGAAATAAATATTTTAAATACTTCAAAATCATTACCATTAAATTATACACAAAAAAATAATGATGACTCAAGATTGAAATACAGATATTTAGATCTACGTTCTTTAAATATTTTAGAAAATCTTAAAATTAGAAATAAAATCACTTATTTAATAAGAAATTTTATGATGAAAAGAAATTTTCTAGATATTGAAACTCCCATTCTTACGAAATCTACACCAGAAGGTGCAAGAGATTATTTAGTACCAAGTCGCAATCATCTTGGAAAATTTTATGCGTTACCTCAATCTCCTCAACTATTTAAACAAATGTTGATGATTGGAGGTATAGACAGATATTATCAAATAGTAAAATGTTTTCGTGATGAGGATTTACGTTCAGATCGACAACCAGAATTTACACAAATTGATATTGAAGTTTCTTTTATGAATGCCCAAAAAGTTCGTAATTTAATAGAAAAACTTGTAGTAACAATTTGGTCAAAAATAATAAACTTTAATTTAATTAAATTTCCTAAATTATCTTTTTATGAATCAATGAAAAAATATGGATCGGATAAACCAGATTTACGAAATCCAATAAAAATTATTGACATTTCTGATATTTTTAAAGATGAAAAATTTATATTATTTTTTAATTTAGATTCAAAAAAAAATAATCGAATAGCATTGCTATGCATTTCTAGAGGCGCAGATATAAGTCGAAAAAAAATTGATGCTTATACTAAATATATACAGAAATTTAATGCAAAAAAATTATTTTATATAAAAATAATAGAAAGCAATTTTGGATGCAGAAGTATTTATAGTTCTATAAAACATATCTTAGATGAAATTACTTTAAAAAAAATAATAGAAAAAAGTAAAGCTAAAAATGGAGATATATTATTTTTAATTGCTGATCAAGAATCTATTGTTAATAAATCTCTTGGTATGTTACGTTTAAAATTAGGAACTGATCTTAATATTACTAAAAAAAATAGTTGGAAACCAGTTTGGATAGTTAATTTTCCTATGTTTAGTAAAGATGTTCATGGAAATTTTTCTTCTGTTCACCATCCATTTACTGCCGTCAAAAACATGAATATAAAAAATTTAAATAATTCACCTGAACTTGCTGTGTCAGATAGTTATGATCTTGTGATAAATGGCTATGAAATTGGTGGAGGTTCAGTACGTATTCATGATGTTAATATACAGAGAAAAGTATTTGATATTATTGGAATAAAAAAATCAGTACAAAATGAAAAATTTGGATTTTTGATAGAAGCATTAAAATATGGAGCTCCTCCACATGCGGGAATAGCTTTAGGATTAGATAGAATAGTCATGCTTTTAACCAATAGTGCAAATATTAGAGATGTTATTGCATTTCCAAAAACAACATCAGCAACTTGTTTAATGACTAATTCTCCTAGTAAAATAAGTAATTCAATATTACAAGAATTGGCTATAAAACTTTTAAAAAATAAATGTTAAAAAATTTTATTTTTAATAAAAACATTTTTTATTTTGCTTAATAAGAAAAGGATAAAAGAACACAAAACAATAGATGGACTAGATGGTGTATTGTAAAAAAAAGATAAAAATATTCCTCCTGTAACAGATAAAATACTTACTATTATAGCAATAATAACCATTTTTTCTGGAGAACCTGAAAAATGCTGTGCGGTTGCAGGTGGAATGATTAATAAAGAAGTAATCAATAAAGCACCTACAAATTTCATTGCTATAGAAATAGTAAAAGCAGTCATTAACATAATAGCTAAACGAGCATAAAAAACGTTTATACCGTCTATTTGAGCTAATTCTTCATTGATGGTTGCCGATAAAATCATATTCCACTGACAAAGTAAAATGCTAAGTATTATTATACTACTTATTGAGATAACAATTAAATCATGTTCTGTAACAGATAGTAAATCACCAAATAAATAATGTGTGATGTTTACTTCTTTATTATTAGAAATTAAACTAATAAAGACCATTCCTAAAGATAACGAGCTATGTGATACTATACTTAATATAGTTTCTAATGAAACAGGTAATAATTCTTCTAACCATGCTAAAATAATGGCAATTAAACTCATAAGAAGAAAAAGAGCACAAAACGAGTTAATATTAAATGCAATAGATATTGCTATACCAAGCAAAGAAGAATGTGATAAGGTATCACCAAAAGATGACATCCGCCGCCAAACTACAAATGAGCCTAATGGACCAGTTGTTAAAGATAGAATAACACCTGCTAACCATCCTGGAAAAATTAGTTCGAACATAAAAACCACTCTATAATTACATTGTTGTATATTTAAAAATTATGTACATGATTATGGTCATGATGATAAACTGCTAATTCTTGGACACGTTTAAATCCAAATATAGAAATAAATTCTAAATTATTACAAACAGTTTCTGGTGTTCCAGAACAACAAATATGATTATTTAAACAAATTACATCATCTGTTTTAGCCATAACAAAATCTAGATCATGAGATACGATTAAAATGGAACATTTTAACTCATGTCGAATTTCATTAATTAGTTTGTATAAAGCTAATTGTCCCATTGTATCAACTCCTTGTATAGGTTCATCTAGAACCAAGAGATTAGGATTATTTAATAAAGCTTTAGCTAAGAGAATGCGTTGCATTTCTCCACCCGACAATTTTTGTAATTGGTAAGTTTTTAAAGATTCTGCATTAACACGTTTTAACATTTCTGATATTTTTTTGTTATTTGTTCTTTGCGATAATTGCATAAATCGTTCTACTGTAACAGGTAATAAAGTATTAAGATTTAATTTTTGAGGAACATAGCCAACAGATAAATTATATGAGCGGATAATTGAGCCTGAACTAGGCTTGATTAATCCTAAAATAATACGTACTAGAGTAGATTTTCCAGCTCCGTTAGGTCCAATTAAAGTAAGAACGCGATTAGGAATTAAAGATAATGATATATTAGTGAGAATAGAACGATTAGATAAATTGACATAAACATTGTTTAATTTTACTAATTGCAACATAGTTTTATGAATTATTTTTTTTAATCCTAGTATTATAAGATATATTTTTTAAGTTGAATATAAATATTATATTAATTATCAATTTATTTTTTTAAATTCTAATATGCATATAAATATAATTAAAATGTCAGAATTCTGAACATGTATTTTAAACAAATCATTCTTGAAAAGATTGACTAAAATTGACTGTACTAAATAACTTTATACGTATAAGGGTAGTTCTTAACATAAATCACATATTCTAAAAAAAAAATCTATTTTTTTAAATTAAAGTAAAAAAAACAATGCTAAATATTTTTTAAAGAAGTATATCTTAGGAAAGCTTTATTGATAAATATAACTGTATTAATTTAAAAAAATAACTCTCTTTGAAAATCGATTTACATGTAAGTAAAAACGAATCTAAGATAAATAATAGTATATAAACTATTCAATGATAAATATATTTTTAAAAATTTAAAATAAGAACTGTTATAATTTAGTTTATTCATAAATTCTTAAAAAATAAAGCTACATATAAAAACTAATAATTTTGTAAAAATATTATTACATCTATAAATTTAATGATAATTTAAAATGATACTAATAGTTTGAGCAAAGTATTTTTTTAACTTTTATTCTTTTAAAATACAGAATTTCTTCTGAATTAAATTTATATCATCTCAATCTAGTAGATCATTATAATTATCAATCATTTAAAAGTAGATTCAGATATATTTTGAGATAGTTTTATATCTTAATACTAGTGATAAAAAACATAAAATTATTTTTTAAGAAAAAAACTTATTTTTATATCTAATTAAAAAATAAAAATCAATATTGCAACTCAATATATATTTAAAAAAAATTTTATAAAACTTTTAAAATTCTACTCGTGTTAGTTTTTCCTATTCTTCCCATAATATCACCTTGAGTTATAATAACTAATTCACCACTACACAAAAAACCTTGATTATATAAAAGAATAATTGCTTCGTTAGCAGCTTCAAAACCGTTTTTTTTGCTATCGAAATATATGGGAGTAACACCTCTATAAAGAGTTGCTAAATTTAAAGTTTTTCTATTTTTTGATAAAGCAAAAATAGGTAATCCAGATGTAATTCTTGATGTCATAAGTGCAGTTTTTCCCGATTCTGTCATCGTTATAATTGCAGTAACTCCTTTTAAATGATTAGCAACATACATAGCTGACATAGCAATTGCTTCTTCAATATCATTAAATTTTGCATTAAGGCGATGTCTTGATACATTAATACTAGGTACTTTTTCTGCACCTTTACAAATTTTTGCCATTTTTATAACAGTTTCAGCTGGATATTTTCCAGATGCTGTTTCAGCAGAAAGCATAACTGCATCACTACCATCTAAAACAGCATTAGCTACATCCATAACTTCTGCACGAGTAGGTAGTGGGTTTATAATCATAGATTCCATCATCTGTGTTGCAGTAATTACTATTCTATTTAATTGTCTAGCAGTTCTAATTAATTTTTTTTGAATTCCTGCTAGTTCAGAATCTCCGATTTCTACACCTAAATCACCTCTTGCTATCATAATTGCATCTGATGATAAGATTATATCTTCTATAATATTTTGATTTATTACAGCTTCAGCACGTTCTATTTTTGCAATAATTTTAGCATTACTACCAGATTTTTTAGCTAATTCTCTTGCTTGTTTTAAGTCATTACTGCATCGTGGAAAAGATATTGCTAAATAATCAACATCAATTTCAGCTGCAAGAATTATATCTTTTTTATCTTTTTCAGTTAATGCGTTTGCAGATAGACCACCACCTAATTTATTAATACCTTTATTATCAGAAAGAATTCCGCCTATAACAACTTTTGTTAATATTTCAGGATAAGTTGATTTTATAACCTTTAATTGTATTCTTCCATCATCTAATAATAATATATCACCTATTTTTAGGTCATATGGTAAATGTTTATAATCAATACCTACGCGTTCTTCATTTCCATCATTTTGTCCTAAATTTGCATCTAATATAAAAAATTCACTAATATTTAAAAAAATATTATTTTTTCTAAATTTAGAAATACGAATTTTAGGACCTTGTAAATCACCAAGTAATGCAATATGACAATTTAAATTTGCCATTATTTCCCTTGCTTTATTTGCCCTGAATTTATGTTCATGTTCTAAACCATGAGAAAAATTAAATCGAAGAACATTTGCTCCAGAACGAATTATTTTTTCTAAATTATTATTAATATCTGTAGAAGGCCCTAAAGTAGCTACAATTTTTGTTCTTCTTAATCGATTTAACATAAAAACACACCTTGTTAAAAGTTTTTAAAAGATTTTATACTGCTAAATATTAGTAAATATAAAATATTTATTTGTATTTATTGAGTTATTTAGTAAAATTAATAAAGACAATTTTATTATTGATAATATATTATAAAAAATAAAAAATCTTAAATAATAGTACATTTTAAAGAATTTTGTGTATACATCTAAAAATTTTTATGAAATTCTTATACGAATATTACTATTTAAATTATTGCATTAAAATTTTAAATTTTATATGTAAATTTTAAAAAAGAGAAGATTATGATTATAGAAACAAATCAAGCTTGTGATTTAGTCATTTTTGGTGCAAAAGGAGATTTAACGAAAAGAAAACTATTACCTGCTTTATATAAATTAGAAAAATCTAAAAAAATACATGAACATACACGCATAATTGCTACTGGTCGTGCTGATTGGAATACACAAAAATATATAAAAATAGTACAAAAAGAAATAACACATTTTTTAAATGAAGAAATTAACAATTTTGTTTGGAAAAAACTTAGTTCTCGTATATTTTTTTGTAATATCGATGTCTATAAATCATCAGATTTTTTTAGATTAAAAGACATACTAAATGAAAAAAAAAATATAATTATTTATTATTGTGCCGTACCTCCTAATACATTAGATTCTATTTTTATAGGCTTGGGAAATGCAAATTTAAATCTTATTTCATCACGTATAGTTTTAGAAAAACCATTAGGAATTTGTTTAAAAACATCTAAAAAAATTAACAATCAACTTTCTAAATATTTTCTAGAATCACAAATTTTTCGTATTGATCATTATCTCGGAAAAGAATCAATACTTAATCTGCTTGCTTTACGATTTGCTAATTCATTTTTTTCTTGTAATTGGAACAATAAAACAATTGATCATATTCAAATTACTGTATCTGAAGAAGTCGGAATTGAAGATCGATGGAATTATTTTGATACGATGGGTCAAATGAGAGACATGGTACAAAACCATCTTTTGCAAATATTAACAATACTTACAATGGATGAACCAAAAGATATTACTTCTGAAAGTATTCGGCATGAAAAAGTAAAAATACTACGTGCTCTAAATCCTATTGATATTAGTAATATAAATAAAAACACTGTTCGAGGACAATATTGTTCCGGATTTATTAAAGGGAAAAAAGTACCTTCTTACTCAGAAGAAAATGGTGCAAATAAAAATAGTCAAACTGAAACTTTTATTGCTATAAAAGTCAATCTCAATAATAATAAATGGTCTGGTGTTCCATTTTATCTAAGAACAGGAAAACGTTTAGCACATAAATATTCTGAAATAGTAGTTTTTTTTAAGAAAAATCCTATAAATTTATTTAAAAGTTCTAAATTAGAATTATTACAAAATAAATTAATTATACGTTTAGAACCAAATACAAATATTAAATTCGATTTTATACATAAAATACCAGGATTAGAACAAGAATATAAATTAGAAAATTCTCAAATGAAATCTAATGATTTTTATCAAAAATATTCTCAAAATGTAATTGATGCTTATGAAAGATTATTATTTGAAAGTATGAGAGGTATACAATCTTTGTTTGTATGTCGAGATGAAGTAGAAGAGGCATGGAAATGGATAGATCCAATTATAGAAGGATGGGAAAACACTAAAAATAATCCTCCTCAATTATATATGTCTGGAACTTGGGGTCCTAAAAATTCAGATTTATTACTTGCTCATGACAATCGTTATTGGCATGAATTTAATTAAAAAAATCTTAAAAAATTTATCTATCTTGACTTGATTAAGATAATTATGATAGCTTAAAAATTAATTTTTTAATATTTTTATAAACAAAAAACAATATAAAAAAAACTTATATATTTTAACATAAAAAAATATTTAATTTTACAAAATATTTAATTTTACATTGATGCAAAATACCCATTTTGCTAATCGAGGAAGATAATATCTTATGATGCGTATTATTCTTTTCTTATTAACTAATTTAGCGGTTATGTTAATATTTAGTCTGATTCTTATCTTGACAGGTATTCAGTCTGATAATGTTTACGGTTTATTAATTATGTCAAGTCTATTTGGTTTCAGTGGTTCTATTTTATCTTTAATTCTCTCAAAATGGATTGCATTGCGATCAGTGAATGGTGAAATTTTAACTCATCCTCGAAATGAAATAGAAAATTGGCTCATCAATACAGTTCGAAAACAATCTATTCAAAAAGGTATTATTATGCCTCAAATTGCAGTATATCAGGCAACTGATATTAATGCATTTGCAACTGGTGCGCGTCGTAATTCTGCTTTAATTGCCGTTTCAACAGGATTGTTAGAAAACATGACTCGTCATGAAGCAGAAGCAGTAATTGCTCATGAAATTAGTCATATTGCAAATGGTGATATGATTACTATGACCTTAGTTCAAGGTGTCGTTAATACTTTCGTAATTTTTATATCTCGTATTCTTTCACAAGTTATAAGTAGTGTTCTATCAAGCAATCGAAATGAAAATAACACAGAAATAAAAAATCCATTTATATATTTTTTAATTTCTACATTTTTAGAATTAGTTTTTGGTATTTTAGCTAGTATTATTACAATGTGGTTTTCTAGACATCGAGAGTTTTATGCTGATGCTAGTTCTGCAAAAATGGTAGGACGTGAAAAAATGATTTCTGCTCTAAATCGTTTAAAAACAAGTCATGAACCTCAAGAATCTGATTGCATGATTGCATTTTGTATAAACGGAAAATCTAACTCTTTTTTAAGTTTGTTTGCATCTCATCCTTCTTTAGACAAAAGAATACAAGCACTACATAATAAAGAATATATGTAGTAAAAACACACTCTTTCTTAATAGAAATATATTTTCTTGTTTCTATTAAGAAAATTTAAAATCGAAAATATAAAACCATTTTTTAAGTAAATTTAAACTTGCTTTTGTCATAAAAAAATGATATATATATAAAAATATCGTGCTTTTTATTATTAATTAAATTTTTTAGGTAAAATAAGTTACAGTTCTGTTTATGCATAGAATGTTAAATTTAAAAAAGTTTAGAGTAAAGACGTTGACACAGCTTCTCTTGCCAAATCTTAAATTCATGCCGCATACAGTGATGTTTCTTTTTTCTACATAAATTAGCAATAAGACTGATAAAATATTCTTAAGGAAGTTACGAAATGGCTAAGATTAAAGGTCAAGTTAAGTGGTTCAACGAATCTAAAGGTTTTGGTTTTATTACGCCATCAGACGGAAGCAAAGATGTTTTTGTTCATTTTTCTTCAATTCAAGGAAATGGATTTAAAACATTAACTGAAGGGCAAAATGTTGAATTTGAGATTCAAGATGGACAAAAAGGTCCTGCCGCAGTAAATGTTTTTTCTATATAAAACACACAAGCATTAACAAGAAAAATTTTTAAAAGCCCTCTGTTAAAAAATCAGAGGACTTCGTTTTTTAAAAATTAAAAAATTATAAAATTTTTTTATTAAAATACTTATTTTTAACCTCTAAAAAATCTATTATTTTACTATAATTTTAAATAAATACTAACTCACAAATTAATTCTTCAAAATATATTCATTCACATGACCTGTTTTTATCAAAAATATTTTTAATCTTCTAGATATAATAAATCGATACATCCTATTTTTTATGGAGTTTTTCTGATGGAGTTTTTTTTAGACCCGTCAACTTGGGCCGGCTTATTAACACTAGTTATACTAGAAGTAGTATTAGGAATAGATAATCTGATATTTGTAGCAATTTTATCAGAAAAACTGCCACCTAATCAAAGAGATAAAGCACGTTTAATCGGTTTGGGATTAGCTCTAATAATGCGTTTAGCATTATTATCATTAATATCTTGGGTTGTTACACTCAATTCTCCTATTATTCATAATAAGTTTTTTTCTTTATCAATACGTGATGTCATTCTTTTAGTTGGTGGTTTTTTTTTATTATTTAAAACTACAATGGAACTACATGAAAGATTAGAAAATAATCATCATGAAAATTCAGAAAATAAGAATTATGCAGGTTTTTGGGCTGTAGTCATTCAAATAGTTGTATTAGATGCAGTTTTTTCTTTAGATGCCATAATAACAGCTGTAGGAATGGTTAATCAATTATTAATCATGATGATAGCAGTTGTAATAGCAACTCTGCTAATGTTATTAGCATCGAAAGCATTAACTAATTTTATTAACGTACACCAAACAGTAGTAGTACTATGTCTTAGTTTTTTATTAATGATTGGTTTTAGTTTAGTTACAGAAGCATTAAGATTTTGTATTCCAAAAGGATATTTATATGCTGCAATAGGATTTTCAATCCTAATCGAAATTTTTAATCAAATAGCACGCCATAATTTTATGAAAAATCAATCTAGAAGACCTATGCGACAAAGAGCTGCTGAAACTATCCTACGTTTGATGGTAGGAGAACAAAATAAAAAAGAACAAACAAAAAACATAGTAAATGATAATAAAAAAACTACTTCCATTCACGCTTCAAAAGAAATGGAAACATTTAAAGATGAAGAAAGATACATGATTAATGGTGTTCTTACATTGGCTGGAAGATCTATTAGAAGTATTATGACTCCACGAAGCAATATTTCCTGGGTAAATACAGAAAAAAATACTGATGAAATTCGCATGCAATTATTGGATACACCACATAGTTTATTTCCGGTATGTAAAGGAGAGTTAGATGAAATAATAGGTATTGTACGTGCTAAAGAATTGTTAGTAGCTATTGAAAAAAAAATAGATGTATCTACCTTTTCAAGCAAAATCTTACCAATTATTATACCAGATACGCTTGATCCAATTAATCTTCTTGGTGTACTACGTCGTGCTCAAGGTAGTTTTGTAATTGTTAGTAATGAATTTGGAGTAGTCCAAGGATTAATTACTCCTTTAGATGTTTTAGAAGCTATAGCAGGAGAATTTCCAGATGCTGATGAAACACCCGATATTATCAAAGAAAATAACAGCTGGTTAGTAAAAGGTGAGACTGATTTACATTCATTACAACAATTACTTAATACCGAAGAACTTATTAAAGAAAATAATTATGCATCCTTAGGAGGTTTATTAATTGCTCAAAAAGGTCAATTACCTCTTCCTGGAGAAATAATTTATATTTATCCTTTTCATTTTCATATTGTTAAAGCAACAGAATATCGCATTGATTTAGTAAGAATCATTAAAAATCAAGATGAAAACCAAGAAACGTCTAAAATAATGTAGGAATAATTAAAAAAATATATACTTTTTTAAAATAAAAAAAATTAATTTTTTGAGAAAAACATGTCTAATATAATCTTAGCAATTGATAGTTCAATTGATTGTTGTTCAGTTGCTATATATAAAAAAAAACACATTTATTCTCTATCAGAGAAATGCGAAAAAAAGCATACCAAACGAATATTGCCCATAATTCAAAAGATATTGTTTCAAACACAAACAGAATTTAAGGAATTAGATTATGTTTGTTTTGCTAAAGGACCTGGAAATTTTACAAGCATACGTATTGCAGCAAGTATTGTACAAAGTTTATCTCTTAGTTTAAATATTCCCATAATAAGTATTTCTACTTTAGCAATTATGGCCGAAAAAGCATGGCGAAAATATCAAAAAAAACAAATAATAGTTGCAATCAATGCAAAAAAAAAAGAAATATATTGGGCTAAATATATAAGAAACAAGGAATCTATTTGGATAGGAGGACACACTGAATGTTTAATGAAAAAAAAATTAATTATAAATGAAATTAATAATCTAAAAAATGAATGGATTCTTGTAGGTGATGCATTTAAATTAATTGAATTTGAAAATATTTCACATATAAACCAGACGAAAATTTTTTTTCCTAACGCAAAAGATATAATTCCATTTGCTTTATTAAAAATAAAAAATAAAAAATTGCTCCTCTCTAAAGAGAATAGTATTAACTATTTATATAATAAATTTTAGAAAGAAAGTTTTCATTTATATAATATAAAAAGCAATCAATGCTGAAATATTTAGTATACTTCAGTATTGATTGAACTAAATTAGCAAGAAGCTATAAAATATAAATTAACATATTAATATTAATGTTGGTGTTTTTATTTAAAAAAAACATATTTTAGTTTAAAAAATTTAATCAGGTAAAATAATATTTAATTCTAATATAGAAATATCTTGATTTTTTTGGTCTAACTGAACAGTTACCATATTTGGTTCTATATTTACATATTTACAAATTACAGATAATATTTCACGTTTTAATTGTGGGAAATAATCTGGTTCATCATTATATTTTCTTTGTTCTGCAACAATGATTTGCAATCTCTCTTTTGCAACATTGGCAGTATTTTTTTTCCGGGATAAAAAGAAATCTAATAAAGCCATACCTATCTCCCGAATAAACGTTGTAAAAAACTTTTTTTTTCTTCTTCAATAAAACGAAATCGATGTTCTTCACCTAATAATCGATTTACAGTATCACTGTAAGCATGTCCTGCCTTTGAGTTGATATCTAATATTATAGATTCACCTTGATTAGATGCACGAAGAACAGACCCATCTTCAGGTATCACACCTATTATAGGTATTTGAAGAATATCTAAAACATCTGTCATACTTAACATTTCCCCTTTTTTAACACGTCTAGGATTATAACGTGTTAATAAAAGATATTCTTTTATAGGAGTTATATTTTGTTCTGCTCTCTTTGATTTAGATGCAATTATTCCCAAGATTCGATCAGAATCTCGTACTGAAGAAACTTCGGGGTTAGTAGTAATAATAGCTTCATCTGCAAAATATATCGCTAAAATAGCACCAGCTTCAATTCCAGCTGGTGAATCACAAATAATAAAATCAAATTCCATTTTTATCAGCTCTGTTAAAACTTTTTCGACTCCTATTCTCGTCAAAGCATCTTTATCGCGAGTTTGTGATGCAGGAAGTATGAATAAATTAATTATTTTTTTATCTTTAATAATAGCTTGATTTAGTGTTGCATCACCTTGAATAACATTAATAAAATCATATACCACTCTACGTTCACATCCCATAATTAAATCTAAATTTCTTAATCCTATATCAAAGTCTATAACAATCGTTTTCTTGCCTTTCTGTGCTAAACCGGTTGCAATAGCTGCGCTTGAAGTAGTTTTACCTACACCTCCTTTCCCTGAAGTTACTACAATAATCCGTGCCATATAAAAATGTCCTTAAAAAAACACACTTAACTGAGAGAATTGATAGTTAAAAATTTATTTTTTAAGTAAATTTGAGCTGATTTCCCAATAAATTCTGATGGTATCTGGTCTGATAACCAATATTCACCAGATATAGAAACTAATTCAGCAAATAATCCTGTGCAAAATATTTTTCTTGATGTATCTCCATTAGCACCTGCAAGAACTCTACCACGAACTATACCATAAATATGAATATTTCCGTCTGCTACTAATTCAGCTCCTGCACTGACATTATTAATAACTATTAAATCAGCATGTTTAGCATAAATTTTTTGACCTGAACGTACAGGTATATCGATAATATGAGTTTTTTCTACTTTATTAAAAATTTCTGTTTTTTTATTTTTGGTGGAATTAATAAAAAAATTAGCAACAAAATTAGATTTGTTCTTTTTTCTTTCTGACAAAATAGGTAATCCTGAGTCAATGATATTTTTTTTTAATATACTATCTTGACAACCACTTACGCCTACAACAAAAAAACCATGAGAAATTATAATTTCTTGTATTTTTTTCCAATTTACTGTATTGCATAATTTTGAAACATTAACAATAACAGGTGCATTCTTAAAAAATTTTGGACATTCTTGAGTTTTTTTATATAATGATTGATCAATTAAATCTATATTCTGATTGTTTAAATACAGTACTAATAATGTAAAATTGTTGCTTTTAAGTTCGATATATTTTTTTTGCATATTTATTGCTCAATAATATTGACTTATATGCACATAAAATTTACATGTCAATATAAATTTTATTTTTATATTTTATAGAAATTAATAAAATTTTATGCAATGAAATTATAATATAAATACTATATGATAACAATTTCTATTTTTATATTAAAAAAAATATATAAAACAATCTTATTAAATCAATAAAACATATATTTATTAAACTTTATAAGGAAGAGTATTATTTTGTTACTATCTAAAAATAGTCAACTCATACTGCGTCATAGTAAAATATTTCAAACAAAAAAAGTTTTTTTTTCAGGAAATATACAAGATGAATTTCCTTTACATTTAGATACTATTAGTACAAAAATAAACATTCAAAGATATGATGATTATATTAATTTAAAAAAAAAAATATTAAAAATATTAAAATTTATAATAATATACTAGTTTCTAAAGAAATGATCAAAAACTGTAATACAATAATTTATTATTGGCCCAAAGATAAATCTGAGGCAAAATTTCAATTAATGAATATTATTTCATATTTTTCTATTAAAACTGAAATTTTTATTGTAGGAAATAATTCTAGCGGAGTAAGAAGTGCTCCAGCAATTTTAAAAAAATGGATTAAATTAGATAAAGTAGATAATGCAAAACATTCTATTTTAATTTCAGGGTTTATTCAAAATAAGATAGTTTTTATGTTAGAAAATTTTTTTAAAATACATACATGGAAAAACTTAATTATAAAATCATTACCAGGAGTTTTTGGTCATAAAAAAATAGATCCAGGCAGTAAATTACTTGCTTCTACTTTTTCAAATCAGATAACTGGAAAAGTTTTAGATATTGGTTGTGGAACAGGTTTTTTATCAGCATCTCTACTATATTCTTCACCTAATGCAATTTTAACATTAGTTGATAACAATATATTTGCATTAAAATGTAGTTATTCTACACTTGATTCTAATAAATTAAAAGGGGAAATAATATGTAGTGATTTATATTCGAATATTTTTAAAAAATTCGATTTAATTATTTCTAATCCGCCTTTGCATTATGACTTAAAAATGAATTTTAATATAATAGAAAAAATCATACGTTGTTCAATAAAATATTTGAAATCAAAAGGAGAATTAAGATTTGTAACAAATAGTTGTTTTAACTATGATGGTTTATTAAAAAAAATTTTTAAAAAATATTGTGTTCTAAAAAAAACAAACAGATATAAGGTGTATCAAGCTTTTTTATAAAGTCGTTTTTCAAACTTTATTTATTACCCGGAGCGGGACTTGAACCCGCAAAGCTATAAAGCCGAGGGATTTTAAGTCCCTTGTGTCTACCAATTTCACCATCCGGGCGTAAAAGTTTTAGAGGCGTATCCCGGAATCGAACCGGGTTATACGGATTTGCAATCCGCTACATATCCAATCTGTCAACACGCCTATAACATTATTATAGAAAAAAAAAATAAAAATTACAAACAAAAAAATAATTATTTTAAAAAATATACTTAAAATAATTATTTACGTAAAAAAAAATAAAATTACCTTTGCAATAAATAATATAATGATTTATTATAAAATTAATATTTTGTTTAAATTATTTTTTATATATTTATATCGGAGAGGTGGCCGAGCGGTTTAAGGCAGCGGTCTTGAAAACCGCCGACGAGAAATCGTCCGAGAGTTCGAATCTCTCTCTCTCCGAAAATTAATACATTATGATATTTTTGATCAATTTAACTTAAAAAATTTGATATATTAAAAACGATTTATTGAATATCAGATAATACTTCAATTTCTACACGACGATCCGGAGCTAAACAACTAACTAGTAAAGGCTTGTTTTCTATATCTTTACATACTTCATTAGTTAACGGATATAAATTCCCCAAACCCTTGACAGTTATTTTATCTCTAGAAAAACCTCGTGATGTTAAGTAATTTTTAACACTATAAGCACGATCTTCAGATAATTTTTGATTATATTCTTGATTACCTATTTTATCAGAATGTCCTAACAGAATAATAGAAATATTTTTTAGTTTCATATCTTTTATATCATCATCTAACTTATTAAGTTTGTCACAAGCGATTGGTTTTAATTCTGTACTATTAAAAGGAAAATTTATATTTTCATTTAATACAGTATATTGTGAATTAAACAATTCAGAATCATTAGATGAAAAAATATTACTTATATTCGATGTCCCAAACTTCCATCCAATAGATAAAGTCGCATCTCCTAAAGAAGGTTTAATAGATGAATTTAATATATTTTTAACACTATTTTTCCAATTGTAATCTAATCTAGTAATAAATTTTTCATTAAAAACATACTCAGCACCTAAAGAAACACTAGGAAGTAATGGACTTTTTTTGCTAAAAAAATTTTTTAAACTATTTTGAGAAGAGAGATCATCCCATAAAACTATTCCACCTAATTTAGTATAAAGATGAAAATTATCTGTTAATGGATATGATAACTTAGTTGTTAGTTGAACACTATTAGACTGCATATGTTCTTTATTTTTTTGAAACATGAAATGAGGGAAAAAACCATTAGTATCATTTGCTATTTCAAAACCAAAATACGGATTAAATTCATAACCTAAAAATAATCCAATAATTGGAGCACTAAAATTCTCTGTTACAAAATCATCATCACTAACTTCGGAATTATTAATATCATATTTTAAAGGATTAAAATGAGACCATCCCATCTTTGTACCTAGATACCATCCATTTTTTTCTTCAGCTTGAACATAGGTAACTAAGCTTGCTAATAAAAATACGATAGCAAGAGCTCGTTTTTTCATTTGAAACTCCATTTTTTTAGATGAATTATAAGAAACATGAAATTTATATAATATTATATAATAAATATTATATTAATCATATATCAATGATCATATATGAGTGATATATGATCAATACAATATTACTATCCTTAAGAATTTTTATAAGAAAAATTTAATAGACGTATTCCTAAAATATTTAACATAAACAAATATGTAATTCCAGACACTAATAAAACAAAAGATAAACGAATAATTTTGTTAAAAAATGAACCAACATTCCAAAGTGGCATTATATGTAATGTAAAAAATAAAATTAAAATCATTACTGACGTTGATAAAATTACACAAATGATAAAAATTAGTTCGCTATATTTAAAATATATAATTTTTCTTTTATATAATTTCCAATAAAGTAAAGAAAAATTTATCCATCCAGATATACTTGAAGACAAAGCAAGACCAGCATGTTGAAAATAGAAAATTAAAATTGGATTCATTAATTGAGTTAAAAAAAGCGTGAATAATGAAACCTTCATAGGAAAATTTATTTCTTCACAAGCATAAAAAGCAGAAGATAAGACCTTTACTAAAATAAAAGAAACTAAACCAAAAGCATATAATTTCAATACTTTTTCTGTCATTAAAACATCAAAATTTGTAAATTTACCATATTGAAAAAGAACTATAATTATTGGTTTAGCAAGAAAAAACAATATTACTGAACTTGGCAAAGACAAAATTAAACTAATACGGAATCCCCAATTAAGCAATTTTTTGTATTCTGATAGTGTTCTATTTTTGTAATTTTTAGCTAAAGACGTAAATAAAATAGTACTTAATGATACACCTAATATACCGACTGGAAATTCTATTAATCGATCAGCATAATATATCCAAGATATTGATCCAGAATTAAGTAATGAACTAAAAATAGTATTAATAATTAAAGAAATTTGATTAGCAGAAGCCCCTAAAATAGCAGGTCCTATTTTTCTTAAAATTCTTAAAAGACCAATATTATTCCAATTAAAACTCGGCATAACTAACATGTTTATTCTATATAAAAACGGAAATTGATAAAATAGTTGAATAAAACCACCTATAATAACTGCCCATGCTAAAGAAATAATCGAAGGATGAAAAAAAGAACTAAAAAATATAGAAAAAATAATAATGCTAATATTTAAAAAAATTGGAGAAAAAGCTGGAATAGAAAAATAATTCCAACTATTTAAGATAGATGAAAACAATGAAGATAAAGAAACTAATAAAATATAAGGAAACATTATTGTTAACAAATTTGACGATAATATTAGTTTTTCAGGTGAATTTCTAAAACCTGGTGCACTTATTATAATTATAGATCGAGAAAAAAATATCCCTAAAATAGTTAATCCAAATAAAAAAAAGATCATAAAACCAAATGTAGAAGAAATAAAAACTTGTATATCTTTCTCGTTTTTATTAGTTTTGTATTCCATTAATACAGGTACAAAAGCTTGAGAAAACGTGCCATCAGAAAAAATACGACGTAATAAATTAGGGATTTTAAAAGATATAAAAAAAGCATCGGTAAAAATAGAAGCGCCAAAAATACTAGCAATTAAAATATCTCGAATAAAACCTAATACACGAGAGATAAAAGTCATCAAACTCACTGATATTAAAGATTTTACAAGATTCATGCCAAACTAACCTGCTAACTATAAAAAAAATTTTTTACTCTTTCAAAGAAAGAAAGTAAAAATTAGATTTAATTTTTTAAATTACTTAAAAAATATTGAAGTATATAAATTATAAAAATCAACTTAATTATTAATAAAAATTTTTTATATTAAATATGTATTTAAAAAAACAAACCAATTAAAAATCAAAATAATTTGTTTGAAATAGTTTAAAAAAATTTTATTAATACTTAAAATAAGATAAATAATTACAACTAATAAAAAAAGAAAATGTCTAAATTTATAAAAAAAATAAAAATTAAAAAGCCTGATGATTGGCATGTTCATTTAAGAGACAATGAAATTTTAAATAAAGTTATTAAATATACTGGTAAATTTTATAAAAGAGCTGTTATTATGCCAAATCTTGATAATCCTATTACAAATTGCTCAAAAAGTATTGCTTATCGTGATAAAATTTTAAAATCAATGCATGTAAATTATAAATTTCAACCACTGATGACTTGTTATTTAACTAATTTTACAACACCTAAAGAATTAGAAATTGGTTTTTCTAAGAAAATATTTATAGCAGCTAAATTTTATCCTAATTTCTGTACAACTAATTCCAAAACAGGCATAAAAACAATTAACGATATTACTTCTGTTCTAGCATGTATGGAAAGCATAGGAATGCCGTTATTGATTCATGGTGAAGAGATTAATCAAAATATTGATATATATGATAGAGAAGCAAAATTTATCGAAACAACATTAGATCCCTTACGAAAAAAATTTCCAAAATTAAAGATAGTTTTAGAACATATTACCACTAAAGAATCTGTCGAATATATTAAAAAAAATGATTTTAATTATTTATCAGCAACTATTACGCCACATCATTTAATGCTAAACCGAAATGATATGTTTTCTGGTGGAATTCAACCATATCTTTATTGTCTGCCAATTTTAAAAAAAAACATACATCAAACAGCATTAAGAAAAGCTATATCTAACGGAGATAAGCATTTTTTTTTAGGAAGCGATACAGCGCCACATCTTCATAAAAATAAAATTAATATTCTTGGTTGTGCTGGTATATTTAATGCTCCATCTTCTTTATTATCTTATGTTAAAGTTTTTGAAGAAATGAATGCTTTGAAACATTTAGAGTCTTTTTGTTCTGAAAATGGTCCTAAATTTTATAATATGCCTATCAATAAAGAAACTATAACAATAGTAAAAAAACCATATAAAATTATAAAAAAAATTAAAGTTGGAAGAGACGCAATTATTCCATTTTTATCAGGTGAAACTTTAAATTGGTCTCTTGAAAAATAAACGCTAATCCAGTATTTTTTATACTAAATTTTTAGATCACCCTGGAAATTATAGGTAATTGCTTTGTTATGTGTTGCAAATAATTCTAAGAAATATTGATTTAAATACAGTCTTTTATTAATAAGAATTTTATTTTTAAGGTTGAATTTTCGCAATAAAAAAATTTTTTCTGTAATTTTGCTCCAGCAATCATGTAACTCATTAACATTTTTATAAGGTGCAAATATACTATATTTTTTTTCAAGAGATAATCTATCTTTATTTAAAATTACAAATTTTTTAAGTAATGTTGTTTTTTTTTCAATTGGCTTCAAAATAATACTTATATTATTACAAGTTTCAGGATTTAATAAATTATTATATTCTTCCTGCAGTATAAATTCTAAAGAAATTAAAACATTTTTTATTTCTTTTATTGTTTCTATTAATTTTTTCATTTTAATATAAAATGTATACAAATGTATATAACATATTTACATAAAAACGGGATTACATCAACAAAAAAACAATTTTTTTATAGAGAAACTAAAACTTCACCATTTTTATTAATAACGCCATGAATAATTTTTCCAGTTTTAGTTTTAACACGTATAATATCGTTTTTAGCACCATTGCTTAATGATTTTGCTTCAGAAGAAATCATAAAATTTTTGTTATTGATAATAACTGTAACTTTCTGATTAACTGTAACTAACCAAAATGGTCGCGTCATAAAAGATGTTATTGGTTGTAATGGAACAAAATCACGTAAATTTATTCTATTTATGACATCTTTCTTTTTACGATATGTATTATTAGGCAACATATCTAAACGTCCTATTAAAATTTTTAAATCTGATTCTGTTATTTTAGTACCCCTAGGAATTGGTCTATTGGCTACAATATATTCGCCTTCAAGTTGAATTTCTACTTTTAGATAATAATGTTCTTGATTACAAGTTAAAAGAACATCAATCAAACCAAAAGCATGAACATTTCTTAAAAGAGAAAAAACAGGTTTTTTACAATACATATTTTTTTTTAATGGAGTACGTATTATGATACTGATATTATCTTTATTAAAGGGATATTCCTTTTTAAAAAAAATATTTAATTGTTTGCTTAAATCAAAAAAATTAAATTTTTTTATATTTGAACTGGTAGCATTAACTGCAAAAGATATAAATAATAAAAAAAAATAAATCATCATCTTCATTATTATCATTCTTTTCCTTGATTTATGTTCATTAAATGATTTATAAATGTAGAATTTTAAGAACATTTTCTTGATAGAAAATGTTTAATAAAGGTATAATATAAATATATATTTACATTTTTAAAATTTTTCATTTGTAATTTTATTAAAATTTTTCATAAAAAAATAGATATTCTAAAAAAAACAAAATAAGATGTTATTTATTACTAACGATATTTTCTTTAAAATAATTTTTTATATGTAAAATTAAAGGATAAAAATATGTTTGATAAAATAAATCAAATTTTTAATTTCAATCAAAAAGCATTAAGCCTTTATTCTAAAAGACAGGAAATACTATCTGCTAATATCGCTAATTCTGATACACCTGGATATAAATCAATAGATATTAATTTTAAAGATGAATTAAGAAAAATGTTAGATAAAAAAAATACAAAAGATACAAGTATTTTTTTAAAAAAAACGTCTCCTTACCATTTAGATGCAAAAAATAAAAATGCATTTTTATTAAAAATGGTTCCTGTAATTACTCATCAAATCAAGGAAGACGGCAATACAGTAAACATGGATAGAGAAAGAATTGAATTCATAAATAATAGTTTAAAATATCAATCAAGTTTAGCATTCATAAAAAACGAAATTAAAAATATGATGCATGTTTTAAAAGGATAATATAGATTATGTCTCTGCTAAACATATTTAATATTGCAGGTTCGGCAATGACTGCTCAGTCACAAAAAATAAATGTAATTGCTAGTAACTTAGCTAACATGGATAGTACAATATATAAAAATGGAAAATTTTATCCATATGTCGCAAAAAAAGTTGTTTTTGAATTAGATACATTAAAAAATTCAAAAATAGGTGGAGTAAAAATATCTGGTATAGTAGATGATCCCAGTCCTATGAAGTTGATATACGACCCGAATAACCCTATGGCTAATAATAAAGGATATTTTTTAACATCAAATGTAAATCCTATTACAGAAATGGTAAATAATATCTCGGCAGCAAGAAGTTATCAAGCTAATATAGAAGTATTAAAGACAGCTAAAACTATGATAATAAAAACATTAACAATCGGTGAATAAGGAAAAAAAAATGAGCACTATTGATATTAATTCACCAATAAATTTTATCGAAACAAATGATAATAATTTACAAAATAACACTAATTCATTAAATTTACAAAAAAACTTTTTAAACTTATTAGTTGCACAAATTAAAAATCAAGATCCTACTAATCCTATTAAAAATTCTGATTTAACATCACAATTAGCTCAAATTAATACAACAAATGGAATTGAAAGACTAAACAGCATTGCACTTCAATTTTCGAACCAAATTAGCAAAAATCAAAGTATTCAATTATCTTCATTAATTGGGCGTCATATTATAATACCTAATAAAAAAATAATACATACTAAAGACACTGAAACAAAATTTGGAATACAATTGTTTGAAAATGCAACTTCAGTAAAAATAAAAATTACAGACGAAAATAATAAAGTTTTACATATAAAAGAAATAAAAGATATAAAATCCGGTATATATACTTTTGCATGGGATGGAAAAGATTTAGATAATAAAAGTGTGATAACTGGAAAATATAATATATCAGTAATAGCTAAAAATAAAGATAAAGATGTTCCTGTTAAAAGTTTAAGTGAAGTGGTAGTTAATAGTATTATTATGTCTGCTAATGATCCTATTATTGATTTAGGAGACGCAGGAAAAATAAAAGCTTCAAATATTCGCGAAATTCTTAAATAAAAAATATTTTATTTAAAACAAATAAAAGGGGTAAATTTATGTCTACTATGGCAGCTGTAAGTGGCTTACTAATTAGCAGTGACTATATCAATATTATATCAAATAATATTGCTAACGCATCTACTATAGGATATAAATCTAGTAGACCTATTTTTTTTGACATGTTCACTCATTCATTTTATTCAAATATTGGCAACGGGTATGGTGTTGGAATTTCAAATATTGTACAGAACTTTAATAATGGAATGTTAGTTGAAACTGGTAGAGATTTAGATTTAGGAATCACACGAGACGGGTTTTTCCGTGTTTTGGATAGTCAAGGTCATGTATATTATACAAGAGATGGTCAATTTTCGATCGATAAAAATCAGAATATTATTAATATGCAAGGAATGTATCTCACTGGAAAAAATAAATCTCATTCAAAGAGTACTTCCAATAGCAAATCTAACTCAGAACCTATTAATTTACGAAATACTTTTATACTAAAAAAAAAACCTACTTCTGAAATAAAATTAAAAGCTATTTTAAACAGTAATTTTGATCTAAATAATATAGATGGTCCTGATAATAAATTGTCTAAATCAGGAGAATACGTCAAGTATATTAATATATATAATAAAAAGGGTGAACAAGAAGAAATTAAAATTTCTTTTAGTAAAACAGAAAAAAACAAATGGAAAATGAATCTAGAATCAAATGATTCTAATGATGAAAAAAGAATAAATGACAGTTTTGATTTAACGTTCAACTCTAATGGTGAATTAACTTCTAATACTAGTTTAAAAATTCAATCCAAAAACCCTGAAAAATATGAAAATATTACTCTTGATTTAGCTGATACTACAGAACAATTCAATACTAATAGTTCTTTTGAAAACACCTCTCAAAATGGATATCCTCAAGGCACTTTAAAAACATTTAATGTTTTCCCAAATGGTGACATTATTGCAACTTATTCAAATCACCAAAAACAAAGAGTAGGTCAAATATTATTATCAAAATTTATTAACCCTGAAAAATTACAACCTGAAAGTGGTAATCTATGGTCTGCTACTGTAGAATCAGGCGAAGAAATTATAGGAATAGCTGGTGATCAAGGATTGGGAAATCTAAATAATAAAGTTTTAGAAACATCAAACGTAGATTTAAATAAAGAATTAATAAATATGATCATAGCACAACGTAATTATCAATCCAATGCTCAATCTTTTAAAATGGAAGACAAAATAATTAACACATTAATAAATTTACGATAATCTATATAAATAGGATTAAAGAATATAATGGAGAGCGCAGTATATAAATCTATGATTGCTGCTAATCAATTATTAGAAAAACAAAGTATTATTTCTAATAATTTAGCAAATATTTCAACTACTGGTTTTAAAGAAAAATTTATTTTTGCAATACAAAACCAAAATGTAAAAAATTTATACAATAATTATAATAAAATTACAAAGGAATATCACAATCTTTCTTCAGGAACATTAAATCATACAAAAAGAAATTTAGATGTGTTTGTTAAAAATGACGGTTGGTTAACAGTTAAAGATCTTAATGGTCAAGAAGCATACACTAAAAATGGTCATTTAAAAGTCAATTCAAATAGAAAGCTAACTATTCAAGAAAATGAAGTAGTAGGAAATAATTGTAATATAGAAATACCGAATAATATCACTTTAAAAATTTTATCTAATGGAACAATTACATCAACAATAAAAAAAAATAAGCATATTATTGAAAATAAAATAGGGGCATTAAAATTAGTCCGTCTTCCTTCACAAGATCTTGTGCAAAAAGAAAATGGATTATTTTATATAAGAAAAAATAATGACCTACTTAATAAATATAGTCACACGATAAATCATGATAATGAAATACGTATACAATCAGGCATGTTAGAAGAAAGTAATGTGAATGCTTCTCAAAATATGATAGAAATGATATCAAATGCTAGACAGTTTGAAATGCAAATGAAAATGATATCTATGTGCGATCAAAACGCAGAATATGCAAATCATCTAATCAATATTAACAATTGATAATAAATAGGATAAAAACATGATTCCTTCTTTGTGGATTTCTAAAACTGGTCTTGATGCTCAACAAATTAATATGAATGTTATTTCTAACAATTTAGCTAATGTTAGTACAAATGGATTTAAACGATCCAGAGCAGTTTTTGAAGATTTAATGTATCAAACAATACGAGAAGCAGGAACAAATTCATCACTTGAAACAAATTTACCATCAGGATTGCAGTTAGGAACTGGAGTAAGACCTGTGTCTACTGAAAGAATTCATAGTCAAGGTAATCTTTCGAAAACAGAGGCTGAAAAAGATATAGCTATTCACGGATCGGGATTTTTTCAAGTGCAATTACCAGATGGAAATATGGGATATACGAGAGACGGATGTTTTCAATTAGATCAAAACGGTCAACTAGTAACGAATAGTGGCTTTCCTATTATACCTGAAATTATCATTCCGCCTAATTCTACAAATATTAGTATAGCAAGAGATGGTGTTATTAGTGTTGCTGTTCAGGGACAAACACAACCTGTTTTACTTGGCCAATTAAATTTAATTACTTTTGTTAATGATGCTGGATTAGAAAGTTTAGGCGAAAATTTATATCAAGAAACTCAAGCATCAGGAGCTCCGATTGATACTGTTCCAGGTTTAAATGGTTCAGGATTATTATATCAAGGATATATTGAAACTTCTAATGTCAATGTAGCCGAAGAATTAGTGAATATGATTCAAACACAAAGAGCATATGAAATTAACAGTAAATCTATTAGTACATCAGATCAAATGTTACAAAAACTATCACAATTATAATAATTAAATTTTATAATATGTTTATAAAAATATTTTAAGAAAATTTTATATATTAAACGTCTATTATCAAAGGTAACTTTTTCGTGATAAAGTTATTTATTAGTCAAATAAAATACTATTTAACTGCTATTTTTTTATTAACAATTCAGAGTTGTGCTAATGTTGAATACAAACCTTTAGTAGAAGGCAACACAACTGCTGTAGCACCTAATATATGGCCTAAAGTAATAAATGGTTCTTTATTTCAAGAAAAAATACCTCTAAATTATGGGTATCAACCATTATTTGAAGATCATCGACCACACAATATTGGAGATACAATAACTATTGTATTACAAGAAAATATCAGTGCTAGTAATAGTTCTGCTTCAGACATGAGTAGGAATGGAACTACTAATCTAGGAATAAAAATGACACCTGGGCAATTAAATCCTATGTTAGATATTGATGTAAAAGATAATACAACGAGTTTAGATAGTACGGGAAGGAATAATTTTTCTGGGAAAGGTAGCAACTCAGCTAAAAATAAATTTACTGGTCTTATTACCGTTACTGTCAAAAAAGTATTTTCCAATGGAAATTTAAAAGTTGTCGGAGAAAAACAAGTTGCTATTAATGAGGGTACAGAGTTTATTCGTTTTTCAGGTGTAATAAATCCTAACAACATTAATAAAAATAATTTAATTGCATCCACTCACATCGCTGATGCACGTATTGAATATTTAAGTCATGGACGTATTAACGATGTTCAAAAAATGGGTTGGCTGCAAAGATTTTTATTAAAAATTTCTCCTATATAAATGTATATTTTGAAATGGAATAATTTAAAAAAAACTATCAGGAAATTATATTTCTTCTAAATTTAATTAAATCTCATAAAGAATGTTTTTTATTCTTTATGAGAAAAAATTATTTTTTTTAAAAAACAATTAAAAAATAAAAAAATTTTTTATAATTATAATGTTTTTCGAAAAATAACATATTTATATATACTATAACACTTTTTCAAAAGCACATGGATAAAGGTTTTTATGTCTAAAAAAATATTATTATTGATGAAATTAATTATGTTTATATTTATAATTTTTTCATCACCTTCTTTATATGCTGAAAAAATACGCGATTTAACTAGTATTCAAGGAATTCGAGATAATCCGCTTATTGGTTATGGTTTAATAGTTGGTTTAGATGGAACTGGTGATCAATCAACACAGGCTCCATTTACTAATCAATCATTAAATAATATGTTATCACAATTAGGTGTTAGTATTCCTTCAAATACTAATATGCATCTAAAAAATGTAGCAGCAGTAATAGTTACAGCAAACTTGCCACCATTCAGTCATACAGGTGAAAAAATAGATGTAGTGGTCTCATCTATGGGCAATGCAAAAAGTCTTAAAGGAGGAACACTTTTAATGACTCCTTTAAAAGGTACTGATAATCAAATTTATGCTATTGCTCAAGGTAATATATTAGTATCTGAAAAAAATAATCAAAAAAACAGAATCCGTTATCTTTATGCAAATCAAGTTAATTCCGGAAAAATTCATCATGGTGCAACAATTGAGCGTGAAATAATCAATAACTTTGGAAAACAAAAAACAATAAATTTACAGTTAAATCAAGAAAACTTTAGTACAGCACAACGCATTAGCGATATGATTAATATAAAATATCCGGATACAGCTACTCCTGTTAATTCTAAAACAGTGCAATTAAATACTTCAGCCAATAATGATGTGCAAGTACATATGCTTTCTAACATTCAAGATATAGATATTTCATTACCATCACAAGAGGCTAAAGTTGTAGTGAACTCTCGTACTGGTTCCATTGTTATTAATCAATCAGTAAAATTAGGATCATGTGTAGTTTCAAATGGAAATACGTCTATAATAGTACATGAAATTATAAATAAAAAAAGAGATTTAAATTTTTTAAAATCATTTAAAGAAGTCGAAAAAAAAAATAAATCTAAAGAAGATATAGTCGATAAAAATTATATGGACGATATTTCTAAAAATAGAGAAAATTTACATAATATAGTTAGAGCTTTAAACACATTAGGTACTAAACCTGATGAATTAATGTCTATTTTACAATTAATGAAAAGTGCTGGTTGTCTTAACGCGAAATTGGAAATTGTTTAAATGAACGATAATTTATTATTATTTAAAACATCAAATTATAACATGCAATTTATTAACGAACTCAAGTATCAAGTTCGTCTTAATCCAAAAAAATATGAATTACAAACGGCTAAGGAAGTAGAAGGTGTCTTTATTCAATTGCTACTCAAAAACATGAGAAATTCTTTATCAAAAGATAATTTATTAGATAATAATCAAAGTCGTCTCTACACTGATTTTTATGATCAACAGTTGTCTCAAGAAATGAGTAAAAAAGGTATAGGATTATCCGATATCATTTTAAAACAAATTCAACTACAAAAAAATGTTATATAATAATAAAATATATTTTAAGATAAATATCTTATGAAAATAAGGAAAAAAAATGGGTTCTATATTCAATACTGCTATTGCTGGAATTAATGCAATGAAAGTTATGATTGATAACACTGTTAATAAAATTAATAATCCTACTGGAAAAAACTCAGGGAAACGTCTTGTTTTAGAAAATACTGTTCAAGATTCAAATATAAATACTACAGTAAAAGTAAAAGAAATATATGATAATTATAATGATTTTATTGCAGAAGAAAAACGTAAAACTGATGTACAAGTTCAAGATGAACAAACTAAAATTGAACAATTATTAAAACTTGAAGATTTATTATGTGAAAAATCAAATATTTTTAATGAACTAATAAATGATTTATATCGGCAAATAGACAAAGATATCGTTTTAGATAAAAAAAATTTTTTCAATGAAAATATACAAAATAAATTAAGCAATATAGTTGATCAAATACAAGATTTTGACAAAAAATTAAAATTTTTAGAACAAGATATTAAAAAGTCGGTTATAAATAAAATAGAAAAAGTTAATACTTTAATTGATGAAATTCATAATATTACTATAGATATTCATCATTTTCCTATTTTAAAATTTTCTGATAAAGCTGATAATTTCATAGAAAAAAGAGATAATCTAGTAGATGAATTAAATAATTTAATTGGTATAAAAGTTGTCAAAGATCATGATAATTATCAACTTTATTTAAATAATGGAATAGCTGTTATAGATAACAATAAAAAACAAAACTTAATTCCACTAACATCTAAATCAGACGATAGATATATTAGTATAGGATATATTGATCATCATGATAAAATAGTAAAAAAAATAGAAGATATGATCCCAAGTGCTACTTTAGGAGCGCTTCTTAAATTTCGCAGGGAAGAACTAACAAATGCAAGAAATAAAATTGGACAGTTAACAATTAATTTTGCTGATAGTATAAATTCATATCATAAAATAGGATATGACATGTTTGGACATATTGGTAGACAAATTTTTAATATTAGTTGTCCAGAAGTAATATCTAGTTCCAGTAATCATTCATCTCCTACAATATCTGCAAAATGGTTTTCTACTAGTAATGCAAAAGATACTAATTATGTTATATTTTTTAAAAACAATAATTGGACAGTAACAAGACTGTCAGATCATACTACAATTCAGCCTGATATAGATAAAAAAAATAATAATCTATCAATCAATTTTGATGGGATTAAACTTTCAATACAAGGCGAAATTTCTGATGGTGATATTTATATGGTTAAACCATATTCTAAAACATTAGAAGAATTGCAATTACTAATCAATAAAAATGAATTATTTGCATTTTCATCAACAAATGACGTAAATTATTCAAATAGAAATAACGCCATGATAATAGATAAATTGCATCAAGACTTGCTTGTTGATAATAAAGACACACTTGATCAAGCTTATCAAAAATTTTCTCAATCTATAGCTCACAAATGTAATGCACTAGAAGAAGAACTCCCTTTCAAGAGAAATATGATTAATATACTTCAAAATAAAAAAATATCTATGTCTAATAACATTGAAAAAGACTATCAAGATTTAAACTATCAACAAGAATGTTATCTTGCAAATGTTAAAGTTTTACAAACAGCAGAAAAAATTTTTAATGAAATAATCGAACGTTATAGTTAAGCGTATTTTATTAAAAATTTATAAAAAATAAAAACTTACTTTAAAAGTAAGTTTTTATTTTTTATTTTAATAGATTATTTAATGAATATAAAATATTACATATTTTAAAAAGATTTAATAGTTAAATTTTTTTACTAAAAATGCTTTTTTATATAAAAAAATGTTTTATTTAGGTTTTGAAACAGGTGAATTGGAAAAATTTGTTGCAGAATGTGCTCCTGCAGATTTTTTTTTTCTAAAATTTAATTTCATAATTAATAAATTTAAATTAAACGTTTTTTCTTTTTTATTGAAATATAAATTTTCAGAAATTTGTGTTATAGGTGCACTTGATTGATTTTTTTGATTTTCTCTAACATGTATTTTTTTGTAAAGAAAATTTTTCTTATCTGAAATAAATAAATCTTTTTTTTCGTTTCTTTTTGGGAATTTAGGTTTTGCAATTTTTTGGATTTGAAGATTACTATTTATAGATTTTTTGAATAAACACATTTTATTTTTAGTCTTTTTGATATCAAAATAATCATTTTTTTTAAGGATCTTATTTTTTTCAATAATAGAAAATGTATATAATTTTTTCTTTTTTATGATTTTTTTTTGGTTTTTTATTTCATCTGATATAACTGGTGGATACTTAATCCAAACTTTTCCTGATGCTAATTCTAATGAAAATACTGAAGATAATATTAATGTTGGAGATTTAACAGAATAACAATGTAAAAAACTATTATGTAAATTTCTATTTTTACAAATTTTAGAACTATTAAAAAATTTATGAAATATTGAATTGTTTTCAATAATGTTGATAGAATTATGTTTGTGTATTAAAATATTTTTTAAAGAAGTATTATCATCTATTTTTTTTTGTGTTAATTGAAATTTTTTTATAATGTTTTTCTTATAAAAATAATTAGATTTTGTTGAGGAAACATCATAATAGTTTTTAACTAATTCTAAATTAGTATTTTTTAAAGGTGTATTTTCAATCTTTTTTTTAAAAATTTTAGATAAATCTGTTGTCTTTTTTTGATCAGAATTTTTTTTATGTGAAGAACAATGTTTTTTTTTTAAAAAAATATTACTTTTATTTTTAAAAGTATTCTTTTTAATGATTTCACTTCGAATCAAAATATGTTTAATTAAAAAAGAGTTTTTAAACCAATCTATCATTTTAAATATAAAGTTACTATTATTTGATAAAAGTTTTAAAAACACATTATGACAGTTATTTTTTTTAAAAATATTTTCTTCTTTTTTTATTTTTTTGCGATTGTTATCAGATAAACTAAAATTAGTAAATTCTAATTTTTTTTTCGGTTTTTTTTTCAATATATTTTCTTTTAGAAAATTTCGAATTTTGCTTTTTCGGATATTAGAAAGACCATAACTTGTAGAATTTATACTTTCACCTCTTCTGATCCTAGAAACAGAATAATGCGGAGTTTTCATTTTTTTACTTGGAACAATAATAGTTTTTCCACCAGCTTGACGTTTTTCAATAGCATGAACTGCCTCTCTTTTTTCATTTAATAAATAACAAGCTATTTCTACAGGCACAATAGCACGTACTTCATATGTATTTTCTTTTAAAGCTTCTTCTTCAATCAAACGTAAAATAGATAAAGATAAGGATTCATTATCTCTAATCGTTCCTGTTCCTGTACATCTTGGACAAACATGATGACTAGATTCCCCTAAAGATGAACTCAGTCTTTGTCGAGACATTTCTAACAAACCAAATCTAGAAATCTGGCCAATTTGAATACGTGCTCTATCATCACGTGCAATTTCACGTAATCTATTTTCAATAGCTCGTTGATGATGAATATCTGACATATCTATAAAATCAATTACTATTAAACCCCCTAAATCTCGTAAACGCAATTGACGAGAAATTTCTTCTACTGCTTCAAGATTGGTGTTAAATGCTGTAGATGCAATATCTGTTCCACTTGTGGAACGAGAAGAATTAATATCAATGGCAGTTAAAGCTTCAGTACTATCCACCATAATTGAACCGCCAGAAGGTAATCTCACTTTTCTTTGGAAAGCGGAATTAATTTGTGTTTCAATTTGAAAATAACTAAACAATGGAATTTCTCCACTATATAGCTTAATTTTATTAGCAAAATCTGGACGACCTAAAAAGGTAATATGTTTCCGCGCTAAATCTAATACATTAGGGTTATCAATTAAAATTTCTCCAATATCTTGACGTAAATAGTCTCTGAAAGCACGAAAAATTATATTGCTTTCTTGATGAATTAAAAATGGTGCAGTTCGACTTTTTGCTATTATCTGAATTGTATTCCAATGCTGTAATCTAAGAGATAAATCCCATTTTAATGATTCTATAGATTTTCCAGCACCAGCAGTTCGAATAATTAAACTCATATCTTCAGGTAATTTTAACAACGTTAGCAACTCTTTTAGTACTATTCTGTCATTTCCTTCGATTCTTCTTGATATACCACCAGATTTAGGATTATTAGGCATAAGAACCAAATAACTTCCTGCTAAGCTGATAAACGTTGTTAAAGCAGCACCTTTAGTACCTCGTTCTTCTTTACTTATTTGAACGATAACTTCTTGTCCTTCTTTTAAAATATCTTTGATATTAAGATCTAAAGGATAGATATTGTTTTCTGGAAAATAATTTTTAGAGATTTCTTTTAACGGTAAAAAACCGTTTTTTTCTTCACCATAATCTACAAAAGCAGCTTCTAAGCTAGGTTCTATACGGGTAATCTTTCCTTTGTATATATTTGATTTTTTTTGTTCTGATCCAGAATTTTCTATGTCAAGATCATATAAGCGTTGACCATCAACAAGAGCAACACGCAACTCTTCCTGCTGAGTTGCATTAATTAACATTCTTTTCATTATAACTTTTTCTCTCTTATTTTTATAAATAAGTAAATACATCAACAGGAAATATAAACTATTAAAAAATGAATTTTTTATGATCATATTATGATTTTTATTTAAAATATCTATAAAAATAATTTTTTTTAAAAATTTCAAATTTAAATAAACTTAAAAATATAAATATATAATCAATTATTATATATAAATATATATAAAAATATTTAAAATTGTTATATAAAATACAATACAAAATTTATTTGTATTATATATTTTAACAAATAATTTATTTAATATATTTATGTAAATAATTATATTATAATAAATAAAAATTAAAAAAATTACTTAAAATAGAGATTTTTTTAATGAAACACAAAATACTACCTATATCTATTATATACATTAATAAAGATATGCTAAATCAACGAATAGATAATTTTATACATAGTAAGTTCAAAAATGTACCTAAAAGTATGATCTATCGCATTATAAGAACAGGAAAGATTCGAGTTAATAAAAAAAGAATCAGACCACATTATAAATTAAAAATTGGAGATATGCTGAAAATTCCACCAATAAAAATTTCATGTAATGTAAAAAATAATTTCTTCCCCTTAAATCATGCCAAAAATTTACTAAATAGTATTTTATATGAAGATAATCATTTGTTAATTATTAATAAACCTTCAGGAATCGCGGTACATGGTGGAAGTGGATTAAGTTTTGGAGTTATAGAATATTTTCGAAAATTACGTCCACTAGATAAATTTCTTGAACTTGTACATCGTATTGATCGTGAAACATCAGGTGTTTTAATATTAGCAAAAAAACGAACCTCTTTAGCATCACTACACGAACAATTGCGAGAAAAAAAAATTAAAAAAGAGTATATAGCATTAGTTCATGGATTATGGCCTATTAGTATAAAAAAAATTTCAGAACCTCTTTTAAAAGTTAGATTAAAAAATCAAAAAAAAATAGTTTTAATCGATCAAAAAGGCAAACCTTCAGAAACTCGTTTTCAAATCAAAAAAAAATTTTCCTCTTCAACTTTGCTATCAATTATACCTAAAACTGGTCGGACACATCAAATTCGCGTGCATGCTTTATATGCAGGACATCCAATATTATTTGATAAACGTTACGGGAAAAGTGATTTAGATACTAATATAAAAAATAAAAAAAATATTAATAGACTCTTACTTCATTCTTCTGGAGTTCATTTTATCCATCCAAAAAATGGCAATAAAATTTATATACAAGCGCCATTAGATATAGATTTTAAAAATTATTTAAATAATATGATATAGTTTATTTAAAACACAAGTTAATAGAAAAAATATTATTTTTATTAAACTACTTTTTAACATATTAAATAGAGACATGTGATATGGCCGTTCAAAAAAATAAACCTACTCGTTCTAAAAGAGGAATGAGACGTTCTCATGACTCTTTATCAGTACCAACTTTATCCATAGATAGATTTTCTGGAGAAACACATATCCGACACCATATTACTACGAATGGTTATTATAAAGGAAAGAAAGTTATTTAAAAAAAATTCCACAAAAAATGGTGCTTTCGCAAGTACCATTTTATAAAAAACAATATAAATATGAAATTTATTCAATAAATAAAAAAATTATTATAAAAACTAAGAAAAATATACCACACAAAAAATCTTATTTCATTAATACAATTATTTATTAAAAATTTAATTTTTTATATATGTCAAATAAATATAATATATTTATATTAATTAAAAAAAATAAATTTAATATGAAATAATTAATATAAAAATATTTAAAAATAATACACATCTATTATATTAAAGATATTTATAAAATGTAAAAATTAACGAAATAAAAAAAAATAATAAAACAAGTTAAAAAATATTTCATAAAAATATTGCAAGATTTCATTTTAAAAAGAAGGTGATTATAATGACTTTATTCGCAATGTTATTTCCAGGACAAGGTTCTCAATATGTAGGTATGTTATCTTCATTTTTCTATAAAAGTAATAATATTATTCAAAAAACTTTTAATGAAGCATCAGAACATATTCATATTAATTTGCTTAAATTAATACAAGAAGGACCTAAAATAAAACTAAATCAAAGCCAATATACACAAGCAGCAATATTAACTGCATCAGTTTCAATTTATCGTTTTTGGAAGGAAAAAAATGGAAGAAATCCATCATTTATGTTAGGGCATAGCCTTGGTGAATATTCTGCTTTAGTATGTTCTGGTGCAATAGAATTTTCTGATGCATTAAAGATTGTTTTTTTACGTGGTCAACTTATGGAAGAAGCAACTACAAATAGACCTACTTCAATGCAAGCGATTATTGGTATAGACAAAAAACAAGTTCAAATGGCATGTTTAGTAAAACATCAAAAAAAAAATTGTTTCTTTAGCAAGTATAAATTCTCATAATCAAATTGTAATTTCAGGAGATAAATCTGCTGTATACAAGGCTAGTCTAAATTGCAAAAAAATGGGTGCTAAACATATCTTTAAACTTAAGAATAAAATACCAGCACACTCTGAATTAATGAAACCAATATCTGAAAAACTAAAAAAAATATTAAAAATTGTTACTATAAACCCACCAAAAATTCCAGTTATCAATAACGTTGATGTAAAATTTGAAAATACTAGCAAAAACATTAAAAAAGCATTAATTAGACAAATCTATAATACTGTAAGATGGAAAGAAATCATAGATTTTATAAAATTAAAAAAAATTTTTGTAATGTTAGAAATTGGGCCTAACAAAATACTAACTAATTTAAATAAAAAAGATAAAAATATTATCTCATTTAGTACAAATAATTTAAAAAATTTTTTAATAGCATTCAAAAAAATCAATAAAGGAAAAAATGAAAAAGAATAAAAAAACTGCATTAATAACAGGTGCAAATCGTGGAATAGGAAAAGCGATTGCTAAAAAATTAATAAAAAAAGGGATTCAAGTTATTGGGACATCTACTACTAAACATGGAGTAGATGCTATTAATTCTTATTTAAAAGAAAATGGATTTGGTATAATTTTAAATTTAAATAATACTGATTCCATTACAGAAAAAATTCAAGAAATTTATAAAAAAAAAATATCTATTGATATATTAATTAACAATGCTGGAGTTAAAGAAGATAATTTATTAATAAAAATGAAAAACAAAGAATGGGAAGATGTAATAAAAATTAATTTATCATCAGTGTTTTATCTTGTAAAATCTGTTATTCGATCAATGATTAAAAAACGACAAGGTAGGATTATTACTATCAGTTCAATAATTGCTTATACAGGTAATAAAGGACAAGTGAATTATAGTGCTTCAAAATCAGGACTGGTTGGATTTCATAAATCACTAGCATTAGAAGTAGCATCTAAAGGTATTACTGTTAATATTGTATCTCCAGGTTTTATTAAAACAGATTTCACTAACACATTAAATTTAATTCAACATAAAAAATATATATCTAATATTCCTATGAAAAGATTAGGAAAAACAGAAGAAATAGCAGACGCTGTTATTTTTTTAACTTCAAATAAATCATCATACATAACAGGTCATACATTGCATGTAAATGGTGGCATGTATATGATATAATATATTGTATTATATAAATTTTTGAAATACCAAGGAAATAATAAAAATGAAAAATATCGAAAAACGCATAAAAAAAATAATTATTGAAAAACTAGATATAAAAGAAGAGATGATTTTTAATGAAGCATCTTTTATAGATGATCTTGGTGCAGATTCGCTTGATACAGTAGAATTAATTATGGCTTTAGAAGAAGAATTTGATATTGAAATATCAGATGAAGAAGCAGAAAAAATTAACACAATACAAAAATCAATTGATTATGTTAAAAATCACTATTCAAAAAAATAAATAATATTAATATTGTTTTAAGAAATAAACATTAAATACTTCGATTTTTTATAAATATAAATTTAATATAAATTACACATCACCATAATTGAATAATAAAAATTTTACAAAATAATGATAAAAAATAAATTTATTGCAATCGAAGGCTTAGAAGGTGCAGGTAAAACTAATGCATGTATATGTGTTAAAAATATATTAAAAAAATATAATATTAAAAATATACTGTTAGTACGTCAACCAGGCAGTACCCCTATTGCTGAAGATATAAGAAAATTAATAAAAAAACAATTTAATACTGATAATCTTATTAAAGAAACTGAATTATTATTAATGTATGCTGCAAGAATACAATTGGTTGAAAAAAAAATAAAACCTGCATTAAAAAATGGAGCATGGGTAATTTCTGATCGTCATGATTTATCTTCTTTAGCTTACCAAGGCGGAGGTTTAGGTATTAAAAAAACAAAAATTACTAAATTAAAATCTTTATTTTTAAATAATTTTATTCCAGATTTAACTATTTACTTAGATGTATCTCCAAAAATCGGTTTAGCAAGAGCATCAAAACGCAATACATTAGACTTAATTGAAAAAAGATCTTTGAAATTTTTTAATCAAACTAGAAAATGTTATTTAAAAAATGCAAAATTAGATAACAAAATTATAACAATCAATGCTAATTTAAATATTAAAAAAGTGACTCAAAATATCAAAAAAAAAATATTAGATTGGCTTAATAAACAAGTGATATGAAATTATACCCCTGGTTAATAAAACCATATAATAGTATTATACGACAATATCAAACAAAAAAAGCTCACCATGCAATCTTGATAAATACTCAAAGAGGCATAGGAGCATCATTATTAGTTTGGTTTATTAGTAAGTGGCTATTATGTCTAAAACGTGTAGGAATAAATTTTTGTAATAAATGTCATGGGTGTAAATTAATGTTATCAAATAATCATCCGGATTGGCATAATTTTATAGCTGAAAAAAATAATATATTTAGTGTCGAAAATATAAGAAAAATTAATAAAAAAATATTTAAATGTGCTCAACAGGGTGGTTCTAAAATCATTTTTTTATCAGATACTGAAAAATTAACAGAATCAGCGATTAATGCTTTTTTAAAAACATTAGAAGAACCACCTAAAAAAACTTGGTTTTTTCTTGTAAATTATAAAAAATTAACTTTACATTCTACACTTAATAGTCGTTGTCTTATCTATAAATTATTTACTCCAACAGAAAAAGATAGTTTAAAGTGGTTAGAAACAGAAAACATAAAAAAAACTAGATCAAATTTAACGGCACTACGTATAAATCAAGGTTCTCCTCTATTTGCAAAAAAATTTCTTAATAGCAATTTATGGGTGGATAGAATAAATTTTTATAAATACTTATATAATGCTTTTAAAAATAAAGATTTATTAAACATTTTACCACTACTACAAGAAAAAAATAATACAATTAAAATTGATTGGATATGTTTTATATTATTCGATTCTATTAAATTTAATTTTAATGAAAAAAACCATTTAACTAATTTTGATCAAATAGAATTTATTAAATTTCTTGCTTGCAATTATACAAACATTATTTTAGATGTTAGCATTCGGACTTGGATGCATTGTAAATATAGATTATTAAATATACCCGGAATCAATCATGAATTATTATTATTAGAACAATTGCTAAAATGGGAAAAAATTTTAAATTTGACATTAGAAATTTAATTTTTATATAAAAGAGAGAAGATTATGTTCTTAATTGACTCACATTGTCATCTTGATAGATTAAATTATCATTTATTACATAAAAATATAGATGATGTAATAAAAAAATCTTATAAAAATTATGTAAAAAATTTCTTAACGGTATCAACTTCTATAAATAATTTTTATAGAATTACAAAATTATTTAAAAAATACAAAGTTATTTTTTATTCTTGTGGTATACATCCCTTAAATTGTCAAAAAGAACTTGATACTTTTCATAGAATAGAGAACTTATCTGATAAAATAAAAGAATTATCTTTAATAAAACGTGTAATAGCTATAGGTGAAACTGGTTTAGATTATTATTATTCATCTGAAACTAAAAAAATACAAAAAGATTTTTTTCGAGAACATATTAGAATTGCAATAAAATTAAAAAAACCCATTATAGTGCATTCTCGTGATGCTATAAATGACACTATAAAAATATTAAAAGAAGAAAATGCAGATAAATGCATCGGAATATTACATTCCTTTACCGGAAATTGTGATGCTGCATTTAAATTATTAGATATCGGTTTTTATATTTCTTTTTCTGGCATAATTACGTTTAAAAATTCTATAGAACTTTGCGATACAATAAAAAAAATACCATTAGATCGTTTATTAATAGAAACAGATTCACCATATTTATCACCAGTGCCTTATCGAGGCAAAGAAAACCAACCTGCATATTTATTTAATATAGCAAAAAAAATTTCTATATTAAAAAAAATAGATGTAAATATACTCGCAAAAATCACAACAAATAATTTTTATACATTATTTAATGTATAGTAAATTTAATATTTAATCTTACACTTAATATAAAATAAGTTTTTCAAAAAAAATATAATATATATTATTTACAATTCATCTTAACAATTTTATATATAATTAGGAGTTTTTTTTATATGTTTAAAAATGTATTTGCAAACCTTCAAAAGGTTGGTAAATCACTTATGTTACCTGTTTCAGTATTACCTATTGCAGGAATACTTCTGGGAATAGGATCTGCACATTTTAGTTTATTACCAGAGATTCTTTCTCAAATTATGGCTCAAACAGGAGGTTCTGTTTTTAGCAACATGCCGTTAATTTTTGCAATTGGTGTAGCTCTCGGCTTTACTAAAAATGATGGTGTTGCAGCATTAGCTGCAGTTGTATCTTATGGAATTTTAATACAAACATTAACTTCAGTTGAACCAATTATTTTGAATACAACTATTGATGTCATCAAAGATAAACATCTTTCTGATACTGGTATATTAGGAGGTATTATTGCAGGTGCAATTTCAGCATATATGTTTAATAAATTTTATCGTATTCAATTACCTGAATATTTAGGGTTTTTTGCTGGAAAAAGATTTGTTCCTATTATTTCAGGATTATCTGCGATATTAATAGGTATAATATTATCTATAATCTGGCCTCCAATAGGTCATGGAATTCAAATTTTTTCTGAATGGGCTGCTTATCAAAATCCTATCCTTGCTTTTGCTCTATATGGATTAGTAGAAAGAGCACTGGTACCATTTGGATTGCATCATATATGGAATGTTCCATTTCAAATGCAAATTGGAGAATATACTAATTCTATAGGGCAAGTATTTCATGGAGATATTGCTAGATACATGGCAGGTGATGCTACAGCTGGAAATTTATCAGGAGGTTTCATTTTTAAAATGTACGGTCTTCCCGGTGCTGCATTAGCAATTTGGCATACAGCTAAAAAAGAAAACAAAACTAAAATAGGTAGTATTATGATTTCAGCTGCATTAACTGCTTTTTTAACTGGAATCACTGAACCGATTGAATTTTCATTTATTATTGTTGCACCAGTACTATATATTATCCATGCATTTTTAGCTGGATTATCTTTTCCATTATGTATTTTTTTAGATATGCGCGCAGGAACTAGTTTTTCACATGGTTTTATAGACTTTGTAGTGTTAAGTGGAAATAGTAATCATATATTTCTTTTTCCAATTATTGGTATACTTTATGGATTATTATACTACATTTTATTTTATTTATTAATTATTAATTTTAATTTAAACACACCAGGACGAGAAAATATTAAAAATAATATACTAGAAAAAAATGATAATGAAATTGCACCGTATATTATCACGGCATTAGGTGGAAAAAATAATATTAAAAATCTAGATGCCTGTATTACCAGATTAAGAATTACAATTCTAGAAATATCAAAAGTAAATCAAAAAGATTTAAAAAATATTGGGGCAGCAGGAGTAATAATTGCAGGTTCAGGAATACAAGTTGTTTTTGGAACAAGATCTGAAAACATTAAAACAGCAATGGATGAATATATAAAGAAAGTGTAAAAATAAGGAATTTTAATTATGCAAGATCATTTGATTTTTAAAAATATTATAGAAAAAAAAACACCAGCAAATATTATTTATCAAGATGAAACAATTACTGCCTTCAAAGATATACAACCAAAAGCACCAGTACACATATTAATTGTACCTAATGTTTTTATTGCATCATCAAATGATATTCACAAGAAAAATAAATGGGTTATAGCGCATATGTTTGATATTGCTGTTCAAATTGCAAAAAAAGAAAATATTAGTCAAGAAGGATATAGAATTGTTATTAATTGCAATAAAAATGGAGGTCAAGAAATCAATTATCTTCATATGCATTTACTAGGAGGTGCAAAACTTAAATCGTTTTCTTGATTTTTATATTTTAAAACTTCTTAAAATGCTATTTATTTTATAAATTGAAGGATAAAATTTGAGTAAAAATTTACTATCTATATTATTTTTTATATTTTTTATACATGGTTGTGATTTTTCTAAAGAAATCAAGAAAGATTTTAAAAAAACAAAAACATCAAATTTTTCTCTTTTAAACTTTGATTCAACTATAGAAAATATTGTTTTAGAAATATTAAAATCTAAAAATATATTTATTGTTAATAATACATTATTTTTTATTGATTTACTAAAAAATGAAACTAACATGTTTATAGATACAAACAAACTAACAGATTCAATCAAAAATAAAATTACTGAAAAAAATCATAAAATTAATTTGCTTAAAACAGAAATAATTGAAAATTATAAAAAAGAATTAGGTGTATTGCAAATAAAAAATACACTAGATACCAGTACTGCACTATTATTATCTCGTAATAATCACGTAAAATATTATCTTCATAGCTGTATTTCCGGTAAAAATAAACTTTTTTCATTAAAAATAGAATTAATACTAGTTGAAACAGGAGAAATAGTATTTATGAAAAAAGAAAGATTGTACTTATAAAAATATTATATATAGAAAAATATTTTTTATATCCTAAAAATTAATTTTCTTGCTATATAAAAAAATTGAAAACTAGTTTTTTTTAATAAGAAAAAGTGTTTTATTGTCAAGAAGAGTAGCCCTTTCTACTGAAATTTATATAATTCAAAAAATTAATTATTTTTTGAATATAAAAAAATAGATTTCTCTATTTTTATGCCAGTAGAAAGTTCTAACTCTTAATTGTTATTAAAAATTTTTAAATTAATTTTAAAAAAATATATATTCTCAAAAAATTAGAAATGATAAACTATTCCAGCACCAATAGTGTTATCTATAGGATTCTTAGTTTTTTTACTAGGATCATCACTCTTTAACAAATTAATTTTATAATTCATATATGTGGAAATATTTTTATTAAACTCATAGCGAGTAGAAATATTAATTTGTCTTGCTAATTCCAAATCTGAATTATTAGATGAATCTTTTGTATTTGAATTTTGTCCCTTAGAATCTAAATAACTTAAGGAAGGATGAAAGCCGGAATGAAAATCATATTCTGCAATAGCTTCAATATTTTGTGTTTTATTGATATATGGTTGTTCATTAGGCGCATTATTTTGATCAATAGATGGTGTTGTTAAGTTACGTGCTTCACCATAAAAAGCTGCGATATATATATCATTAGCATCATATTTAAAACCCAATCCATATGCTCCTGCAGAAGGAAGCTTTTCGTCTTGATTACCTTTATCAGATGGAGATCTTTCAGAAGAAAAACAGGAACCAATAGCAGTCAGTCCAACATCAGTTTCATACTTTAAAGAAGCACCCCAGCCAGTACCATTTTGCTGAAGTTCTGCTCTATTTTTATCTTGATTTTGATACTGTAATGCAAAACTGACTCCATTAACTAAACCAAAAAGATCATTATTTCTGTAAGTAAGTAAGCTATTATTTCTTCCTATCATATAATTATCATTATAAGAAAATACACTGTCTTTATTAATATATGGCGTATGATTAGTTAATGATTGTACATCATGAAAAATACCATAATTACGACCATAATCTATCGAACCCCAATTACCATATTTAAAACCAGCATATCCTAACCGTACAGTATTAGACTGTTGTTTATTTAATAGTTCCTCTGGTGCGGAAAAATCAGTTTTATATTCAATAGTAGCATAACTTAATAATTCATCAGTAATATTTATTTCTCCTGAAAGACCTAAAATAGCATTTGTATCATCGTTATGAGATGTAATTTTAGTCGATAAAAAACCATGAGATAACTCATGATTAGGATTAATACTACCGTATAATTTAAGTTTATTACCGTTTTTATTAAATATATCTAAAGCATTAACTCCATTACTGGCAGCTAATAACATTGGTATTACAATTGCTAAAGATTTATGATTTGTCATAATTTTTTATACTACCTTTTAGTAAAAATAATTTAAATCAATATCAATATATTATTAAAAAATAACTATGAATTTTATATATTTTTTATATTTATATAAATACTTAAATAAAAAAATTATTTAGTAAATATTAAATATTTTAGTTAAAAATGAGCATTATTAACAGTACGTGGAAATGGAATAAGATCTCTTATATTTGTTACTCCAGTGACATAAGAGATTAATCGTTCAAAACCCATTCCGAAACCTGAGTGGGGTACTGTACCGTATCGACGAAGATCTCGATACCACCAATAATCTTCTTTTTTTAATCCTAATTCTAACAAACGTTCGTCTAAAATTGAAATACGTTCTTCACGTTGAGAACCACCTATTAGCTCACCAATATTAGGAACTAATAAATCTATTGCTGCAACAGTTTTTTTATCGTCATTCAATCTCATATAAAATGCTTTTAATTCTTTTGGATAGTTTTTTATTATTACTGGAATTTTAAAATACTTTTCTACAAGAAAACGCTCGTGCTCAGAAGACAGATCAACACCTAAAAAAACAGAATTATTAAATTGCATCTTAGAATCAAGTAAAATGTTCACAGCATCTGCATAATCTATACGCACAAAATCTACTGACAATAGTTGTTCTAGACGATTAACTATATCATTATTAATATACGTTTTAAGAAAATTAATATCTGACATACAATTTTTTAAAAGAGATTTGCAAACATATTTTAACATAGACTCAGCAAAATCTGATATATCATTTAAATTAGTAAAAGCTGATTCTACTTCTAGCATCCAAAATTCTGCTAAATGACGACTAGTATTAGAGTTTTCAGCTCGGAATGTAGGACCAAAAGTATAAACTTTAGATAAAGCACAAGCATATGTTTCTATGTTTAACTGTCCCGAAACAGTTAAAAAAGACTCTTTTCCAAAAAAATCTTTTTTAAAATCAACGGATCCATCTTTATTCTTAGGAACATTTTTCATGTCTAATGTTGAAACACGAAACATTTCTCCAGCACCTTCAGTATTTAAACTAGTTATAATAGGTGTTGGAACCCAAAAATAATCTCTCTTATAAAAAAAACGGTGTAACGATTGTAATGTATGATTTCTTATTCGCGTTATTACGCCTATTAAATTTGTTCTAGATCTCAGATGTGCTACTTCTCTTAAATATTCTGCACTGTGTTTTTTAGCAGATATCGGATAAGTCTCTGGATTTTCAATCCAACCTAAAACCTCAATTTTTGTTAACTGAATTTCATATTTTTGTTTATCTCCAATTGATAATATTAATGTACCAGTTAGTATAACAGAGCATCCAATAGTTAAATGCAATATTTCTTTGTGATAATTAGGTAAATTATCATTCGCAATCGCTTGTATCGAATCAAAACACGAACCATCATAAATTGTAATAAAAGAGAAGCCAGATTTTGAGCTTCTGCGGCTCCGGACCCATCCACATACAGTAATAAAACTATTTACTATAATATCATCTTTATATATATCTGATATTGATACTGTACTCATAAATTCTTCCCTTTTATACTTATTACTTATTTTTAAAAATAGACTATTATAGAAATAAAATTTTAAAATAGTAAAAATTTTTTTATATTTTAAAAAAATGTTAATCGATAATAAAAAAATTATAGTTTACCTATTTTTTAATGGTACATTAAACACTTCACATAAATGCTTTAAAAAATTACGATCTAAACAAAATGTTTTTCCTGGACTATCAGATATTTTAGCAACAGGTTTTCCATTGCATTTTACTAATTTAACAACAATGTTCAGTGGTTTTACATATGGAATATCACAAGTTAATTTTGTTCCCATTCCAAAAATAACATTAATTCTCTTATTAAACTTTTTATATAAAAATATAATCTTATTAAAATTTAAATTGTCAGAAAATAGTAACGTTTTAGTACAAGGGTCTATTCCTAATTTTTCATAATGCTTAAGAGCTTTTTCACCCCATTCTACAGGATCTCCTGAATCATGTCTGATTCCCTGATAAGCAGAAGTAAAATGTAAGTTAAAATCTTGTAAAAAAGCATCCATAGTAATCGAATCTGTAAGAGCAATACTCAAATGATTCTTGTATTGATATAACCATGTTTGTAATGCTAAAATTTGACTATCTTGTAAGTTTTTTCCAATTTGTTGATGCGCTTGAAACCATTCATGAGCTTGTGTTCCAACTGGTTTAATCTTTAATACACGAGCTATATGATAATTACTAGATCCAATTAAAAAAGGAAAATTCTTTTTTAACCTTTTAACAATAGAATACTGCACATTATAAGAAAATCTTCTTCTTGTACCAAAATCAACAATTTTCAAACGAGATAAATCTATATATTTAGTATGCTTAAAAAATTTTATCAGTTTATTATCTAAATATTGTACAGCAGATTTAGAACTAATTTCTGGAGAAAAATTTCCATGAAAAACCTCACTAATTAAAGCTAAAATCGGGACTTCCCATAATATTACTTCTTTCCATAGCCCACTTATGCGAATATGTAATTGACCTTGATAGTTATTGATTTTTACTTGTGAAACATTATAACGAAATTTTCTTAACCAATGTAAATATTCTTTCTTAAAAAATGGGAAAGAGGTCATATAAGTATATTCTTCATGACTTAAAGATAAAGATCTCATCATGTTAATCTGTTCTAATAAAATATTTGCATAACAACCTAAAAAATTATCTCCTCTACAAAGAAATTCAGCAACTACATCTACATTTTTATAATGATAAAAAACAGCTTGTTGCATATGAAGTTTATATGCATCAGTATCGAGCAATGTTTTTACTATTGGATAATCATATCTTTTCATAATATTCGTTTATTTTTTATTCTATTATTTTTTCATCTGCAATAACCATATATACGACAATCATCATGCTCATTTTATGTTTTAATAAAATATGTTTTAATAAAATATGTTTTAATAAAATATGTTTTAATAAAATAAAAGAATTCAAAAGAAATATTATTTAGGTCTTTTATAAAAATATAACATAAATAAAAAAGTTATCAATTTTTCAAAAAAATAATATCTTTAAAAAAAATAGTATATAAAATAAAATTATTCTAATTTATATATTTATAGAATATGTTTATTATAATTTTTTTAGAATTTTATCCTACACCAAAAAGGAATTATAATGTTTTATTATTTAATTCGTAAACTGTTATTTTTAATAGAACCTGAAAAAGCTCATTTTTTAACATTAAAATATCTCAATATTAAAAATATTCTGCTATTTAATTTTTTTTTTGTAAAACTAGAATACCATCAAAAAATATTCAATGCATGGGTTTAACTTTTAAAAATAAACTTGGTACTGCAGCAGGAATAGATAAAAATGGAGAATATATACATTCTTTATCAAAATTAGGATTTGGTTTCATTGAAGTAGGTACTGTTACTCCTTTACCTCAAATTGGAAATCCAAAACCTAGAGTTTTTAGAGTAATTCCTATGGAAGGTATAATTAATAGAATGGGATTTAATAATCTGGGGATAGACAATTTAATTAATAATATAAAAAAATCAAATTTCAAAGGAATCATAGGTGTTAATATTGGAAAAAATAAAAATACTAGGATTGAAAATGCAATTCATGATTATTTAATATGTATAGAAAAAATTTACTGTTATGCTAGCTATATCGCAATTAATATTTCTTCACCTAATACTATAAATTTAAGAAATTTACAATATGGAATTCTTTTTAAGAATTTATTATATCAAATAAAAAAAAAACAAAAAGAACTTCATAAAAAATATTTAAAATATGTTCCTATAGCAATTAAAATCTCACCAGACCTATCAACAAAAGAATTGATTTATATTTCAAAACAATTAATTAAATATAAAATAGATGCAGTGATCGCAACTAATACAACAGTAGATCACTCATCAGTATCTGGATTAGAAAACAGTTTACAAAAAGGAGGTTTAAGTGGATTTCCTTTGCAAAAAAAAAGCACTGAGATAATTTCAATATTATCAAAAAATTTACAAAAAAAAATCCCTATTATTGGAGTCGGTGGTATTAATTCTATAAAATCAGCTAAAGAAAAAATTGCATCAGGAGCTACTCTAATACAAATTTATTCTGGATTAATATATCATGGTCCTAAACTAATAAAAAAAATTATTAATAAAATATAAAATTTCTATTGGTAATTTCTTAAAATTAAGTTTTTTAAATCTAAAGAATCAATTAAATTTTATAAAAAACTTAAAATAAATATAATTATTAATTTAACTATATAGTTAGCGTATATTATATATCTAAAAATATTAAATATGTCATCAAAATAGTTTTTAATTTTATATAACTAATAATAAAAAATAAAAATGAATAATTTATTTGCAAGTACAAATTTTGGAACTGAAAAATTGCTAGAAAAAGAGCTTTTATCTTTAGGCGCTAAAAATATAAAGATAATAAATGGAGGAATTTATTATGAATCTAATGATTTATTATTATATAAAAGTTTAATGTGGAGTCGAATTGCTTCACGTATTTATTTATGCATAAGAAAATTTACTATAAAAAATAGCGATGATCTTTATCAGAATGTATATAATATTAGTTGGACTGAAATTTTTCATATAAACAATACTTTTTTAGTTAATTTTAAAGGAACTAATGATACTATTCGCAATAGTTTATTCGGAGCACTAATAACTAAAGATGCAATTGTTGACCAATTCCAAAAAAAATATTCTTCTCGTCCGAGTGTAAACCTTATCAAACCTGATATTCGAGTCAAAGTATTATTAAACAATAATATATTACATATTATGTTAGATCTAAGTGGAGAATCTTTAAATAAAAGAGGATATCGTGAATTTTGCAATTCTACTCCTATTAAAGAAAACTTAGGAACAGCGATTGTATTAAGTTCAGGTTGGAAAAAAAATACACCCATGATAGATCCTATGTGTGGTTCAGGAACACTTTTAATTGAAGCAGCTATGATAGCTTCTGATAGAGCTCCTGGATTAAAAAGATTAAAATGGGGATTTCAATCATGGAAAAAATATGATAAAAATATATGGAAAGAAGTTGTCAAAGAAGCAGAAGAAAGATTTAAAATTGGAATAAAAAAATATTTTAAAAATTATTTTATAGGATATGATTATAACTCTGAAATTATAAAAAAAGCTAAAATAAATGCATCAAATGCAGGCGTGTTAAAAATAATTCAATTTTCAACAAAAAATTTAAATAATTTAAAAAATATTTATAATAAAGAGCAAGTAGGAATTATATTAAGTAATCCACCGTATGGAGAAAGATCTCAAACTGAAAGTCAATTAGTCGGTTTATATATACAATTAGGCATAGCATCAAAAAAATATTTTAAAAATTGGAAATTATCGATATTTAGTTCATCAATATTTTTGTTAAAATTTTTGCAAATGCAATCATATGAAGAATATTGTTTTAGAAACGGACCATTAAATTGTTTTCAAAGAAATTTTTCAATTTTCTTGAAAAACTCAAATATTAAAAACAATGAATTTAAAGATAGATTAAATAAAAACTTTAAAAAATTAAAAAAATGGGCTAATCTAGAAAAATTAGAGTGTTTTCGTGTTTATAACGCAGATTTACCAAATTACAATATAATAATAGATATTTATCATCAATGGATAGTAATTCAAGAGTATAAAGCACCAAAACTAATCAATTATAATAAAGCATTCAAAAGACTATGCCATGCTATTTATTATACTAAAAAAATATTATCTATTCCTATAAATAATATTATATTAAAAACTAGACAAAAGAACAAAAATAAAACACAGTATAAAAAATTATTTAATAGTAATAATTTTATTACTATTCAAGAATATCATGCGAAATTTTTAGTAAATTTGACAGATTATTTAGATACTGGTTTATTTTCAGATAAACGACTCGTGAGAAAATTATTAGGAACAATGGCTAAGGGAAAAGATTTTCTTAATTTATTTTCATATACTGGAACTGCCACTGTTTATGCTGGATTAGGAGAAGCAAATAGCACAACTAGTGTAGATATTTCTAATACTTATATAAAATGGTCTATGCGTAATATGTCTCTTAATAATTTAACAGGTTCTCAACATCGTTTTATTCAATCAGATTGTTTAACATGGATCAAAAAAACTAATCAAAAATTTGATTTAATATTTATAAATCCACCTACTTTTTCTAATTCTAAAAAAATGCAACAAGATTTTGATTTAACAAGAGATTATCTAGATATAATCATTAACTTAAAAAAAATTTTACGTTATGATGGTTATATTATCTTTTCAAGTTCTACACGAAATTTTGAAGTTAATTTTAATTATATTAAAAAAATAAAATTACATATACAAAAAATTACGAAAAAAATACAATCAAAAGATTTTTTAAAAAATTCCAATATTTACCATTCCTGGTTAATAAAACATGTAAAATAAATTCAAGGATAGAAAAATTTATGTCTTTAATTAATATTCAAGATGCTTGTCTATCATTTAGTAATTTAGAAATATTAAAAAATAGCACACTATATATCAATGAAAATGAGAGAGTATGCTTGATTGGTAAAAATGGTGCTGGAAAATCTACTTTATTAAAAATTATTAATAAAAAACAAGAATTAGATCATGGAAATATTATTTATAAAAAAAATATAAAAACAGCTTATTTGCCACAAGAAAATCCTAAAAATCTTAATATTTCTATATATGATTTCATTAGTTCAGGATTAAGCAAATATAAAATAAGTAAAAAAAAAAATATAAAAGAAGCTGTGAAAATAGAAAAAATGATTGAAATGATTAAATTAAATAAAAATACTTTATTATCTCATCTATCAGGAGGTCTATTAAGAAAAGCCGCATTAGGTCGTATTTTAATAAAAGAACCTGATATACTACTACTTGATGAACCTACAAATCATTTAGACATTAACACAGTTAAATGGCTTGAAAAATTTTTAAAAAAATTTTCTGGAAGCATATTGTTTATATCACATGATAGAAATTTTATTCAAAATATATGTACACGTATTGTAGATCTTGATCGAGGAAAACTAATTTCTTGGCCAGGTAATTATAAAAATTTTATAAAGCTAAAAAATGAAAGTAATCGTATTGAAAAAATACAAAAAAAATTATTTGATAAAAATCTAGAAAAAGAAGAAGAATGGATTAGAAAAGGTATTAAAGCACGTTCTACTCGTAATGAAGGAAGAGTCAAAAACTTAAAAATATTGCGAAGAAAATATGAAAATTATACAAAAATAGAGAAACTAAATGATATCAAAATTAATCAATCTAAAAATTATTTAGGAAAAATACTGTTTAAATTAGAAAATATAGATTTTTTAATTAAAAATAAAGTCATTATAAAAAATTTTTCATCAATTATTCAACATGGTGATAAATTAGGATTAATTGGTGATAATGGGTGTGGAAAAAGTACATTAATCAAGATTATTATAGGGGAACATAAACCCTATAAAGGTAAAATTTACACAGGTACAGGATTAAAAATATCATATTTTGATCAAAATAGATCTATATTGAATCCAAACAAATCTATTTTAGAAAATATAGCTTGCGGAAAAGAAAAAATCATATTAAATGGAAAAGAGCAACATATAATAGGATATTTGAAAAACTTTCTTTTTAAACCTAATCAATTACAATCTTTAGTAAAAACATTATCAGGTGGTGAGTGTAATAGATTACTTTTAGCTAGATTGTTTTTAAAACCAAGTAATGTTTTAATTCTTGATGAACCTACAAATGATTTAGACTTAGAAACTCTACAGTTATTAGAAAAAATTATTATTGATTATCAAGGTACTGTTATAATTGTTAGTCATGATGAAACATTTATCAATAACACAGTAAAAAAATGTTGGTATTTTGAAGGAAATGGATTAATCAAGACCTATTTTGGAAATTATACTGATTTAAAAAAAGAAAAAAACAATTTAAAAAAAGAAAAAATACAAAAAAATAAATTAAAAACAAATCTAAATATCAAAATTAAAAATAATTTTAAAAAAGAAATTGATATGATATTATATAGGATAGAAACAATTGAAATTAACATTAAAAAATTACAAAAACAAGTGAATGAACCTAATTTTTTTAAAAAAAAATTAGAAGAAAAATTACCAATGCTAAAAATGTTAGCTCAACAAGAAAAAAAATTAGAAAAAGAAATACTATTTTGGGAAAATTTAGAAAAAAGTATTATAAATACTAAAATGTAAAAACTAGTTTTTAACATGTATAAAATATATTAAATACATTATTAGAGGCATTAGTTTATAAAATAATACCTTTCTCAAAATTATGCATGCATAGATCGCAATTATATTTTTTCCATACAGTTTGAAGAACAGCAATTTTTAAAATTAATAGAACATTTTTCACATTGAATAAATAGAAGATGACACGAATTATACTTGCAATTAACATAAGTATCAGAAAGTTGATTACATTGTTTACAAAATGATATAATTTCATCTGAAATTTTTTCACCCATTCGATTATCAAAAACAAAATTCTTTCCTTTGAAAAGAACTGGTAATCCATTTTTTCGAGCATCATGCACATAACCAATAATACCTCCTTTTATATGGTAAATATGTTTAAAACCATTAAAACGCATCCAAGCACTAGCTTTTTCGCATCGAATACCACCTGTACAGTACATAACAATTTTTTTATTTTTAGCATATTTCATCAATGGTATTAATTTTTTTAATTGTTCTCTAAAAGTTAAGCTTTTAATTTCTATCGCATTCTCGAAATGACCAATAGCATATTCATAAGAATTTCTCATATCAATAAATATTATTTTTTTATCACTTAACATTGAATTAACTGTTTTTGATTTAATATAAGTTCCAACATTTTTTGGGTTAAAAAAATCCTGTTTAATTCCATCTTGTACAATTTTCTCTCTAACTTTGACTGAAAGAAACCAGAAAGATTTTTCATTATTTAATGATTTATTAATACGTAAATTCTTTAACTCTAAATTAAAATTATATAAAAAATTCTTTAGAAGAAAATAGTTTTTTTTTGGAATACTAATTTGCGCATTAATACCTTCAGTAGCTATATAAATTCTTCCTAAAACATTATATTTATTGAAATTTTTATAAAATTCATCACGATATTCTTGAGTGTTTTCAATAGAAAAATACTTATAAAAAGATAATGTTAAACGCGGTTCTGTTTCAGAAAAAATACGTTTTTTTAGTTCTTTTTTAGAAATCAGATTATATAAAATCGACATGTTAAATTTCCTATAATTACTATAAATAAAAAATAATATAGACACGAAAATACTACAAACATTATTTTTTTCAAAATGAATCTGCTAATATTTTTATTTGTTCAGATAATTTTACGTGTGTTTCATTTAATTTTAATAACTTGTTTTTTTCTTGAATTACTATATTTTTTGGAGCGTAATCTAAAAAATCTTTATTTAATATTTTATTTTTAAGTTTTAATATATTAATTTGAATTTTTTTTTCTTCTTTTAATAATCGTTTTAATTCTACCTCTCTATCTATTAATTTTAGTATAGGAATTAAAATTTCTGCTCCATCTATTATCTCTTTTATGCATAAATCTTTATCATATTTTTGATACAGTATTGTAACACTATCTAAAAAAGATATGTTTTTTATCAGTAAAATATTTTCTTTAATAATCTTATTTTGTTCGGAAGTAGTATTGTATAAAAATAACGGTAACAATTTTTTAGAACTAATATTCATATTAATTCTAATATTCCTTAAGAAAGTAACTATTTTTTTAATCCAATTCATATTAATCAATGTTTTTTTATCAAACAATTCCGAGTTATATTTCGGAAAAGATTGCAACATAATTGTATTTTCTTGAATATTTTTAACTAATTTGACACGTTGCCAAATTATTTCTGTGATAAAAGGAATAATAGGATGAGCTAATCTCAGAAGCAATTCTAGAATATGCAAAAGCATATTTTTAGTAAAATGTATCTCTTCAGAAGAACCTGTTTTAATAACTATTTTTACAAATTCTAAATACCAATCACAAAACACACTCCAAATGAAATCATACAAAATATTTGCTGCAATATCAAAACGATAGGTATCTAATGACTCACGATATAATTTTACCGTGTCATTAAATTCTATTAAAATCCATTTATTTATTAACAACATCTTATCTTTCACATCAAACTTTGAAAAATTATGATGTTCTGTATTAATTAAAACAAAGCGACTAGCATTCCAAAGTTTATTGCAAAAATTACGATACCCTTTTAATCTATTCATATCCCATTGTATATCGCGTGTACTGGATGCTAATGCAGAAAAAGTAAACCGTAATGCATCTGTACCAGTAGATTTAATGCCTTCAGGAAATTGCTGAATAGTTCGTTGAATAATTTTACTTGATAAATTTGGTTGTAATAAATTATTTGTTCTTTTTTTGATTAAGTCATTTAAAGAAATTCCATCTATCATATCTAAAGGATCAATTACATTTCCTTTTGATTTAGACATTTTTTTCCCGTATTCATCTCGAATTAATCCTGTTATATAAACATTTTTAAAAGGTACTTCAGGATTATTATGTATATCTTTAACAAAATACATTGTTAACATAATCATTCTAGCAATCCAAAAGAAAATAATATCAAAACCACTTACTAAAACATCAGTAGGATGAAAAAGTTTTAAAAATGTAGTTTTTTTAGGCCATCCTAATGAAGAAAAAGTCCATAATCCAGAAGAAAACCAAGTATCTAATACATCACTTTCTTGTTTTAATAATGTATTTTCTGATATAGAGTATTCCTGACGTATTTCTTTTTCATTTTGTCCGATATATATATTTTTTTTATTGTCATACCATACTGGGATACGATGACCCCACCATAATTGACGAGAAATACACCAATCTTCAATATTATTCATCCAAGATGTATACATACTTTCATACTGTTCTGGTATAAATTTAATTTTTTTATCTTTTACAGCATGTAAAGCTACTTTAGCTAATTTTGACGTTTTTAAATACCATTGATTTGTAAGCATTGGTTCAATAATAACACCACTTCTGTCACTATAAGGAATAGTGATATTACATTCTTCTATTTTTTCTAATAACCCTAATTTTTTAATTTCTTTAACAATTTCAATACGTGCAGAAAAAATATCTAATTTTTGAAATTGATATGGAATAAATGTACTATATTCATCAGATTTCTCGCCTTTATAATTATAAATTTCAAAAATAGAATTAATTCGTCCATCAAAAGTAAAAATATTAATCATTGGCAATTTATGATACAATCCTACTTTGTAATCATTGAAATCATGTGCCGGAGTAATTTTTACACAACCAGTTCCTTTTTCTGTATCAGCATATTTGTCTCCAATAACAGGAATTTTTCTATTCGTTAAAGGACATATAACAGACCGTCCAATATATTTATTATATCTATTATCTTTAGGATTTATAGCAATAGCTGTATCGCCTAACAAGGTTTCAGGTCGAGTTGTAGCAACTACTAAATGTTTTAATTCATTTTTTACATAACTATTATTTTCAAGAATGGGATAACGAATAAACCATTTTTTCCCTTTTATTAAACGATGTTCAACTTCTAAATCTGAAATTACAGTTTCTAATTTTGAATCCCAATGTACTAATCTTTTTTTCTGATAAATTAAGTTGTTTCTATAAAATATAATAAAAGCTTCTCTAACAGCAACAGAAATATCAGGATCTAATGTGAATTTTTCATGATCCCAATCAACAGATACTCCTAAACGTCGCATTTGTTTTGTAATAATATTACTAGATTTTTTTTTCCATAACCAAATTTTTTTGATAAAATCATCTCTACTATAATCTTTTTTAGTTTTTTTTTCTTCTAAAAAAATTTGACGTTCAACTAAAATTTGTGTCGCAATTCCTGCATGATCTGTTCCAACTTGCCAAAACGTATTCTTACCCTGCATTCTATGATAGCGAATTAATATATCCATAATCGTTTGTTGAAATGCATGACCCATATGCAAGCTTCCTGTAATATTAGGCGGAGGCATCATCATGCAAAAAGTTGATTTCCCTAAATTGTTAGGTTTAAAGTACCCATTTTCTTCCCAAAAACTATATAAAGATTGTTCAATATTTTTAGGGTTATAAGTTTTTTCCATTTTATTTGACTATTTTTTAATAAAAAAAGGCGATATTGCCATGTTACAAAGATAGTATTTTAATTAAAAAAAATTTTATTTGATAAAATTAAGAATAAATGTAATTTGACTGATTTAATAAAAACTGACATAACAATTCAACAGGACGTCCTGTTGATCCTCCATTTTTTCCAGATTTCCATGCAGTTCCAGCGATATCTAAATGTGCCCAATTATATTTTTTTGTAAATTTAGAAAGAAAACAAGCAGCAGTTATAGCACCTGCTTGGCCTTGTCCTACATTAGAAAAATCTGCAATATTAGAAATTAATTTTTTTTGATATTCTTCAAACAATGGCAAAGACCATATTTTATCATCTGTTTCTTCTGAAGCATAATGCAATTGATTTGCAAGTTCTTGATTATTGCTAAAAAGTCCACTCACTGATTCTCCTAACGCTGTAACACAAGCTCCAGTTAATGTAGCAATGTCAATTACTATGTTTGGAGAAAAACGTTCTAAATATGTTAACGAATCACATAAAACTAAACGTCCTTCAGCATCAGTATTTAATATTTCTACTGTTTTACCGGACATAGTAGTTAAAACATCTCCAGGTCTAAAGGCATAGCCTCCTGGCATATTTTCACAACCAGATAGAATTCCTATTATTTTCAAAGGCAAATTTAATTCAGCTGCCATAATTAAAACTCCATATACTGCTGCAGCACCACACATATCATACTTCATTTCATGCATGTTAAATGAAGGTTTAATAGATATACCACCAGAATCAAATGTTAAACCTTTCCCTACAAAAGCGATTGTTTTATTATTAATAATATTATTTCCAGAATATTTTATTACAGACATAAATGGTTTATTTTTTGCACCATCGCCCACTGCTGCATAAGCATTCATTCCTAATTCTTTCATTTTTTTTATATCAATTACTTCAACAATAATGTTATTTTTATATTTTTCAGAAAGTTCTTTAGCCTTACGAGATAAATACAGAGGATTACAAATATTAGGTGGCAAATTACTTAAATTTTTTGCTGATGTAATGGCATAATCAATTGCCAAAGCATGTTTTAAAGCTATTTCTGCTATAAATAAATTATTTTTTTTTGAAATATCTAATGTAATATAATCTATATTAATATTATCTACATTAGTGTTATTTATTTTAATAACTTTATATAAAAATTCTTTTATTGAAAGTACAGCTATTCTAATCATCCAATATATATTATTATTAATGTTTAGTTCAGACAAAGAATAGATAACATTTTTTATAGAAAGTTTTTTTAAAATATTTATAGTATTTTTGAATATTTTTTTTAAATGTACTTTATTTATTTCATCTTTTTTTCCACAACCTACTAGCAATATTCTTTTTGAAAAAATTTTAGGAATTTTATATAACATCAATGTATCTCCTATTTTTCCTTGAATATCACCTAATTTTATTAAGGAAGTTATATAACCATTACTGCATTTATCTAAATAACAACCAGAATGAGAAAGTTCACATAGATCAAAAACGGGAACTACTATACAATCAGTTTTCTCTTTATCTAATTTGCAATTTTTTATAAAAAAATTCATAATGCTTTCTCTATTTTTAATAAAATTGATTAATTAATGTAATAAAAAACATTTAATATAAAAAAATATTTTTGAATTACTATATTTTTATCAAATGAACAACATTTATTTATCTATATTGCTATATATTCTAGATTTTTAAAAATATAATTTTTATTTTTGTATTAACAATTATGATAATTTTAAGTTTAGTTAAAAATATTATATACTATAAAAATACTTTTTCTTCAATTTCAAGTTGTGAGAAATATATTTTTATTTGATGCCGAGACTTTAATATGAATGATCTTTATCAACGCGATTTTTTGAGACTACTAGATTTTACTTCTTTAGAACTACAAAACATAATTATATTAGCTCAAAAACTTAAAAAATATAAAAAAAATAATCAAGAAATTCAATTTCTTAATAAAAAAAATATTGCTTTAATTTTTGAAAAAGAATCAACTCGTACAAGGTGTTCTTTTGAAGTAGCCGCATTTGATCAAGGAGCTAATGTTACGTATCTTGGTCCTGGCAGTACACACCTTGGAACTAAAGAGTCAATCGAAGATACAGCAAAAATACTCGGACGTTTATATGATGGTATTCAATATCGAGGTCATAATCATAGAACAGTAGAAATTTTAGCTAAATATTCAAAAGCGCCAGTATGGAATGGTTTAACTGAAAAATTTCATCCCACACAATTACTTGCTGATCTACTTACTATAAAAGAAATTTTTCCAGAAAAAAAATTCCATAAAATAAAATGCGCCTATGTTGGAGATGCACATAATAACATGGGAAATAGTTTATTAGAAGCTGCATCATTAGTTGGATTAGATCTACGTTTAGTTGCTCCTAAAGAATGTTGGCCAGAAAAAAATCTATTTAAACTTTGTCAAGAACAAACAAAAAAGAAAAAAGGAAATATAATATGTACTGAAAATATTATTGAAGGAGTTAATAATGTAGATTTTATCTACACTGACGTTTGGGTTTCTATGGGAGAATCTCAAAAAGTATGGGAAAAAAGAATTAATTTATTAAGTTCTTATCAAGTAAATCCTTCAATGTTAGACATGACTAATAATCCACAAGTAAAGGTGTTACATTGCCTTCCAGCTTTACATGATCAAAAAACTTATGTTGGTAAATCTATATTAAGAAAATATGGTTTTGAAAACGGCATGGAAATAACAGATGAAGTCTTTCAAAAAAACCAAAAAATTATTTTTGAACAAGCGGAAAATAGATTGCATACTATAAAAGCTATCCTTGTATCTAGTTTATTAAAAACGGTTAATTTTTAAACAAATATAATAAATTATTTAAAATAATTATAAAAAACTCAATATTTTTTAGTTTCTTTATACTGTTGAGAAGCATTTAATATTATGTTTTCTTCAATAATCAAGGAAAATAAAATTTGAGAAATTCTCTATATAAAAAAAATATTATCTCAATTAATGATCTTCAACGTAATGAATTAGAATTAGTGTTAAATAAATCTGCAATGCTTAAGAAAAAACCACAACCTCATTTATTGAAAAACAAAATTATTGCTAGCTGTTTCTTTGAAGCCTCAACTCGTACTCGTTTATCATTTGAAACTGCAATTTATCGATTGGGAGCTTCAATAGTAGGGTTTTCTGATGGAAATAATATTTCTTTAGAAAAAAAAGGTGAAACATTAGCAGATACTATTTCAGTCATTAGTTCTTATGTAGATGCAATTATTATTCGACATCCTCAAGAAGGATCCGCACGTCTAGCTGTAGAGTTTTCTAATAAAATACCAATATTTAATGCAGGAGATGGAGCAAATCAACATCCTACACAAACACTTTTAGATTTATTTACTATACAAGAAACTCAAGATAGACTTACCCATTTAAACATAGCTATAGTCGGAGATCTTAAATATGGAAGAACAGTACATTCATTGACACAAGCATTAGCTAAATTTAATAATAATAAATTTTATTTTATTTCACCTGATGCTTTAAAAATGCCGAATTATATTAACAATATGCTTGATAAAAAAGAAATTTACTGGAAAAGACATAAAAATATTGAAGAGATAATTTCTGAAATAGATATTCTTTATATGACTCGAATTCAAAAAGAAAGATTAGATTCTACTGAGTATGCAAATGCAAAATCAAAGTTTGTACTACATGCTAAAATTTTAAAAAATGCACGTAGTAATATGAAGATATTACATCCTCTTCCTCGTATAGACGAAATAGACCGTGATGTTGACTACACACCTTATGCTTGGTATTTTAAACAAGCAGCAAATGGTATTTATGCACGTCAGGCACTGTTATCTCTAGTACTAATAGAAAAACACTTATAAAAAATGGAAATAAACAAACTTCAAGTAGAAGCCATAAAATCTGGTAGCGTTATTGATCATATTCCTGCACACATTGGTTTCAAATTACTATCTTTATTTAGATTTACTGAAACAGAAAAACGTATTACTATAGGTTTAAATTTACCTTCTAAAAAATTAGGAAAAAAAGATATTATAAAAATTGAGAATACTTTTCTCAGTGATGATCAAATTAATCAATTAGCAATTTATTCTCCACATGCTACTGTAAATTATATTAATGGGTATAATCTAGTAAGAAAAGTATTTCCAACTTTACCTGAGAAAATTGATAGAATTTTAATTTGTCCAAATAGTAATTGTGTTAGTAATCATAATCTTATAGCTTCTAGTTTTATTTTTAAAAAAGATCAATTTTGTAATATGAACTTAAAATGCAAATATTGTGAAAAAGAATTTTCTAAAAACATAGTTTTATCATATCAATAATATTTTTAACTATACCAGTTATTAAACATATAAGCGACACTCTATGAATCATATAATTAACACTAAAAATTCTCCTAAACCTATTGGACCCTATTCACAAGCTATTCAAATTGACAATTTTATTATATTATCAGGACAAATACCTATTGATGTTGTGTCTAATCATATACCAGAGAATATTGCGGAACAAACATATCTTGTATTAAAAAATATAAAATCAATTTTAGTTCATTCAGGATTTGAAGTGCAAAACATTATAAAAACTACAGTTTTTACTACTAATTTAAAAAAAATTGATATTATTAATGAAGTTTATAAAAAATTTTTTATCGATCATAAGTCAAAATTTCCGGCTCGATCTTGTATTGAAGTTCAAGCACTACCTAAAAATGTAAAAATAGAAATTGAGGCTATCGCATCCAAGAAATAATCTTATGGATATTATTTATTTTATAAGTTATTTGATTTTAGATAAAAATCTATTTAATATGCCGCAAAGCGGCATAAAAACTAAAAAATTAAATATTTCTACGACGAAAAAAAGATGACTTAAGTTCATTTTTTTTAGATACATGAGATTTATTCAAACTATTTTCAGAAACACGACGATTACTATTTTTATCTCTATTAAATGCAGAACGATTGGATATCTTAGTTTCATAGCTTCTTGAATCTCGTAATAGTTTCATACTAATTGGTTTATTTAAAATTCTAGTACGAGTGAAGATTTGCAATAAATCTTTAGAAATTCCTTTAGGTAATTCAATCGTTGAATAAGAAGAAAAAAGTTTTATATTACCAATATTACGACTATTAATGTTGCCTTCATTAGCAATTGCACCAACAATATGACGTACTTCAACTCCATCATTGCGACCCACTTCAATACGATATAAGTCTATTTCTTTATTATCACGACGTTCACGACGTGGTCGATTATTTCGATTATCTTCACGTCGACGGTCATCTTTAAATAATGAATCTCGAGATTGACGCTTTATTAAATCTGGTTTAATAATTAACGGACGTTCGCCTTGAGCCATTTTTAGTAAAGCAGCAGCTAAAGTTTTTATATCTAAATCATCTGTAGAATATAACTTGTCTAATAAAGCACTATATTCATCTAAATCACGACTTTCTAATTGTTGTTGTACTTTTTTGGCAAATTGTTCAAGACGTCTTCGACATAATAATTCTATTTTAGGTAATTGAACTTCTGGGATAGACTGTTTAATAGTGCGCTCTATATTACGCAACAAACGACGTTCACGGTTTTCAACAAATAATAGTGCTCGACCTGCTCGACCTGCTCGACCTGTACGACCTATACGATGAACATAAGATTCTGAGTCCATAGGAATATCATAATTAATAACAAAACTAATACGATCAACATCTAAACCACGTGCTGCAACATCTGTAGCAATCAGGATATCTAATCTACCATTTTTTAATCTTTCTAAAGTTTGTTCTCGTAATGCTTGATTCATATCTCCATTTAATGCTGCACTATTGTATCCGTTACGTTCTAATGCTTCAGAAACTTCTAAAGTTGCATTTTTCGTTCTAACAAAAATAATTGTGGCGGAAAAATCTTCTGCTTCTAAAAAACGAATTAATGCATCAGTTTTTCGACCATATACCATCCAATAACTTTGTTTAATATCTGGTCGTGTAGTAATATTAGACTGTATTTTTATTTCTTGGGGATTTTTCATAAATCGTTTTGAAATACGCCGGATTGCTTCAGGCATTGTTGCTGAAAATAATGCAGTTTGATGTTCCTTTGGAATTTGGGCCATAATTGTTTCTACATCTTCTATAAACCCCATGCGTAACATTTCATCAGCTTCATCTAAAACTAATCCATGTAAATTTGAAAGATTAAGTGTCCCTCTTTTTAAATGATCTAACAATCGACCTGGTGTTCCTACAACAATTTGAGGTCCTTGTCGTAATGCACGTAATTGAAGTTCATATCTTTGACCACCATACAAAGGTAAAACATGTATTCCAATCATATATTTAGAAAAGTCTGAAAATGCTTCCGCTACTTGAACTGCTAATTCTCTTGTGGGAGCTAATACTAATATTTGAGGCGCTTTTAAATTAATATTAAGATTATGTAATAGTGGTAATGAAAAAGCAGCTGTTTTACCACTTCCAGTTTGCGCCATTCCTAATACATCTCGTCCTTCTAAAAGTAAAGGAATACAAGCTGCTTGAATAGGAGAAGGTTTAACATATCCCATTTCAGTTAAAGATTGAATAAGAAAAGGATTTAAACCAAGAAAAGAAAATGTGCTTTCAATATGAGTCATGCAGTAGATATGCCTTTTAAGTTACAGCAGCCAGTCTACATAGCTCATTATGAAAATATTTATTTATTCTCATTGAAAAGTGTGAACCGGCTCAAATTAAATGATCTAAAAAATAAAATAATTGAAATTTTTAAAAATCAATAATAATATTTATTAGTTATTGCTAATGATTTTTTATATATTAAAATGTTTATAAAAAACAACATTAGCAACTTATTGAAGTTTATTTTTTTAAAAATTATATATCTATATTATATAATGATTATAGTAAAATAAAATGAATTAATTTTTATATTGTTTCTATTCATATGGTACTATTTGAAAAGATATAAATCTATATTTTATTAAAAAAATATAAATAATATTAAACTAAAATAATTATATCAGATAATAGTATTATTTATTGATTTATTAGAAACAATTGAATCATCTATTTCTTTAATACTCAATCTTAAACGACCTTGACGATCTATTTCTAAGACTTTTACAGATATTATTTGATCAATTTTTAAATGATTAGATACTTTATCCACTCTTTTATTAGAAATTTGTGAAATATGCACTAAACCTTCTTTTCCTAAACCAATAGAGACAAAAGCACCAAAATCAACAATTCGAGTAACTTTTCCAGAATAAATACGACCTACTTCAATTTCCGCTGTAATTTCTTCAATTCTGCGGATAGCATTTTTTGCTTTTTCTCTAACAGAAGATGATATTTTTACTGTCCCATCATCTTCGATTTCAATGATAGTTCCAGTTTCTTCAGTCAGCATACGAATGACAGAACCTCCTTTTCCTATAACATCTTTAATTTTTTCAGGATTTATTTTTATAGTATGAATGCGCGGTGCAAATTCAGAAATTTCACTTCTAGATTGATTTAATGCTTGATTCATTACATTTAAAATATGTAATCTAGCTAATCTCGCTTCATTTAAAGCTGAATGTATAATTTCATTAGTAATTCCTTCTATCTTCATATCCATCTGTAAAGCTGTAATTCCTTCTTCTGTACCAGCAACTTTAAAATCCATATCACCTAAATGATCTTCATCACCTAAAATATCTGAAAGTAATACATATTTATCCCCTTCTTTGACTAAACCCATCGCTATTCCAGCAACAGCAGATTTTATCGGAACTCCTGCATCCATTAAGGCTAAAGAAGCACCACAAACAGAAGCCATAGAAGAAGAACCATTAGATTCAGTAATCTCAGATACCACTCGAATAGTATAAGGGAAACTATCTAAGTTAGGCATTACAGCTAAAATACTCCTTTTTGCAAGTCGACCATGACCAATTTCTCGTCTTTTAGGTGAACCTACCATTCCTATTTCTCCAACAGAATAAGGTGGAAAATTATAATGAAATAAAAAATTATCTATTCTATCTCCTAATAATTCATCTAAGTTTTGTGCATCTCGAGATGTTCCTAAAGTTACAGAAACTAAAGATTGAGTTTCTCCTCTAGTAAATAGAGCAGAACCATGTGTTCGAGGTAAAATACCAGTACGAACATCTAAAGCACGAATCATATCTTTTTCACGTCCATCAATACGTGTTTGATTACTTAATATACGTTTGCGCACAATTTTTTTTTCAATTTTTTGAAAAATATCTTCTATTTCTAATGTATCTATATTTGAATTTTCTTCTAAAAACAATTTAATTATATTGTCTTTAAGATTATTTAATTTTTCAACTCTTTCTTGCTTATCAAAAATAAAGTAAGCATTGCTTATGTCTTTTTCAGATAAATCAATTATTTTTGATTCTAATGTTTTATTTATTTCTGGATAAGATACAACCCAAGGCAACTTGCTAGCTTCATTTGATAAAGAACGAATATTATTAATTACTACTTGTTGTTGTTGATGACCGAATACAATAGCCCCAAGAATTTTTTCTTCACTAAGTATTTTAGACTCAGCTTCTACCATAATAATAGCATTTTGTGTCCCTGAAACTACTAAATCTAAAGAACTATTTTTCATGTCATCACTAATAGGATTTAAAATATATTGGTTGTTAATACAACCTACTCTAGCAGCACCTACTGGACCATAAAATGGAATTCCTGATAAGCTAAGAGCTGCAGATGCACCTATAATTGAAATTATATCGGGATTAATCTGAGGATTAACTGATACTACTGTAGCAATTATTTGGATTTCATTAAAAAAATTTTTAGGAAATAATGGACGAATAGGTCGATCTATTAATCGAGCTGTTAATATTTCATTTTCACTTGGTCGTCCTTCTCTTCTAAAAAAACCACCAGGTATACGACCTGCTGCATATGTACGTTCTTGATAATTAACAGTAAGTGGAAAAAATTTTTGTCCTGCATGTATTTTTTTTTGTCCTACAACAGTTACAAAAACAGCTGTATCATCCATGCTAGCCATGACAGCCGCTGTAGCCTGTCGAGCGATCACCCCTGTCTCTAAAGTGATTGTATGTTGCCCATATTGAAATTTACGTACAATTGGATTTAGCAAAATAATATCCTTAACATGAAACTAATTTTTCAATAAAATAAACTACATTCTTAAAATTTTTTTATGAACGACAAAAAAATTAGTGTTTAACCAGAAAATTTAAATAAAAATGTAAAAAAAGGGCTAATAAAGCCCTTTGTAAAAAATCTATTTTTTATTAATATAAAATTTTTAATTTTATCATTTTTATAAAAATTATTTATCGTCTTAAATGTAGATCTTCAATTAAAGCAGTATAACGAGATATATTTTTTTTCTTTAAATAATCTAATAACTTACGACGTTTTGAAACCATGTTTAAAAGACCTCTACGACTACAATGGTCTTTTTTATGTTCAGAAAAATGTGTTTGAAGATGATTGATTTGATTTGTTAACAATGCAACTTGTACTTCTGTCACTCCACTATTATGCTCGGATTTACCATATTTTAAAATAATTTTTTTTGTGTCTATTGTAGATAAAGACATATAATAACACTCCATGATATTTAAAACTCTATTAAATCACTCTTAACTTGATTAAGTTATTTTAAAATAATATCATGCTAATCTTAAATTTAATAGTGAATAACTTAATTAGTAAATTCAGAAACCAATCGGTATGGAATTAATAATTTTCCCATATTAATTTTTCCTAAACCAATAAATTTTTTATTTTCTTCTTCTATTACACGCACTAAACTGTTTTCTGTAGTAGAACAAAAATTTACTATTTGTCCTAATCTAAAATTATATGATTGTTTGCAAGAAAGATATACTTTAGGCAAAAAAGATACAGGACTATCTACTGGCATTAATAAATTATCTATATTTTCAAAAGAATTAAAATTATTTATATTTTTTTCATTTAATAATTTATATAAATCAGAAATTGTTACTAATTGAGTATAAGGATATGAAGCTACTTGTAAGCGCCTCAAGAAAATAACATGAGCACCGCAACCTAATTTTTCTCCTAAATCATCAATTAATGTACGAATATATGTTCCTTTTGAACAGAATATTTTAAATTCAATTAAATTATTTTCTTGACATATAGAATATATATCATAAACTGTCACTTTTCTGCTATTACGTTTAATAATCAAGCCTTTACGTGCATATTTATATAACGGTATGCCATTATATTTAATAGCTGAATACATTGAAGGAATTTGTTCAATTGAGCCAATTAATTCCTTAATAGATAAATCAAGTTTATAAGAATTAAATAAAATAGGACGCTTTTTTATGATAATTCCATCAGAATCAGATGTAGATGTTTTTTCACCTAATTTAGCAATGACATGATATCGTTTATTAGATTCAGTCAAGTAATGTGCAAATTTTGTACATTCTCCGAAACAAATTGGCAACATACCTGTAGCTAAAGGATCTAGAGTACCAATATAGCCTGCTTTTTTTGCATTAAAAATAATTTTAACTTTCTGTAAAGCGTTATTAGAAGAAATACCTTGAGGTTTATCTAGTAAAAATAACCCATGAACACTGCGTTTTTTATAAAAAAACATCTATTTTCCTTTTATTTTATTGATACAAAATATATTTTTTACTCTTTTTTTTCTAAATTTTCTAAAATAAAAGAAATTTTACTACCTTTTAAAAAGGAATCATCATGATAAAAAATAATATTTGGAATAATTCTCAATCTCATTTTTTTGCATAATAACCTACGAATATAACTAGAAGATTTATTTAAGATCATTATTTTTTTTTTTATATTTAATTTATTATCACTTTGTAAAAAACTGACAAATATTTGAGCATGAGATAAGTCTTTAGAAACTTGCACATCAGAAACTGTTATAATCGTTTTAATACGCGGATCTTTAAGTGAATACTGTATAATTAAAGCTATTTTTTTTTGCAATTCTTGAGCAATACGAAGAGATCGATTAAACACTTTTTCCATAACTATATTACCAAATTAAATATTTTATAAAATATACATCATAGTTTATAATATTCTTTTAACTTCTTTAACCTCAAAAACTTCTATAATATCTCCAATGCGTATATCATTATAATTTTTTATCCCAATTCCGCATTCTAGTCCATTACGTATTTCATTTAAATCTTCTTTAAAACGACGTAATGATTCTAATTCACCTTCATATATTACTATATTATCTCTTAGTATATGAACAGGATTGCTACGCTTAATTATTCCCTCTGTAACCATGCAACCAGCAATCAAACCAAATTTAGGAGATTTAAATGTATTTCTTACTTCAGCTAAACCAATAATATTTTCTTTGTATTCAGGTGATAAAAGACCTGTCATAGCAGATTTCACTTCATCAAGCAAATCATAAATCACTGAATAATATCGAAGATCTAAATGTTCGGAATTAATTATTTTTTTGGCAGAAGAATCTGCACGAACATTAAATCCTAAAATAATAGCATTTGAAGCTAATGCTAAAGAAGCATCTGTCTCTGTAATGCCTCCAATACCTAATCCTATTATTTTTATTTTTACTTCTTTAGTAGATAATTTTAATAAAGCTCCTGAAATCGCTTCTAAAGAACCTTGTATATCAGATTTAAGAATAATTTTTAATTCAGAATTATTATCTTTTTTTATATTATCAAACATATTTTCTGACTTTATTCTATTCTGATTCGATAATTTTATTTCACGTGATTTTTCTTTACGATAAGAAGCTACTTCTCTCGCCTTTTTTTCATCGCGAACCACAGTAACTACATCTCCTGAAAAAGGTACTTTAGATAATCCTAGAATTTCTACTGGTATAGATGGTCCAGCACTTAAAACTTCTTCTCCATTTGCGTCACGTAAAACTTTAATACGACCATATTCAAAACCACATAATATTATGTCTCCTTTGTTTAATTTTCCTTTTTTTACTAACACAGTAGCTATTGGTCCTCGACCTTTATCAAGAAAAGACTCTATAACAACACCTTCGGCCATACCGGTAGGCACTGCTTTTAATTCTAACATTTCTGCTTGTAATAAAATCACATTTAATAGTTTATTGATACCTTTTCCTGTTTTAGCGGAAACAGAGACAAATATATTTTCACCACCCCATTCTTCTGAAAGAATATTATATTTTGTTAAATCATTTTTTACCTTATCAATGTCAGAATCTATTTTATCAGTTTTATTAATAGCAACTATGACTGGTACACTAGCTTCTCTTGCATGTTGAATAGCTTCAATTGTTTGTGGCATTACTCCATCATCTGCTGCTACAACTAAAACAACAATATCAGTCACTTGAACACCACGAGACCTCATTGCAGTGAATGCTGAATGTCCAGGTGTATCTAAGAAAGTAATTGAACCCAAATCAGTCTTTACATGATAAGCACCAATATTTTGTGTAATTCCACCGGCTTCATGAAACGCTGTTTTTGTTGAACGGATATAATCTAACAACGATGTCTTTCCATGATCAACATGTCCCATTATAGTTACCACTGGTGCTCTAATAACAGAAACATTGTTTCCTGTATCACGATCTTTCATGATTAATTCTTCTAATGCGTTTTCTCGATGTATAATGACTTTATGACCCATTTCTTCTGCAATAAGTTGAGCTGTATCCTGATCAAGAATATGATTAATCGTACCTGTAATTCCCATGTTCATCATATTTTTAACAACTTCAGCGCTTTTAATAGCCATTTTATTTGCTAAATCAGATACAGAAATTGCATTGCCAATAACAACATCTCTATTCACAATAGATTCAGGTTTTTGAAAAACTTGTCGTAATAAAACAGGTTTATTTTTTTGTTTGTTATTTTTTTTATTTCGATTAGAAATGCGTATTTCTTCTTTATAGTATTTTCCATTATGAAAATTTTTATTACTTTTTCTTTGACGATGATTTTTTAAAACTCGACCATGATTTCTTTTATCTGTTTCTACTTCTCTATCGTTGTCATCTTCAGCTTGACGTGCATGTAAAAATGTTGTTAAATGATAATCTTTTTTTCCTTCTTGATGAGAAGACCAGGTCTCTGTATTTTCTTTAGTTCTTTTTTTATTGTTTAATTCAAAAGAATTAGATTCTACCTGTCTTTTAAATTTCTTATTTTTTTCATCTTTGTTTAAAATTTTTTCTTTATTCAATTTTTTTAAGTTGAAAGATTTTAAATCAGTTGTATTTGATTCTATCTTTTCAGGATTGTTTATATGTTTTTTATCTACATCATTATTTATAGCATTTTTCTTGAAAAATTTTTTTTCTTTATCTTTGATAGGTAATGTTTTTTTTATCGAAGGTTTAATTTCTCTTTTCATATTCAATAAAGATTGAGTTTCAAATTTATTATTTTTTATATAAGTTCTGTTTTTTCTGACTTCGACTTGTATAGACTTATTTTTTCCTCCAATAGTTGAAACGTTTAAGGTACTACGTGTTTTTCTCTGTAGAATTAAAGTATCTAAAGAATATTTTTTTTTAGATTCTAAATGTTTTAATAAAAGATTTTTTTCAATTGTATTAATATAATTATCTTGAGTTTTTACTATACCAATATTAGATAGTTCTTTTATTAATTCATTAATTGAAATTTTTATTTCATTAGATAAAACTTTTAAACTTATATCTGGCATACTATTCTTCCTATTATTAAACTTTATTACTACCAAACCAACAAATATTACGAGCAGTCATGATTAATAAACCAGCTTGTTCAGCATTTAAATTCTTAATATCAGTTAAATCATCTATTCCTTGATCAGCTAATTCTTCTAAAGTAAATATGTTTTTTTCAGCTAATTGTAAAGCTAGTGCCGTATTCATACCATTAATTTTTAATAGATCATCTGCCGTTTTTCTTTCTTTAACTATGCTAGTTTTTTTACTCAATTCTATTAAAAGCAATCTATTTTTTGCTCTTTCACGTACTAATTTTGCTTGATCCTCAGTTAAATTTTTAATTTCTAATAATTCATTAAATGGTATATAAGCTAATTCTTCAAGAGAAGAAAAACCTTCTTTTACTAAAATATTAATAATATTTTCATTTATATTTAAGTTTTCTTTGAAAATATTAAAAGCAGCATGAGCTTCTTCTTGGTGTTTAGAATGAAGATCTTCTGTAGTCATAACATTCAATTCCCAACCACTAATTTGAGATGCTAAACGAACATTTTGACCATTTCGACCAATAGCTTGTGCTAAATTATTTGTATCTACCGCTATATCCATAGTATGATGATCTTCATCTACAATAATAGAAGCTACATCAGCTGGAGCCATAGCGTTTATAACAAATTGAGCGGGATTATCATCCCATAAAATAATATCAATACGTTCTCCACATAATTCGCTGGACACTGCTTGTACTCGAGCTCCTCTCATACCTACACAAGCTCCTACAGGATCAATACGCTTATCATTAGTTTTTACTGCAATTTTAGCACGAGAACCTGGATCACGTGCTGCAGCTTTTATTTCAATAACTTCTTCTCCAATCTCAGGAACTTCTATTCGAAATAATTCAATAAGCATTTCAGTTTTTGAACGACTTATAAACAATTGAGCACCACGAGCTTCTGGATATACTCCATATAAAATACCACGAATACGATCACCAGGACGAAAGTTTTCTCTAGGTAACATACCTTCACGTAAAATTAATGCTTCAGCATTATTGCCTAAATCTAACATTATATTATCTCGATTAATTTTTTTGACTATACCAGTAATAATTTGACCGAGATATTTGCGAAATTGTTCAACTAACATTGCACGTTCTGCTTCACGTACTTTTTGTACAATTACTTGTTTGGCAGTTTGAGTTGTTATTCTATCAAAATCAACAGATTTAATCTGTTCTTCTACATAATCATTAAGATAAACTTTTTCACCTTCAAAACATGCTGCTTCCAAAGTAATTTCTCTTGTTGGTTGAGTAACTGTTTCTACCACCATCCAACGTCGAAAAGTAGTAAAACTACCAGTCTTGCGATTAATACTCACTCTTATATCAATTTCTTGTTCATGTTTTTTTTTAGTTGCTGTTGCCAATGCAATTTCTAAAGCTTCAAAAATTTTTTCACGTGGGAGAGATTTTTCATTAGAAACAGCTTCGACAACAGCTAAGATTTCTTTGTTCATCTTAGAGAACCTCAAAATAAAAATTTTTAAAATGAGTAATTACAACTCATTTTACATGTATTAATTACAAAAAAATTTAATTATGAAATTAGATAATTAATACACTAATTTTTATTAATCAAGAGTTTATATAATTAATTATTATTTAATATTTAAAGACGAATTAAGCTATATAATTTAGAATAAATATTCTAATAAAAAACCCCGAAAATTCGGGGTTTCAGGCGCTATCACCCTGTATATAAAATTATTATTGATAAATTTTTTATATATTAAATACTTGAGTATTATCAATTTAAAAGTTGATACAATTATTAAAAAAAACCAATGGCACCTTAGTACCGAGAATGGGATTTGAACCCATACGCCTATTCGGCACTATCCCCTCAAGATAGCGTGTCTACCAATTTCACCACCTCGGTAAAAATTTGTTATACGATGATATATTTTTTTACACTAAAAATTCGATAATTAATTAGGTATGTCTGAACTTAAAAAGTTTTTATTTAACAGATGTTTTTTTGTGACAGTTTTTTGATGATTATTTTCCCAAAAAAAATCTGAATTAATTTTTTTACTGTTAATATTACATAAGATAATACTTGTTGCTAAAAATAAAAAAGACAGAATTCTAATAATATTAGTTATAAAATTATTTGTTCCTGCACCACTGAAAAACTTACTATTATTTTTTGTATTTAAATGAATTGTATTATTCAGACTCTTTCCTGGCTGCAGTAAAATAAAAAAAATTAAAGAAATTGAAATGAAAATAAAAAAGATTAAAAAAAACAAATACATAAAAAATTATTTCCTTATTTTATATAATATTATTATTTGTAATACATTCATGTTTTAATTTAATACATAATCTTTATTTATTAAAAAAAATTTTATTTCTGATAAAAAATTTATATATAAACTTTTACATATAAATTATCTATTTTAAAAATCTATCATAACTAGCATTTTTATGAAATACATAAATTAAAGTAATTTAATAGTTTCTTTAATATCATGAGCTAACTTGTAAGTTTTTAAATAATTTTCACCTTCTACCATAATTCTAACACACGGTTCTGTACCGGATTTACGAACTAAAACACGACTATTTTTACCTAAAATATTTTTATATTGTAAAAGAATATTTTTTATTTTTAAATCTTGTTCTAAATTTTTATCTTCTTTTAAAAAAATATTTAACAAGACTTGAGGAAAAAGTTTTATTTGATTTGATAAATTATATAAAGTCGTATTATTATTAATCATACTCAATAAAACTTGTAAACTAGCAATAATTCCATCACCAGTAGAATGTTTATCTAACAAAATAATATGGCCGGATTGTTCAGCTCCTAATATCCATTTTTTTTCTTTAATCTTTTTATATATATTACGATCTCCGACTTCCGTAGCATAAAAAGGAATTCCAAGTTTTTTTAAAGCTAAAATCACACCCATATTAGTCATTAAAGTACCTACCACACCACCTTTTAATTTTTTTTCTTTTAAATATTCTTTTGCAATAATGTAAATTATTTGGTCTCCATCGACTTTATTTCCCAAATGATCTACCATAATCACACGATCCCCATCACCATCAAATGCTAAACCAATATCAGCTTTTTCTAATAAAACTATTTTTTTTAATTTTTCAATATCAGTAGATCCTGAATTTTTATTTATATTAACTCCATTGGGATGAATAGAAACTGTAATTACTTTCGCACCTAAATCTTTAAAAATTTTAGGTGCTATATTAAAAGTTGAACCATTAGCACAATCTAAAATAATAGTGAATTTTGATAAATTTAAATCTTTAGGAAAAGTATCTTTACAAAATTCAATATATTTATTTTCAGGATCTATGATGTTATTAGAACAACCATAATTTGTATAATGAGAATAAAAAAAAGTATGTTGTATTTGTTGTTCAATAGAAAGTTCTATTTTTTTAGTAATTTTAATTCCATTTTTATAAAAAATTTTTATTCCATTATCATAAAAAAGATTGTGAGAACCTGAAATGACAATTCCTGCAGAAGCATTTAAAAATTTAGTAAGATATGCAATTGCTGGAGTAGGTATGCAGTTAGCTAATAAAGTAGATACACCTGTAGATAAAATACCAAATTCTAAAATAGACTGTAACATAGATCCAGAAACACGTGTATCTCTTCCAATAATAATTTTTTTTGTTTTATCTTTACCTAAAACTGTTCCAATAGACCAGCCTAATTTTAATAAAAAATTTGGTTTAATTGGATTTATACCTACTTTCCCACGTATACCATCTGTTTTAAAATATTGCAAAAAAGTCATAATGATTTCATTCCTATATTATTTGAAAATAATTATATTTTGCAATAGATTGTAATACATTTTATTTTCTATTAAAAACAAGATGAAGTTATAATAATTTTATCACTTCATCTTATTTTAAGATACACTAAATGAAGGAATGTTAAACATTATAAAATTAATATTTTTTTTTAAAATAAAATTTTGGCAAAACATATAAAAATATATTTATATTTCTAAATTAAAGAAATTATTTATTTATATCTGTTTCAATCCATCCCTTTGGTTTGCGTACTTCTTTTCTTTTCATTAAATCATCAATTTGAAATGCATCAATAGTCTCATATTTTATTAATGCTTCTTTCATAGCATGTAATATATCAATATTTTCATTCAAAATATTTTTAGCTCTACTATAATTAATTTCAATTAATAATTTTACTTCTTCATCAATAATTCTCGCTGTTTCATCAGACATATGTTTTGCTTTAGCTACTGATCGTCCTAAAAACACTTCCCCTTCTTCTTCAGCGTACAATAAAGGACCTAATTTTTCTGAAAAACCCCATTGAGTGACCATATTTCGCGCTAAGCTTGTAGCTATTTTAATATCATTATAAGCACCAGTAGAAACATTTTTAGCACCATAAATAATTTCTTCTGCTAAACGACCACCATATAAAGTGGATATCTGACTTTCTAACTTTTGACGACTGATGCTAAGTGTGTCTGATTCCGGTAAAAAAAACGTAACACCCAATGCTCGTCCTCTAGGAATAATAGTTACTTTATGTGCCGGATCATGATCAGGTACTAATCTTCCAATAATAACGTGGCCAGCTTCATGATATGCTGTAGATTCTTTTTGAAAATCACTCATAACCATCGATCTTCTTTCAGAACCCATCATCATTTTATCTTTAGCTCTTTCAAATTCCAACATGGAAACTACACGATTATCAAGTCTAGCTGCAAAAAGGGCTGCTTCATTAACTAAATTAGCTAAATCGGCACCTGAAAACCCTGGTGTACCACGTGCAATAATCATAGGATCTACATCTTTAGACAAAGGCACTTTTCTCATGTGTACTTTTAAAATTTGTTCTCTTCCCCGAATATCTGGTAGTGCTACAATAACTTGACGATCAAAACGACCAGGACGCAAAAGAGCTGGATCTAAAACATCAGGTCTATTAGTAGCAGCTATTAAAATAATACCTTCATTACCGTCAAAACCATCCATTTCCACTAACATTTGGTTAAGTGTTTGTTCTCTCTCATCATGTCCTCCACCCAATCCAGTACCCCTTTGACGTCCTACAGCATCAATCTCGTCAATAAAAATTATACATGGTGCAGATTTTCTCGAATGTTCAAACATATCTCTTACTCTTGAAGCACCTACTCCGACAAACATTTCAACAAAATCAGATCCAGAAATAGTAAAAAAAGGAACTTTAGCTTCTCCAGCTATTGCTTTAGCAAGTAATGTTTTACCAGTACCAGGTGGTCCAACCATTAATATACCTTTAGGAATTTTTCCTCCTAATTTCTGAAAACGACTAGGTTCTTTAAGATATTCTACTAATTCACTAACTTCTTCTTTTGCTTCATCACATCCCGCAACATCTGCAAAGGTAGTTTGAATTTGATCTTCTGATAGCATACGCGCTTTGCTTTTTCCAAATGACATTGCACCTTTTCCACCACCCATTTGCATTTGACGCATAAAGAAAATCCAAACACCAATAAGTAATAACATCGGAAACCAAGATATAAGAATTGAAATTAGAAGACTCGGTTCTTCAGGTGTTGCTCCAATAATTTTAACTCTTTTTATCAAAAGATTATCTAAAAGTTTAGGATCATTAATAGGAATATACGTAGTGTATTTACTACTATCTTTTTTAGTAACACTAATCATACGTCCATTAATATATGCTTCACGGACCTGATCCTGATTTACTTCTGATAAAAAAGTCGAATAATCAACTCTATGATTATTTATATCATTAGTATTAAAATTTTGGAAAACAGACATTAATACAACTGTGATAACTAACCAGAAGATCAGGTTTTTAACCATGTCACTCAAAGGAACAACCTCTCATTGAATCTATATTTTAAAAACAACACAGACTATTATAATTTTTATCTGGTTGCTAGAATGAATATCTCTCGAGATCTTGTTCGAGAAGTTTTAGGTTTGCAAATTTTAATTTTTGTAAATAACATTTTAATTTCTTTATATAATTCATTAAAACCTTCTCCCTGAAATGATTTCAACAAAAAAATACCATTTTTAGATAACACATAATTTGATATTTTTAATGCCAACTCACACAAGTCAATAATTCGCGGCATATCAATAGAAAAAATTCCTGTTATATTAGGGGCCATATCTGACATTACCAAGTGAAATGTAGTATTACTTAAAGAACTTAGCATTGAATTTAATGTTTTTTTATTACGAAAATCTCCTTGAAAAACATTAACACCTTTTATAGGTCTTATAGGTAATATATCACAAGCTATAACACGTCCTTTTTTTCCTATTCTACTAATAGCATATTGTGACCAACTTCCAGGAGCAGCACCCAAATCAATAACATTCATACCAGTTTTGAATAATTTATTACTTTTATCTAATTGTTCTAATTTAAACCAAGCTCTTGAACGTATATTATTTTTTTTCGCATCCTTGACATATTGATCTTTAAAATGTTCTAATAACCAACGATTAGAACTACTTGTTTTTTTTTTAGAAATCATATTTTCACTATTTTAAAATTAATTTTTTAATCAAAAACTTTACAAAACTTTCAATTATCTTAAATTTTTAAAATTATATATAATCTATCTTTAAAATCTTATATTTAACATCACCGCCCGGTGTATGTATAATTACAATGTCATTATTTTTTTTTCCAATGAGACCTCTTGCTATTGGAGAATTAATAGAAATTAAACTTTTTTTAAAATCAGATTCATCATCACCTACAATTTGATAAATAAATTTTTCATTATTTTTTATATTTAAAATTTCAACAGTAGAACCAAAAATTACTCGACCATCATTAGATATTTTTGTTATGTCTATAATTTGAGAATTAGATAACTTGGACTCAATTTCTTTAATACGTCCTTCACAAAAACTTTGTTCTTCACGAGCAGAATGATATTCAGCATTTTCTTTTAAATCACCATGTTCTCTAGCTTCTGCTATTGCTGTAATAATACGAGGACGTTTTATGCTTTTTAATTTCTTAAGTTCTTTACGAAGTTTTTCTGCCCCTCTTACAGTCATTGGAATTAAATTAATCATATAAATACTCCACTATTTTATTGTATAATTTTTAAAAATAACTCTTAAAAAAATAAAAAATATTTTTTAAAATTAAAAAAAATGTTAAATTATATTTTTATGAAATTTCTTAACTATCAATATTTTCATATTATATCTCTTGCTAAAAATTTTAAATTAAAGATTCCAAAAAAGAAGCTTTTCTTAATAAAATTTAATTGAATTTTATAGATAATAAAAATATATAAAAAATAAAAATATTAAATTTATTTAGCTAATTGTTTAAAAAAATTTTTTTTATTCAATCTGATGTTTTTTTAAAATATATATTTTTATATTAAAATATATTCATCTATTTTAAAGTAAAAAATAAAATTTATCAAAATTTTAAAGATTTAGTTGTATATATTTGTATATTCTTAATTAACTTAATTACTAAGATTTTCAATTAATAGAAAATATTAATTCTTATTTAAAATTTTAATACAACATTACCTATTCAATTAAAAGTAAATTAAAAAATGGATAATCAAGATATAAAATTATTACTTTCTACAACATTAAATCTAAAAGAAACTTATATTACAGGAGATAGCAATTTTATTAAGATAATTGCTATAGGAAATATTTTTAAAGGCGCGACTCAAGTAAAACGACAACAAATAGTTTACACACCTTTAATAAGCATGATCAAAGAAAAACATATTCATGCCGTATCTATCATGGCTTATACACCTGAAGAATGGGAAAATAATAATAAGAAAAGTAATTCTGATTATCAATTAAAATAAAAAATTATATTAATACAATAGAGATTGATTAATTTATGGGAACACTATACGTAGAAGGAAATAAAATTTTAAATGGCAATGTTATTATCTCAGGTTCCAAAAATGCAGCGTTACCTATTTTATTTATGACTATATTGACAGAAGAAAAAGTTAAAATTAGTAATGTTCCAAATTTAACCGATATTAATATAGCACTCAAATTACTCGTATATTTAGGCGTAAAAATAAAATATAAAAAAATATTATGTATTGATGCAAGCTCAATAAATATTTTTTATGCTCCATATCATTTAATTAAAAAAATTAGAGCATCTATCTGGATATTGGGTCCTCTTTTAGCACGTTTTGGAAAAGCTAAAATATTTTTACCAGGAGGATGTAAAATTGGAAGCAGACCTATAGATTTGCATTTAAATGGTTTAATAAAGTTAGGTGCAAAAATTAATTTAAAAGATGATTGTATTAATGCTTCTGTTAAAGGTCGTTTACAGGGAAAATATATTTTAATGGAAAAAATTAGTGTCGGTGCTACTATTACAATTATGAGTGCTGCTACTTTAGCTCAGGGTTCTACAGTAATTGATAACGCCGCTTGTGAACCAGAAATCGTTGATATTGCAAAGTTTTTGAATACTATAGGAGCCAATATTATTGGTGCAGGTAGCAACAAAATATATATTAAAGGGGTTTTAAAATTAACTGGTGGTGCACATCGAGTAATTCCAGATAGAATTGAAACAGGAACTTTTTTAGTCGGTGCAGCAGCTTCTCAAGGCCATATCATTTGTCATAAAACTGAACCTAAACACTTAGAAAATGTACTGATAAAATTAACTGAAGCTGGAGCAAAAATTAACACAGGAAACGACTGGATTAAATTAGATATGAGAGGAAAAAGACCTAAATCTTTGAATATTTGTACTTCTCCTTATCCAGGATTTCCAACAGACATGCAGGCTCAATTTGCTTTATTGAATACGATTTCTGATGGAATAGGCACTATAACTGAAACTATATTTGAAAATCGTTTTATTTACATATCTGAATTAATTAATATGGGTGCTAAAATAAAAATTAAAAATAATACTATTATATGTTATGGAATACCTAAATTAATATCTTCTCATGTTTTTTGTAGTGATTTAAGAGCATCAGCAACATTAATATTAGCAGGATGTATTGCTGCAGGTTTAACAACAGTAAATCATACTTATCATCTTATTAGAGGATACGAATCATTTCCTACTAAATTAAATAAATTAGGAGCTAATATTAAAATTATATAATTTTAATTAATTTTTTCTGTAATATAGAATTAATTCTTATTAAAAGAAAATTTTATAAAATTCAATTCTTTTTTATAAAAAATCATAAAAATAGTAAATTTTAAACAACTGGAGTGTTTTATGTATGCAGTTTTTGTAAGCGGTGGAAAACAATATCGAGCAATTAAAAATCAAGTGATCAGATTAGAGAAATTAAATAATTCACTTGGGGAAACTGTAGAATTTGATAAAATTCTAATGGTTTCTGATAAAGATTCGATAAAAATTGGAACTCCTTTTATCACAGGTGGGGTAATAAAAGCTCACATTCAAAATCATGGTCGTCTTAAAAAGATCAAAATTATTAAATTTAATCGTCGTAAACATTATAAAAAACAGCAAGGTCATCGTCAATATTTTACTGATGTAAAAATTATAGATATTACTAATATCACAGGAGAAATTTAAACAAATGGCACATAAAAAAGCTGGTGGTTCTACTAGAAATGGACGCGATTCTAACGCTCAAAGACTGGGAGTTAAATGTTTTGGCGGTCAATTAATTTCAGCAGGAAGTATAATTGTTAAACAACGTGGAACAAAATTTCATCCAGGTAAAAATGTGGGTTGTGGAAAAGATCATACAATTTTTGCTATTGTAAAAGGAAAGGTGGAATTCAAAAAAAGAGGATTAAAAAAAAGAACATACATAAATATTATTAATTAAATAATAAATCATTTATATATGAAAAACCCCTTTTCCAGGGGTTCTACCTTTTATTAAAAAATACATAATATATTTAACAAATTAATTAATCTTATCAAAAAAACTGTAAAATATTAAAATACTTGCTAATAATAAAAAAATATTATACATGGATTAAAAAATGAAATTTATCGATGAAACTATAATACAAGTTATTGCTGGTAATGGTGGAAATGGTTGTGTAAATTTTAGAAGAGAAAAATACGTTCCTAAAGGAGGTCCAGATGGCGGAGATGGTGGAGACGGTGGGAACGTTTGGTTAGAAGCTAATAATAATCTAAATACTCTTATAGATCTTAGATTCAAAAAAAAATTTCAAGCACAAAATGGACAAAATGGATCAAGTAGAAAATGTTCTGGAAAAAAAGGGAATGATATAAAAATAGACGTGCCTATAGGAACAAGAGTAATAAACTATCAAACGAGAGAAATAATAGGTGATCTAATTCGAGATAAACAAAAAATATTAATTGCTAAGGGAGGTTGGCATGGATTAGGTAACACTAGATTTAAATCTTCAACAAATAGAAGTCCTAGAAAAAGCACATTAGGTACAATAGGAGAAAAAAGAGATATACAATTAGAACTGATTTTAATTGCTGATGTTGGAACATTAGGAATGCCTAACGTTGGAAAGTCTACTTTAGTTACAAAAATATCCGGAGCTAAAACAAAAATTGCAAATTATCCATTTACAACATTAAACCCAATTTTAGGAAGTGTGACTATTCAAAACAACAAAAAATTTATTATAGCAGATATTCCAGGTATAATTAAAGGTGCATCTAATGGTTCTGGATTAGGAATCCATTTTTTAAAACATTTAGAAAGATGCAAATTATTACTACATATTGTTGATTTAGTTCCTCAAAACAATTTCCACCCAGCAAATAATATAGATATTGTGTTAAATGAATTAAAAAAATATAGTCTAAAATTATACCAAAAACCAAGATGGTTAGTCTTTAATAAAATAGACTTATTAAGTCCAAAAAGATTAAATCAAATCATTAGTGAGCTCAAACACCAATTCAAAATAGATGAAAAATGCTACTTTATTTCTTCAATAAACAAAACTGGTATAAAAAAATTATGTTTTGATATAAGCAAGTATTTAGTAAAATAAAAAAGAACTCGGTTCATTAAAAAACCAAGTTCTTTCAAATTAAAATTAATTATACTTAGTTTGGGTTTAACGTTTAGAAAATTGTGGACGTTTTCTAGCTTTTCGAAAACCAACTTTTTTACGTTCAACTTGACGCGAATCACGTGTTACAAATCCAGATTTTCTTAATTCAAAACGTAATAGTTGATTATATTTAATCAAAGCACGAGTAATACCTTGACGAATTGCACCTGCTTGACCAGAAATACCTCCGCCTTTTACTGTGATATAAATATTAAATTTATCTACCATATCAACTAATTCTAATGGTTGACGAACAATCATACAAGAAGTTTCACGACCAAAATACTCATTTAAAGAACGTTTATTTACTATAATCTCTCCATTACCAGATCTAAGAAATACTCTAGCAGAAGAACTTTTACGACGACCAGTACCATAGTTTTGAGTCTGAATCATTTATTTTATATACCTTTTATTAAATATTTAAAAATTGAGGACATTGTGCTACATGTTCATGATGTTCATTAGAAAAAACTTTTAATTTTTTAAACATAGAACGTCCTAAAGGACCTTTTGGTAGCATACCTTTTACTGCAATTTCTATTACTCTTTCTGGATGACGAGAAATCATTTCCTCAAATCTAGATTGTTTTATACCACCGACGTAACCTGTATGATGATAATAAATTTTATCAGTTTTTTTATTTCCTGTGACTAATATTTTTGAAGCGTTTATAACAATAATATAATCACCAGTATCAAGATGCGGTGTATATTCAACTTTATGTTTTCCTCGAAGACGAAATGATAATACACTTGCTAATCTGCCTAGTATTTTATTAGTTGCATCTACATAATACCAATTTCTTTTAATACTACCTGATTTAACTGAAAAAGTTTTCATATAAAACCTATTTAAAAATAATTATTTTATACAGAAAATAATACTATGATTAGGATTAATAAGATATAGTAAACATATTTTGCTAAAAATATATTTTAAAGTATTTTTTACATTTTTTATAAAATTAACTTGATTGCATCAATCATATTTTTTGAGAATTATATGTAATTTGCTATATTTATTTTATATAAAATTTTTTAAAAAATTCTATTTTATATTCATAAAAATTATATCTTTTATAGGTAATAAATTATGCCTACTCAAAATTCTTTGTTAATATTTCGTAACGAAATCAATAATATCGATAAAAAAATAGTAAAATTATTAGCAGAAAGAAAAAAATTAGTCTTAAAAATAGCTCAATCTAAAATAAAAAATAATCAAGCAATACGAGATCTAGAACGTGAAAAAAAAATGTTACAAAAATTAACAATTTTAGGCAAAAAAAATCATCTCACATCTGAGTATATAACTAGATTATTCCAATTAATAATTGAAGAATCTGTTTCAACTCAAAAGAAGTTATTAGAAAAATTTTGCGATAATCATAAATTAGTTCCTGCTAATTTTTCATTTCTCGGACCTAAGGGGTCTTACTCACATATTGCTGCTTGTGAATACGCAGATCGAAATTTTCAAAAATGTATTACAAATGAATGTTCAACATTTGAGGAAGTGATTCTATCAGTTGAAAACAATGAATCAGATTATGCTGTTTTACCCATTGAAAATACTTGTTCTGGCTCTATTCACGAAGTTTTTAATCTTTTAAAAAATACTAATTTATTTATTATTGGAGAAATTAATATTTTTATCAATCATTGTTTACTTGCTCTTGAAAAAATTGAATTAAATAAGATTAAAACAGTATATAGTCATCCTCAACCCTTTCAACAATGTAGTAATTTTATTAAACAATTTCCAGAATGGAAAATTAAATATACTAAAAGCACTGCAGACGCAATGAAAAAAATTACTAAATATCACGAGATAACTAATGCAGCATTAGGAAGTGAAATAGGGAGTAAAATTTATGGGTTAAAAATTTTAACTAAAAATTTAGCAAATAAAGAAAAAAATATTACAAGATTTGTTATATTGAATCGAAATTCAATAAAAATTTCTGAAAAAATACCAACTAAAACAACATTAATATTTAGAACAGGACAAGAATCAGGAGCACTTGCTAAAGTTTTGTTAATATTAAAAGAAAAAAAATTGATTATGAAAAAATTAACTTCCCAAACATTATATAAAAACCCATGGGAAGAAATGTTTTATATTGATATTCAAGTCAATATATCATCAGTATTGATGCAAGATGTTATTAAGAAAATTAAAAAGATTACTAAATTTATAAAAATTTTAGGCTGTTATCCAAGTGAAAATATCACTCCAATAATACAGTAAAAATTTTTTAAAATTTATTATTTTTAAAGATAGAACTTATACGTTTCATATTTAAAAGTAAAAAATAATTAGTTTTTAATTAATAAATATTATATTTTAAACGTAATTATTATCTTCAATAAGTTTTTAAGTAATTTAATGTGAGTAATAAATAATGTTTGAAAATTTAACTCAACGTCTTTCAAATAGTTTAAAGAAAATTATAAATAAAGGAAGACTTACAGAAGAAAATATTAAAGATACTATAAGAGAAGTTCGAAAAGCTTTATTAGAAGCAGATGTAACATTATCAGTCATCAAAAAATTTATAGAAAATGTTAAAAAAAAATCAATTGGTAAACAAATAAATAAAAGTTTAACTCCTGGACAAGAATTTATAAAAATAGTTAAACATGAATTAATCTTAGCAATGGGTGAAAAAAACAATTCTTTAAATTTATCTATTAAACCACCAGCAATTATATTAGTAGTTGGTTTACAGGGATCGGGCAAAACTACTAGTTTAGCAAAACTAGGAAAATGGATTAAAGATAAATACAAAAAAAAAATATTAATTATATCTACTGATATTTATCGTTCAGCTGCTATTACACAACTCCAAATATTATCTCAGCAAATTGAGGTAGATTTTTTTGTACCTAGTGAAAATCAAGAACCAATAGAAATAACTAAAAAAGCAATAAAATATGCAAAATTAAAATTATATGACATTTTATTAATTGATACAGCGGGGCGTTTACATATTGATAAAAAGATGATGAATGAAATCCATCAAATACAAAATTTATCACAACCCATTGAGACACTATTGGTAGTAGATTCAATGATGGGTCAAGATGCCATAAATATGGCAAAAATATTCAATGATCATTTATTAATATCTGGTATTATATTAACTAAAACAGATGGTGATTCCAGGAGCGGAATTGCTTTATCTATGAGATATATCACTGGAAAACCTATCAAATTTATAGGAACAGGAGAAAAAATAACATCTTTAGAAGCATTTTATCCTGAAAGAATAGTTGATAGAATTCTAGGAATGAATGATATCATATCTCTTATTGAAGATATTGAAGAAAAAATAGATCAATCACAACTTCAAAAGTTAACAAAAAAATTAAAAAAAGGTCATGATTTTAATCTAAATGATTTTTTAGAACAAATTAAACAAATGAAAAAAATAGGAGGTTTAAGTTATTTTATAGACAAATTTTCTATAAATCATCAATTATCTAATAATATATCATTATTAAATACAGATAAAAATACTTTAAATAAAGCAGAAGCAATGATATGTTCTATGACGCCTAAAGAAAGAAAAAAACCAATGATTATAAAAGGTTCAAGAAAACGTAGAATAGCTTTAGGATCTGGAACAAAAATACAAGATGTAAATAAACTATTAAAAAATTTTGATGACATACGAAGAATTATGAAAAAAATTAAAACTGATGGAATAACAAAAGTAATGCGTGGAATAAAAAATATACTACCTAAAAAATTTTAAAAAATTATATTATAAAAATATAGATTTAGTAAATTTTTTATACTTTTTAATACAAAAAATATAAATTTATTTTTTAATTGATTTTAAATAATCCTTTTAATTTAACAACTTTTAAGAAGAAAAAGATATGGTAAAAATTCGTTTAGCTAAATATGGGACAAAAAAATGTCCTTTTTATAAGATGGTGGTAGCAGATAGTCGTTTTTCTAGAAACGGTCGTTTTATTGAACGTTTAGGATATTTTAATCCTATTGCTAGAGGAAAATCTGAAGAACTAAAATTAGATCTAGACCGTATTAAATACTGGACTAATCAAGGTGCTCAAATGTCAGAAAGAACTAAAAAACTAATAAAATTACTAAACAAAAAGAGGTAAGATTATAAATATCAGTATTAATATACCAGAAAAACCATTATTAATAGGAAAAGTTGGAAAATCTTACGGCGTATTAGGCTGGATAAATATTTTTTCTTTTACAGAAAAAAAAGACGCTATATTTAATTATCTTCCGTGGTTTTTTTTTAAAGAGAAAAAATGGAAAAGAGTTCAAATTGAAAATTGGAAAAAATATAAAAACCATTTCATTGTTAATATAAAAGGCATTTCTGATCGCTCAATAACTGAAAAATTTACTAATTCAGATATAATCATTAGTAAAAATGCATTACCTTTATTAAAAAAAAATGATTATTACTGGCATGATATTATCAAATATAAAGTATTTAATACAGATCAGCGTTATTTAGGAAATGTAATTAATTTGATAAGGACAAAAAATAACGATATTCTTGTAGTAAAAAATAAATCAGATGTATTTAAAAAAAATATATTAATTCCGTTTATTGAGAACAAAATAATAAAAAATGTAGATACTAAAAATAAATTTATATTTGTTCAATGGAACTAAATTATGTATTCTAAATGAAAAAAAAATATAATGATACTATAATATGTTTTAATGTTATTACTATTTTCCCAGAAATGTTCAGTGCAATTATTAATTACGGCATCATAGGACAAGCAATTAAAAAAAAAATTATTAATATTAATTTTCTTAACCCAAGAAACTTTAGTAAAAATAAACATAAATCTATAGACGATCGTCCTTATGGAGGAGGACCTGGAATGTTGATGAGTGTCGAACCATTATATCTAGCTATTCAAGAAGCTAAATCTAGATTAAAAAATGCAACGGTTATTTATTTGTCTCCTCAAGGCAAAGAATTGAAACAAAATAACATAGAAAAATTGATTGCGAAAAAACAAATCATCTTTATATGTGGTCGATATGAAGGAATAGACCAAAGGATTATTGATAATCAAGTAGATGAAGAATGGTCTATCGGAAGTTATATACTTACCGGAGGAGAATTAGCTGCAATGGTTATGATTGACTCTATTTCTCGATTAATTCCAGGTGTTATTAAAAAAAAATCAATAGAAGAAGATTCTTTTTCTAATAATTTACTTGATTATCCCAGTTATACTCGACCTAAGATTATAAAAAACATGTCAGTGCCTCAGATATTATTATCTGGCAATCATGATCAAATTCGCATTTGGCGTTTAAAACAGTCACTTGGAAAAACATGGATTAAACGTCCTGATCTTTTAAAAAAAAAAAATTAACAGCAGAAGAAATAATTCTGTTAGATGAATTTAAAAAAAAATTTAGAGAAAAAAATAACTATTAATTTCTTTATTTTTCTGAATTAAAGAGGAAATTATGCTCAGTATAATTCAAGAAATTGAAAAAGAACAAATAAAAAAAAATATACCTATTTTTAGGCCTGGAGATACTGTAGAAGTTAAAGTATGGGTTATTGAAGGTTCTAAAAAACGTCTGCAATCTTTTGAAGGAATAGTAATAGCAATAAAAAATCGTTATTTAAATTCATCTTTTACTGTACGTAAAATTTCTAATGGAGAAGGTATTGAACGAGTTTTTCAAACACATTCTCATAGTATTGATGAAATCATTATAAAAAGAAAAGGTTTAGTTAGAAAAGCCAAATTATATTATTTAAGAACTCGAACTGGAAAAGCTGCACGTATTAAAGAAAGATTGAATTAATTTTAATATGCAGTCATAATAGAATTCTTGACTGCATTATTTTTTATAACATGTAAATTATAATAAATTTTTATTTCTAAAAATTATAAAGTTCCACCTATAGTTAATTTTTCTAATTTCATAGATGGCTGACCAATTCCAACTGGAATATTTTGACCATCCTTTCCACATATACCCATTCCCTGATCCATTTTTAAATCATCACCAACCATAGATATTTGTTGCATTACTTCTAAACCTGATCCTATTAGAGTCGTGTTTTTAATTGGTGTAAAAATTTTTCCTTTCTTAATTAAATAAGCTTCCGAAGTAGAAAATACAAATTTTCCAGAAGTAATATCAACTTGACCTCCGGAAAAATTTACAGCATATATTCCATAATCAACACTTTTAATTATATCATCTATTTTAGATGTTCCAGATAACATATAAGTATTAGTCATACGGGGCATAGGTAAATATGAATAAGATTCACGACGTCCATTTCCAGTAGATTTCGTTCCCATTAAACGTGCATTCATTTTATCCTGCATATACTTTTTCAGTATTCCATTTTTAATTAAAACATTATATTGACCTGGAGTACCTTCATCATCAATACTCAATGATCCGCGTTGATCTTTAATTGTTCCATCATCAATGATAGTACATAATTCTGATGCAACTTTTTTACCAATCATATTAGTAAATATTGAAGTACCTCTTCTATTAAAATCACCTTCTAAACCATGACCTACTGCTTCATGCAAAAGAACACCTGGCCATCCAGAACCTAAAACTACTGGAAATGTTCCTGAAGGAGCTTCTTTTGAAGATAAATTTAACAGAGCTATGCGAACAGCTTCTTTAGACCAATAATCAATTCTAATTTCTTTTGAAAAATCATCTTTATTTAAAAAAAAGTTATAATCAGTACGACTTCCTCCACCACTGCGACCACGCTCTCTTTTCCCATGATCTTCAACTAACACGCTAATCGAAAATTGTACTGATGGTCTTATATCTGTTGCTAAATCCCCATCAGTAGAAGCAATTAAAATTTGCTCATACGATCCTGTTAAAGTTGCGTTTACTTCTATAACACGAGGATCAAGACTGCGTGCTATATCATTTACTCTATAAAGAAGATCGATTTTTTCTCTAGAAGAGAATGTTAGTAAAGGATTTGTAGTACTATAAAAAGGTTGTATTTTTTTTCTTGATAAAGTTTTTGCTTTTCCTGAACCTTGTATAAAAATAATACTACGTGCTTTATTAGTACTAGTTCTTAAAGAATCTATTGATATTTGATCTGCATAGGCAAATCCTGTACTTTCTCCCTTGATGGCTCTAACTCCAATACCTTGGTCGGAATGATAATTTCCTTCTTTTATAATACCATTCTCTAATGACCAAGATTCATTAATGTGAGATTGAAAATAAAGATCTCCATAATCTAACTTACGTGTACAAAGTTCTTCTAAAGAAACAAAAATATCTTGAGAATTTATTTTATTTGCAGATAACAAATTTTCAGCAACTAATTCAAATGTCATTTAAACTCACTTAATTTATGATAATATTATAAATATCTATTATAAAAGATAAAACAACAAAACAAAAAATATTTTTTCTAAAAATATTATACAATTTTTTAAAGAGATTAATATGAAAAATATTATAAATATATTATTAATAAATGGACCTAATTTAAATCTTTTAGGAACAAGAGAAACTGAAATTTATGGTAATATTACCTTATCTAACTTATTAAAAAATTTAGAAATAAAAGCAAAAAAACTTAATATATCTTTAAAACACATACAATCTAATGCAGAACATGTTTTAATTGATAAAATTCATTCTTCAAGAAAAAATATTGATTACATAATTATTAATCCAGCAGCATTTACACATACTAGTATAGCTATTCGAGACGCGTTAATTGCAGTTAATATTCCCTTTATTGAAGTTCATATTTCAAACATTTATTCTAGAGAAAATTTTCGTTCTCATTCGTGGTTATCTGATATTTCTAAAGGTGTAATTTGCGGACTAGGTCTAGATGGTTACTATTGGGCATTAGAGACAATATCTAATAGACTTATTAGTTCAAAAGATAATAAGATTCATAAATAAAATATTCAGAATACTAAAAAGAAAGATTTAATAAATGTCAATTATTTATAAAAAATAAAATTAAGTTATTTAAATTTAGATTATTAAAAAAAATTTTTAACAATAAAAAATATACTTTTGCACTCTCTTAAATTTTTATTAAAATAGAAAGTGCAATTAAAAAAGAACATAAAAAATATTTAAAATAATTAATTCATATTGTATTTTTTTAATTTTTTACGTAATGTACTACGATTAATTCCCATCATCAAAGCAGCACGTGTTTGATTTCCTCTAGTATACTGCATTATCATATCTAAAAGCGGCTGTTCTAATTCAGCTAATACTAATTCATATAAATTATCTACATCTTTACCATTTAAATTTAATAAGTAATATTTTAAAGATTTTTTTACTAATTCACGTAAAGGTATTTTTATATTTTTATCTTGAGCATTTGTAGTAGATAAAAACATAAATTCAGTATTAATTTTTTTTTCTAGCATAATACCATTAACTCTTAATTTTTTTATATTGTATATATTATTTCAAAAAAATTGCGCTTAAAAAATAAATTTTTCATATATGGAATAATATATCTTAAAATTATTGATGAAATAAATAATATGTTTTATTAAGAATAAATACAATAAATAAAAAACTTTATTTAATATTTTATATTTGCAAAATAAGTTCTTGCATATCGTTAGGAAGAGGTATTGTCCAAGATACTAAATTATTATTGGCAGGATGGTGAAAAGAAAGATGGCTAGCATGCAATGCTTGACGAGAAAATTGATAGATTTTATTAAGCTTTTTATCTTTTATATAATCAAGTTGGATTTTGGAACCACCATAATAAGGATCTCCAACTAATGGGTGTTTAATATATAACATATGAACACGTATTTGATGAGTACGTCCAGTTTCTAATCCTATCGCTATATGTGTATGAAATTTAAAACGATTAATTATTTTATAATGCGTAACTGATTTTTTCCCTAAATGATGTACCATCATACACGTTCTTTTAGTACGATGACGCATGATAGGCTGATTGATAGTTCCACCTGAAATCATTTTCCCTTTAACAATCGCTTCATATTCTCGAGTAATTTTTCTTTTTTTTAATTCTGATAATAAATAATGATAAGAAAATACAGTTTTTGCAATTACCATTAATCCGCTAGTATCTTTATCTAAACGATGAACTATGCCAGCACGAGGCAAATCTTTGATATTTTTATAATGATATAATAAAGCATTTAAAATTGTTCCTTTTTCATTTCCAGAACCTGGATGAACAACTAAACCTGCAGGTTTATTAATAACTAATATTTCATTATCTTCATAAATAATATTTAAAAAAATATTTTCTGGAATATTAAATAATACATCTTTAGGAAAAGGATAAATCGTAATTATTTCTCCTCCTAAAATTTTTTTATCCGGTTGATTGAGAACATTTTTATTAACTAAAACTCGGTTCATAATAATTAAATTTTTTAAATAAGAACGAGAATATTCTTTAAATAATTTAGATAAAACTAGATCTAATCTCTGTCCTAATAATGACAAACATGACACAACAGCACTTAGTTCTATTTTTTTCAATACAATCATCCTTATATTTTAATGAATATTATTATAACTTTAAAAGTGAATTTTTAATATTTATAGAATATGATATTCTATATAATTACAAACATAAATATTTTTAATAAAAAATTTTATTAAATTAAATCAAATACATAATAATGAAAAAAAAGAACAGTATTATATTTATTTTTATAATTTTATTTTTAAGCTTAACAGTTCATTCTAAATCTTTAAAAAATAATTATTTTATAGAAACATATATTCTGTATGAAAAATCTAAAAAAGAATTAAGAAAAGAACATTTTGATAATACTATATGTATATTAGAAAAAATAAAAAAAAATAATATTACAAATTTTAATAATGATAAAATTCTAATGCATTTAATTTATGCTTACTATAAAAATTTAGATTTTAATATGGCTCAAAAAAATATAGAGGAATTTATATATTATTATCCAAACCATCCAAATTTAGATTACGTGATATATATACAATGCTTAATTAGCATGACTCTAGATAAAAATATATTTTTTAAAATCTTACCTATAGATTATCATAAAAATGATCTTAATCATGCAATACATTCATTCTTTCAATTAAAATATTTTATTTATCAATATCCTAAAAGTCGATATCTTGTAAATGCTAAAAAAAATTTAATATATCTAAAAAATCGTTTATCTGAATATGATCTTGAAATCTTAAAGTTTTATTTTCTTCATAAAAAATATATAGCCGTGATAAATAGAGGAGACGAAATAATTCAAAAATATTCAGAAACACCAGCTGCACGAAAAGCTCTTGTATATATAGAAAAATCTTATAACGCATTAAAAATTTTTGATACAGCAAAAAAAATATCAAAAATAATTTTATTAAATAAAGTTCAAGAAACTTAAAAATTAATATAAAAAATATTTGTTTTATACAAATATTATAAAATATTTTCTACTAATATTCTTTTTTAATTATTTTAAAAATAAAATGATGTAATGGATTCTGTTTTTAGAATACCTTATTCATATCATATTTATTTTTATATTAACAAGACAAATAATGAATAAAACAACAAATAAAATACGTCAAGATTTTTTAAAATTTTTTAAAGAAAAAGGACATGTAATTATTCCAAGTAGTTCTTTGATTCCTCATAATGACTCTACATTATTATTTACTAATGCAGGTATGAATCAATTTAAAGAAATCTTTTTAGGCGAAAAAAAAAGCCACCACCCACGTGTAGCTACTGTTCAACGGTGTTTGAGAACCGGAGGAAAACACAATGATTTAGAAAATGTAGGATACACTTCAAAACATCATACATTTTTCGAAATGCTTGGAAATTTTAGTTTTGGAGATTATTTTAAACAAAAAGCAATTGAGTATGCTTGGGAATTATTAACATCAAAAAAATGGTTTGAAATACCGAAAAATAAATTATGGGTTTCAGTATATAAAGATGATCATGAAACATATAAAATCTGGAATAATATCATAAAAATACCTTCTGAACGTATTATAAGAATAGGTGATAAAAATAACATTCAATACAATTCTGAAAATTTTTGGCAAATGGGTGATAGTGGGCCATGTGGTCCTTGTACTGAAATATTTTATGATTATGAAAACAAAATTATAGATAATCCATTAGATTTTTTAGAAAATAAAAACGGTCGGTTTGTTGAAATTTGGAATATTGTTTTTATAGAATTTAATCGTATATCAAATACAAAAATTATTTCTTTGAAAAATAAATCTATAGATACAGGTATGGGATTAGAAAGAATATCTGCTGTTTTACAAAATGTTTATTCTAATTATAATATCGATATATTTCAAGAATTAATACAAAATATATCTAAATTTAGCCCTCTAAATAATTTAAATAATGTTTCTTTGCAAGTTATAGCAGATCATATTAGATCTTGCGTATATATTATTGCAGATAATATTACTCCGTCAAATGAACACAGAGGTTATGTTTTAAGAAGAATTATCAGACGCGCATTAAGACATGGACATAAAATTGGAATTAAAAAAAATTTTTTTTACAAACTAGTATCCAGTGTAATTCAAATCATGGGAAAAACTAGTGATTTTTTAAAAGAAAAACAAGAAAAAATAGAAGAAATTTTAAAAATAGAAGAAATGCAATTTTCTTATACACTTGATAAAGGTTTGAAAATATTAAATAACGAAATAAAAAAAATAAATAATAATATACTTTCCGGTAAAACTGCATTTTATCTTTATGATACTTTTGGATTTCCAATTGATTTAACAGCAGATGTTTGTCGTGAAAAAAATATAAAAATAGATTACACTGAGTATGAATTATCTAAAGAAAAACAAAAAAAACAATCAAATATCAATAAAAAATTTCATAAAAATTATAACGATAAGATTATTATAAATAATACCTGTATTTTTGAAGGTTACAAAAAAAATATAACAAAATCATTAGTAAAATATATTTTTGTAAAAAATAAATCTGTTGAAAATATTAAAAAAAATGAGAATGGAATTATTTTTCTCGATAAAACAGCATTTTATGGCGAATCAGGAGGACAAATAGGTGATATAGGTTATTTATATTCTGAAAAATCATCCTTTATGGTAGAAAATACAAAAAAATATGGAAAAACAATAGGACATATCGGAAAATTAATTTCAGGAGAAATTACAGTTAATGATTCTATTTACAGTCAAATTAATGAAGATTACAGACATTCTATTCAATTAAATCATTCAGCAACACATTTACTACATGCTGCATTACGAAAAATTTTAGGAAAAAATATTAGTCAAAAAGGTTCTTTAGTAACTAATAAATATTTAAGATTTGATTTCTCTTATTTTAGAACAATAGAAACATCTCAAATACAAAAAATTGAAAATGTAATTAATATGAATATTCGTAATAATGTTAAAATTGAAACTCAGGAGTTAAGTTTAGAAGAAGCTAAAAAGAAAAATGCAATCGCTTTGTTTGATAATCAATACAGCTCTATTGTTCGAGTTGTATTTATAAATAATTTTTCAATCGAACTTTGTGGTGGAACACATGCTAAAAGAACTGGTGATATTGGATTATTTAAAATTATTTCTCAATCAAGCATAGCATCAGGAACTAAACGAATTGAAGCTGTAACAGGACAAAAAGCTATAGATTATTTACACAAAACAGACAATTACATAAAAGACATATCTTTGATATTAAATTGTAATATTTTCGATATTAAAGAAAAAACAAAAAAACTTACTATCATAATAAAAAATTTAGAAGAAAAAATAATTCAAATACAAAATAAAGAAAATACAAAAAATATAAAAAAACTACTTAAAAACATTACAGATATAAAAGGGACAAAATTTTTAGCAAATATCTTTTATAACTATGAACATAAATTATTAAGAACCATAGTTGATAAGTTAAAAGAAGAATTAAAGAATGTAATTATTATCTTAATAAATATTAAAGATAATCGTTTTACTGTTATTGTTGGAGTTACAAAAAATTTACTTAATCAAATAACAGCAATAAGAATTATAGATATGATTACAAATGAAACAAAGGGAAAAGGAGGAGGAAGAGATGAAATTGCTGAAGGAGGAGGTGTTTATACAAAAAAACTACCTATTATTTTAAATAATATAAAATCATGGATTAATAAAAAGTTACATAAAAAATGAAAATAAGAAATATTTTGGTTTTATATATTAAACATTAAATGCATTAAATACTGAAGAAATTATCAGTTCAAAATTTATTGAAAATATGTAATTAGAATATATTATCTAAATGTCTAATGGTCTACGTTTAACCCTGTATTATTCATAACGCCAGGAGCTAAAGAGGCCGAACTCTTTTAATCTTTCAAGGAACAAAGAATGCTTATTTTAACTCGTCGAGTCGGCGAAACGTTAATAATTGGCGATGAGATAACTGTAACAGTACTAGGAGTTAAAGGTAACCAAGTTCGTATTGGTGTAAATGCCCCTAAAAAAGTTTCGGTACATCGTGAAGAAATATATCAACGTATTCAAGCTGAGAAAAAACAATAAAAAAATTATTAATCAATACTGCATCTTACTAATATTAAGTAAGATGTAGTTTTTGCACTTAATAAGAAAACAAATACAAGCTGTACTTTTTATATAAAAAAAATATGTTTGACTTATATAAAAAAAAAAGTAAAATAATATCTATAAAAATTAAAAAATTTTATGAACAGGTGAGATGGCCGAGAGGATGAAGGCGCTCCCCTGCTAAGGGAGTATGCAGAAAAATCTGCATCGAGGGTTCGAATCCCTCTCTCACCGCCACTTATTAATTTTTAAATTGCATCCGTAGCTCAGTTGGATAGAGTACTCGGCTACGAACCGAGCGGTCGGAGGTTCGAATCCTTCCGGATGCAAAAATAAATAACAAAAAACAATCTCTCAATTAAAAAATAATAAAAAAAGTATGTGTAAAATATTGTATTTGAAAATATTTTCAGAAGTCTTTCAATATTTTAGATTAGGAGATAAAATTGATACAAGATATCTCGGAAAAAATTGCTTGGTTAAAAACTAACCCAAAAATGCTAGAAGGTATTTTTCGAGGCATTGAACGTGAAACCTTAAGAATTGAAAGAAATGGAAATTTTTCTAAAACAACACATCCATATTCAATCGGATCCTCTTTAACTCATAAATGGATTACTACTGATTTTGCAGAAAATTTATTAGAATTCATTACGCCTACTAGTGATAATATAGATTATTTATTATCTTTCTTAACAGATCTACATTGTTTTACAGCATCAAAAATAAAGAATGAACGTATGTGGCCTTTTAGTATACCTTATTTTTATGATAAAAAAACAAATATTCAAATAGCACAATATGGAACATCTAATCTTGGAAAAATGAAAAATATTTATAGAAAAGGTTTAAAAAATCGATATGGTGATGTTATAAATACTATTTCAGGAATACATTATAATTTTTCATTACCTTTATTTTTTTGGAAAAACTGGAAAAAAAACAAAAACAATAATACTGATTACGTTTCATCAGGATATTTAAATTTAATTAGAAATTATTATCGATTTGGTTGGATTATTCCTTATCTATTTGGATCATCACCTGCAATACCATTAGATTTTTTAAAAAATACAAAAAAAAAATATAAATTTAAGAAAAATAAAGAAAATATATTTTATTTACCATGGTCTACTTCATTAAGACTTAGCGATATTGGTTATACTAATACAAATATTTTAGATTTAAACATTATGTTTAATGATATCCATGAATATATCGAATCATTTAAAAAAGCTTTGGAAACACCATCAAAAAAATTTATTAATATAGGATTAAAAGATATAGATGGTAATTTTAAGCAATTAAACACTAATATTTTGCAAATAGAAAACGAACTTTATACTCAAATAAGACCAAAAAGAAAGACAAAAATTGGTGAATCACTTTTAGAAGCTCTAAAAAATCAAGGAATTGAATACGTTGAAATACGCTCTTTAGATATTAATCCATTTTCGCCTATAGGTATAAACAAAAAACAGATACTGTTATTAGATTTGTTCTTGATTTGGTGTGCTTTAATTGATTCACCTAAAATTGATAAAAAAGATTTTCTATTAGTTACCAAAAATTGGGAGAGAATAATTTATGAAGGAAGAAAACCTAATCAAAAAATTTATATCAATAATCAAAATGAAACAAAAACATTAATTGAAATGAGTGATGTTATATTTAAAGATTTAAATGAAATCGCATTAATACTCGATCATAACTCAAATGATGTATTGTATCAAACAGCATGTAAAGAAATTAAATCATTTTTTCAAAATCCAGATCTAACTTATTCAGCTAAATGCCTAAATTTTTTAGTTGAAAAAGGAATAAAAAAAACGGGCTTATTTTTAGCCAACAAATATCATAAAAAATTTATTAATGAAAACCGCTTAAATTTAAACCAAAATATTTTAGAAAAGGAAGCAATATATTCCCTTCAAAAACAAGAAAAAATAGAAAAACAAGATATATTATCTTTTGAGAAATATATAAAAATAAAATAATTCTCCCATGCTAGTAAACATGGGATACTTATAAAAATATTAATATATTCTTTCATATAAAATGCACTTTGCTACTTTATAAAAAAATGTTTTTAAATATTTTATCTTTAAATAACAAGATAATCCCAATAATTTTATTGAGATAATTCATCTATTTTATCAATTTTTTCCCATGGAAACTCCTCTCTACCAAAATGCCCATAAACTGCTGTTTTTAAATAAATAGGCTGAAGAAGATTTAGCATTTTAATTAATCCATATGGACGTAAATCAAAAACATTGCGAATTAAAAAAATCAAAGAACTATTACTTATTTTTCCTGTTTTAAAAGTATCTATCATAATAGAAATAGGTTCGGCTATACCAATCGCATATGAAAGTTGAATTTCACAACGATCAGCTAAACCAGAAGCAACAACATTTTTAGCTACATATCTAGCTGCATATGCTGCAGATCGATCTACTTTTGAAGGATCTTTTCCAGAAAAAGCACCTCCTCCATGTCTAGCCATGCCTCCATATGTATCAACAATAATTTTACGACCTGTTAAACCACAGTCTCCCATAGGACCTCCTATAACAAATCTACCCGTAGGGTTGATAAAAAATTTTGTATGCTTTGTCAACCATTTCTTTGGTAGTACTGGTTTAATAATTTCATCCATCACAGCTTCTTTTAAAAGATTTTGAGTAATATTTTCCTCATGTTGTGTAGAAAAAACTACAGTATCTATTCCTATTATATTTCCATTGTTATATTTAAATGTAACTTGACTTTTAGCATCAGGTCTTAACCAAGGTAGAATATTTTTTTTTCTCAGTTCAGATTGTTTTTTCATTAAAAGATGAGCATAAGTAATAGGTGCTGGCATTAAAAATTCAGTTTCATTAGTAGCATAACCAAATATAATTCCCTGATCTCCAGCTCCCTGTTTTAAAGGATCAGAACGATCTACACCCTGATTAATATCAGGTGATTGTTTTCCAATTGCACTTAAAACTGCACAAGAATTAGCATCAAATCCAGAATCAGAATTAATATAACCGATATTATTAATAGTATTTCGGGTAATTTCTTCCACATCAACCCATGCAGTTGTTGTAATCTCTCCACCAATTAAAACCATACCTGTTTTAACATAAGTTTCACAAGCAACACGTGCTTTAAGATCTTGTTTAAGTATTTCATCAAGTAATGCATCAGAAATTTGATCAGCAATCTTATCTGGATGACCTTCTGAAACTGATTCAGATGTAAAAAGATATTCAGTCATATTCTATTTACCTTATTTCAAAATAATTTTATCTCTATAGTTTTTAAAAAATTTAAAATTTTTTTAACATACAACAATCAAACATAAGATATATTGAGATTTAAATTTTTTAAATTTATAATAAAATCTTACTTCATTATAATATTTTTTAAAATAAAAAGTTATAACTAGATATTTATTGTTAATATGTCAAATATAGTATATTTTTAAAGCAAGAAAAAATAACGATATGTTTTTAATTTTTAAAAAAACATTATAAAAAATTTATTTTTTAAAAATAGAAAAAATAAAAATGATAAAGAAAATTTTAATTATTATAATTAGTATGTTTTTTTTTTATTCTCAAATAAAAAAAACAATTTAAAAAAAAATACGATAAAAAATTTCTATCAAGCGAAAATTGTATCAATAAAAATACATAAAAATGCCCCGGGTTCTTTTTATTGTGGATGTAAAATTATTTGGAAACAAAAAAAAGGTATTCCTGATCTATATTCTTGTGGATACAAAATTCGAAAAAATATAAATCGTGCAACAAGAATTGAATGGGAACATGTTGTACCAGCATGGCAATTTGGACATCATAAAAAATGCTGGAAAAAAGGAGGTCGTAAAAAATGTATTGCAGATACAACATACCAATATATTGAATCTGATCTTCATAATTTACAACCCGTTATTGGAGAAATAAATGCAGACCGTTCTAATTTTGTATATGGGCAAGTAAACCATAATATTTCACAGTATGGAAGATGCAATATGAAAATAGATTTTCAAAGAAAAATAGCAGAACCACCTGAAAGAGCTAGAGGTACTATAGCTAGAACTTATTTTTACATGAGTAAAAAATACAATATCATTTTGTCTAAAAAAGAAAAAAAAACATTTTCAATGTGGAATAAAATTTTTCCCGTTACAAAGTGGGAATGCGAAAGAGAAAAATTAATATTTAGAATACAAGGCAATCATAATAATTATATTTACAAAAAATGTTATAAAAAATAAAAAAAAAGAAAATATGAAAAAAAATATACCACGTATATACATTAAAAACTATTTAGAAATTAATAAAACTTACTTTTTATCAGAAGAAAATATACATTACATCAAAAAAGTTTTGAGAATGAAAATTCAAGATATATTAGAGTTATTCAACGATACTAACTATATTTTTTTTGCTAATATAATATATATTTCTAAGAAAATAATTCAAATTAAAATTTTTAAAAGTGAATTAAAAAATATTGAATCTCCGCTTCATATTCATTTAGGACAAGTTATTTCCAAAAATGAAAAAATGGACTTTACTATTCAAAAATCAATTGAAATGGGTGTTAATATGATCACACCATTATTTTTTGAAAACAGTTATTTTCAAAAAAAAAACATTAATATATTTAATAAAATGAAACGTTGGGAAAAAATAGCAATTTCTGCATGTCAACAGTGTAATCGTAACGTTATACCAAAGATTAAAACCCCTACAAATATTTTTTCATGGTGTGAAAAAAATGCAAGTAATGATATAAAAATTATTTTTCATCCGAGTTCTACATTAACAATGAATTACTTAAAAAAATCTATAAAATATATTCGAATAATTATTGGATCTGAAAAAGGTTTTTCAAACAATGAAATTCAAAAAATTATTAAATATGGATTTATTCCAATGAGATTAGGACCTAGAATTTTAAGAACAGAAACAGCTGCTCTCGCAGTTATTACTGCATTACAAACAAAATTTGGTGATTTAATAAAATAAAATAATATATTTTTATTTTTTATGGTATTTTAAAAAAAAGTTATTAAGCATTAAACAATTTTTTTACTAAAATTCAATTAAAATTTTTACAATTTTTTGATGAAGTAAGAGTAGTAAATTTCTTGAATTATGATTAATTTTAAACTTATTTTGTTAAAAATAATTAATTTAATAATTGAAATATCTCTACAAAACATAGAAGATAATATCTTTTTTCTAACAAAATATTTTAAATAATTTTATATATATCTACTTACATTAAATAATATTTAAGATAAAAAAACCATTTCTTAAAATTATTTTAAAAATATAAAGAACAGAATTATTTTCTACAAAAAGTTAATATTGTTCTACCTCTTTAAGAATTCATTTTTTTCTTAATAGTTTTTATTCCATTTTGTGTTCCAACTAAAACAACATCAGCACTTCTAGAAGCAAATATACCTACTGTAACTACTCCCGGTAATGAATTTATTTTTTTTTCCATAGATAAAGGATCTTTTATACATAAATTATATACATCTATAATTATGTTTCCATTATCTGTTATAAAATTTTTCCGATATTTTGGTATGCCTCCAATTTTTACCATTTCCTGTAAAATGTAAGAAAAAGCCATTGGGATAATTTCAACAGGAAGTGGAAATTTTCCAAGAACATTTACTTTTTTTGTTTTGTCAATAATACAAATAAATTTTTTTGCCATTGTAGCAATAATTTTTTCTCTCGTTAAAGCCCCTCCTCCACCTTTAATCATCTGCATACAATGATTAATTTCATCAGCACTATCAACATAAATAGTAAGTGAATTAAAATTTTTTAAGTTAAATACTTTTATACCTTGTTTTTTTAATAATGAAGTAGAAGAATTAGAACTGGACACTGCTCCATATATCAAATTTTTTATTGTACTTAAAGCTTCAATAAAATAAGAAACAGTTGTACCAGTTCCTACTCCAATAATAGTACCAGGATAAATATAATCTAATGCAGCCCATGCTGCTTTTTTTTTTAATTGATTTATATTCATAATATAAAAAACTATTTTTATTTTAAATAAAACTCTAAATTAGAAAAATAGTAGATTTTTGATCTGATTTAATTGAAATTCAATATATAATATTGAATTAATAGTTTTAAATAGCAATATTTTATTCTTTATGATTTTAATAAAACTATTTAATTGAGAAGTTAAAATAAAAGATATTTTTTAGATTGGCTGGGGTACCTGGATTCGAACCAGGGATGCCGGTATCAAAAACCGGTGCCTTAACCACTTGGCTATACCCCATTATTTTAATATTTTATTAAGTTTATGAAAAAATTTTTTTATAATATACGGGAGGCGAGATTTGAACTCGCACACCTTACGGCGCCAGAACCTAAATCTGGTGCGTCTACCAATTTCGCCACTCCCGCTTTTTGGTAAAATGGTAGCTACGACGGGAATCGAACCCATGACCCCAGCGTTATGAGTGCTGTGCTCTAACCGACTGAGCTACGTAGCCTAACAAAAATATTTTCTATAATAGAAATATATTTTATAATATATAAATTGAATAATCAACAAAATTATTTTAATTGAAAAAATTAATACTAGGAATATAATGAATACTGAGATAAAAAACAAACGTAAAAATTTTATTTGTCAAATTATCAACAATGATTTTAATGAAAATAAAAATCTATCTTTTTGCACTCGTTTTCCACCCGAACCAAATGGACATCTTCATATTGGCCATGCGAAATCAATATGTTTGAATTTTGAGCTCGCATATCTATACAAAGGACAATGTAATCTTCGATTTGATGATACAAACCCATTAAAAGAAAATATTAAATATATCAACTCTATCAAATATGACATTAATTGGCTGGGTTATAAATGGTGTGGTAATATTCGTTATTCTTCTGAATATTTTTCGCAACTATATCAATATGCACAAGAATTAATTAAAAAAGGTTTAGCTTATGTAGATCAGTTGACAAAAGAACAAATACGTGAATATAGAGGTACTTTAAATACTCCAGGAAAAAATAGCCCCTATAGAAATAGAACTATAGAAGAAAATATAGAACTTTTTAAAAAAATGAAAAAAGGAGAATTATCTGAAGGAGAAGCATGTTTACGTGCTAAAATAGATATGAAATCTGATTTTATTGTTATGCGTGATCCTGTTTTATATCGAATTATTTTCACTGAACATCATCAGACCCAAAAAAAATGGTGCATATATCCTATGTATGATTTTGCTCATTGTCTTTCTGATTCTATCGAAGGAATTACCCATTCATTATGTACACTAGAATTTCAAGATAATAAATCTTTATATAATTGGATTTTAAAGCACACCAGTGTTACACATTATCCTAAACAATACGAGTTTTCTCGACTTAATCTAGAATTTTCAATTTTATCTAAAAGAAAAATAAAAAAACTTATTGATAAAAAAATTATAGACGGCTGGAATGATCCTCGAATTCCTACACTTTCTGGTTTAAGAAGAAAAGGATATACACCATCTTCTATCAAAAATTTTTGTCAAAAAATTGGAGTGACTAGACAAAATAATCTAATAGAATTTTCTATGTTAGAACATTGTATTCGAAAAGAATTAAATGAAACTGCTATACGTACTATGGCTGTATTAGAACCAATTAAAATATTTTTATATAATTTAAATGAAAATCATAAAGAAAAATTTATAGTTCCCAATCATCCCAATCATCCTGAAATGGGTACTCATGAAATTATTTTTACTAATACTTTATATATTGAACGTTCAGATTTCAAAGAAAAATATGATAAGAAATATAAAAGATTAAAACTAGGTGAAAAAATACGTCTAAGATATGCTTACATAATTAGAGCAGAAAAAATAGAAAAAGATCAATATAATAATATTATTAATATAATATGCTATTGTGATCTAAATACTTTAGGAAAAAAACCAAAAAATAATAAAAACCCTTCAGTAATACACTGGATTTCAGAAAAAAACACGCTTCCAGTAGAATTTAGATTATATAATCAATTATTTAATATAAAAAACCCGGAACAACAAAAAAATTTTTTATCATATATTAACTCCGACTCTTTAACAACAAGATATGGATTTATAGAAAAAACAATAGGAGAAAAAATACAACAAAAAATTAATGATAACAATCTAAAATTATTTTTTCAATTTGAAAGAATTGGTTATTTTTGTATAGATTGCATAGATTCTAAAAAAGATTATTTAGTATTCAATCGCACTGTTAGCTTGCGTGACACATGGAATGTAAAAAAATTAAAATAAAAAACATTACGAATAATTAATACGAGTATATAATCTTAAATTTGTATTTTAAATCAAAATATAATAAAGAAAAAAGTAAATATATTTCTATAAAAATTTTTATCTTAATTAAGATGTTTTATAATTTAAAATTATTATAAAATATTTTAAATTAAACACTTATTCATTTTAACTAATATTTTTATATTTAGCATGACTAAAAATTATATTTTTATTACTGGTGGAGTTGTCTCGTCTTTAGGAAAGGGTATTACAGCTGCTTCATTAGGTGCAATATTAAAAGCACGAAACTTAAAAACAACAATTATAAAACTGGATCCATATATTAACGTGGACCCTGGTACAATAAGTCCTATTCAACACGGAGAAGTATTTGTTACTGAAGATGGCTCTGAAACAGATTTAGATTTAGGGCATTATGAACGTTTTATTCATACCAAAATGACATATTTGAATAATTTCACTACAGGTGCGGTTTATTCCCAAGTTTTAAAAAAAGAAAGAAGAGGTGACTACTTAGGAGCTACTATTCAAGTAATACCTCACATCACTAATGCTATTAAAGAAAGAATTATTTTAGGCTCAAAAAATAGTAATATTATTCTTGTAGAAATAGGTGGAACTGTTGGTGATATTGAATCTCTTCCATTCTTAGAAGCAATTCGTCAAATGGCAGTAGATATCGGACGCAAAAACGTTATATATATACACTTAACATTAGTACCTTATATTGCTACAGCAGGTGAAATAAAAACAAAACCTACACAACACTCAGTCAAACAATTACTTTCAATAGGAATACAACCAGATATTTTAATTTGTCGATCTGAACATACTGTACCACTTAATGAAAGAAAAAAAATAGCGTTGTTTTGCAATGTACCAGTTAATGCTGTTATATCTCTAAAAGATGTAAATTCAATATATAAAATACCAAAATTACTAAAAAATCAAAAATTAGACGATTATATTTGCGAATATTTCAAATTAAATGTTCCTGAAGCTAATTTAAGAGAATGGGAAGAAGTAATTTATGCAGAAAAAAATTATAATAATAGTGTTGTAATTGGGATTATTGGAAAATATGTTAAATTACCTGATGCATATAAATCAGTTATAGAAGCTCTTCAACATGCAGGTTTTAAAAATAAAATTAAAGTCAACATACAATTAATTGACTCTAAAAATATAGAAAATAAAAATTTTACAACCTTAAAAAACCTTAATGGAATTTTAATACCTGGAGGTTTTGGTGATCGAGGTATAACAGGAAAATTATTATCTATACAATATGCACGAGAAAATAATATTCCATATTTTGGTATTTGTTTAGGTATGCAAATAGCAATTATAGAATTCGCGCAAAATATTGTTGGAATTAAAGAAGCAAATTCAACAGAATTTGATCCTAAATGTAAGTATCCTATTATTGATTTAATAAAAAACTGGCATAATAGTACATATAAATATTATAATAAAAAGGAAAACGACATAAACTTAGGTGGTACTATGAGATTAGGGAGTCAACCTTGTAAATTAACAAAAAATAGTTTGTCTCGAAAACTATACAATCAAGAAATTATTATAGAAAGACATAGACACAGATATGAAGTAAATAATCTTCTATTAAAAAAAATAGAAGAAGCAGGATTACAGGTAACAGGACGTTCTAAAAATAATAATGTAGTAGAAATTATAGAATTATCTAATCATCCATGGTTTTTAGCGTGTCAATTTCATCCTGAATTTACTTCTACACCACGTGATGGACATCCATTGTTCATAGACTTTATAAAATCAGCAGGAAAACAGAAAGAAAATTTTAAAATATATTAAGGATAAAAATGTCTAAAATTATAAAAGTTATAGCTCGTGAAATAATAGATTCTCGAGGAAACCCTACTGTAGAATCTGAAGTACATTTAGAAAGTGGGTTTGTTGGATTAGCTTCTTCTCCTTCTGGAGCTTCAACAGGTTCCTTAGAAGCTTTAGAGTTAAGAGATAAAGATGAAAATCGATTTATGGGAAAAGGAGTAAAAAAAGCCGTTTTATTAATAAATGAAAAAATATCTAGTGCATTAAAAAATAAAAACGCTAAAAATCAAAGTGATATTGATCAGATTATGATTAACTTAGATGGAACAATTAATAAATCTAAATTAGGTGCAAATTCGATTTTATCTGTATCTTTAGCTGTTGCAAAAGCAGCTGCTGCATCGAAAAGAATACCTTTATATGAACATATTTCAGAAATGCACAATACACCAGGTATTTTTTCTATGCCACTACCAATGATAAATATCATTAATGGTGGAAAACATGCTAATAACAATATTGATATTCAAGAATTCATGATTCAACCAATTAGTGCAAAAACAATAAAAGAAGCTATACGGATAGGCTGTGAAGTATTTTATACACTGGGTCAATTACTGAAAGAAAGAGGAATGAGTACAACAGTAGGAGATGAAGGAGGATATGCACCAAATTTAAAATCTAATGAGGAAGCTTTAAATATCATTCAAGACGCGATACATAGGACTAAATATAAATTAGGAAAAGATATACGATTGGCAATAGATTGTGCTGCATCAGAATTATATCATAAAAATGAAAAAAAATATCGACTAAAAGGGGAAAATATTTCTTTTTCTTCAAGAGAATTTACTCATTATCTAGAAAAATTATCTAAAAAATACCCGATAGTTTCAATTGAAGATGGTCAAGATGAATCTGATTGGGAAGGTTTTTTATATCAAACTAATGTACTAGGCAATAAAATGCAATTAGTAGGCGATGATTTATTTGTCACAAATACAACTATTTTAAAAAATGGCATAAAAAAAGGAATTGCAAATTCTATATTAATAAAGCCAAATCAAATTGGCACGTTAACTGAGACTATTGAAGCTATAAAAATGGCAAAAAAAGCAAACTATGGTGTTATTATTTCTCATCGTTCAGGTGAAACAGAAGATGCTTCTATAGCAGATTTATCTGTAGGAACGGCAGCAGGACAAATTAAAACCGGTTCTATGAGTCGCTCTGATAGAACTGCAAAATATAATCAATTAATTAGAATTGAAGAGAATTTAGGTAAGAAAAAAGCACCTTTCTATGGTTTAAAAGAAATTAAATCTGCATTATAGTTTCCTCACGACAATATAACCTTTTCAAAAAGAATCAGGTATTTCTATAATATGCCTGCTTCTTATTTAGTAAAAAAAATTGAATCCATTTAAAATAGTATAATAATTAACATATATAAATATTTTTTATATTAAAATTTCTAACAAAAATTGTTTACAGATTTTTTTATTAAAATAAAATATTAATATAAATTCATTAATTTTTTAATAAACAATAATTAATAATTCGAAGATTTTATCAATCAAGTATTTTTTAAAAATTTATAATATAATTTATCGTTAATAATCTTATATATCACTTTAAAATTAGAATAATATATTGTTTAATTTGTACTATATAACTTTTTACTTATAAAATTATAATTACTATATAATCATCGTCATTCATATTATTTAAAATACATATAATAAAATATCAAATAGATTAATAAAAATTTTTAATATTTTTGAGTTCTAAAAAATCAGAAATTTTTATTAATTTTAGGTAAAATATTTAATGGATTTACAGATTCCCCGAGATAACGTATTTCAAAATAAAGTCGCGCTAAATCAGTATTTGATATACATCCCATCGTGGCAATTTGCTGTTTTTCATATACTTTATCTTTTTCTTTTACTAAAACCGAATCATTAAAAGCATAAATACTAAGGTAATTTTTGTTATGTCTAATAATAATTAATCGACCATATTTTTCAAATAAATCAGTTACAACTACAACTTCTCCTCTCGCTGCAGCAAAAACCGGTTGTCCTTTAAAACCGGAAATTTCTATTTTTTTATTATCTAATTTATTATTATACAAATATTGAATATTTGTATTTTTAACAGGCCAATACCAGTGATTAGAAAAATCAAAAGATTTTAAATGTGAAAAATTATTAAAAATTCTTAATTTTTTACTACAAAAAAAGCATATTTTAGTCGATTTTATATTATCTTTTAAAAAATTTGTAATATTTAATGGTTTTTTAAAAATAGATTCACAAGAACTGTATTTTTTTATAGCATTGTTTTCTGAATTTATAATAGAACAATTATTTGTATTGTCATGAATCAAAAAATCTCCCATCCATATTTTTTGACCTACAATTATTTTATAAGGTTTTTTTATAGAATTAAATTTAGATAATTCATAATAATTATAACCAGAATTTTTAGCAATAGAATACAAAGTATCTTTGAATTTCACAACATAAAATATTTTAAATCGATTTCCTTGAAAAAAACCAATAAAATTATTATTACCAATAATAATTTTATCTTGTCTTAAAGAAAATATTTTTTTAGATTTTAAAAATGAAAAACATTCATTTTTTTTTAAAAATAAAAAATCTTTTATATACTTTTTATTAGAATGAAAATTAGAATAATTTCGATAACTAATAGGAAGTCCAGACACAAAATGATTGCAAAAAAATAATAAAAGTATTAAAAAAAACAATTTAAATAAAAAAATTTTTAATTGCATTGATTTTATCTATTTGATTTAATAAGAAATAAATTTCTTACATAATGTTTTTCATATATTCAAAAAATTAAAGGAATGTCTTATCTATTTAAATGCATTTTTTATTTTTTATAATCATCGCAATTGCTTGACAAGCAATCCCTTCTTTTCTTCCAATACACCCTATTTTTTGAGAACTTGTGGATTTAATACTAATGTTGTCTATTTGAGTATTTAGGTCTAATGATAAATTTGATCTCATAAAAAATATGTAAGGTGACATTTTTGGATCTTCTGCAATAATAGTAACATCGATATTACTTATATTATAATTTCTTGATTCAATTTTTTTAAAAATTTTTTTTAATAAAATTCTACTGTCGATGTTTTTATATATTTGATTATCACTTGGGAAAAAAGTACCAATATCACCCATCGCGGCAGCACCTAATAATGAATCTATTACCGCATGTATTAATAAATCACCATTAGAATGAGCAATCAAGCCTTTATGATAAGGAATTAAAACACCACCGATAATTAATGGTTTTGTACTTCCAAAGGTATGAAGATCAAAACCGTATCCAATTCTCATAAAAATGTCCTTTTTTATTTATTTAAATTATGTTTTTTAAATAAAAATTCGCAAGAATAAGATCTTCAGGCCAAGTAATTTTAATATTTCTACAACTACCGATAACTAGCAACGGATTATATCCACAATATTCTAGTGCTGATGCTTCATCTGTTATACTGATTTTATCTTTAGTAATTTTTTTTAAACAATCTTTTAGCAAATTTATTTGAAATAACTGAGGAGTCAAGGCATGCCACAAGTGCTTTCTATGTACAGTATATAATACTTTTTCTTGCGTTAGATTACTATATTTAATAGTATCAGAAACTGGTCTTGCTAAAAGAGCACCTGCTGGATTTTTTTTAATAATAGATATTAATTTTTCTAAATCTTTATAACTTAAACATGGACGAACTGCGTCATGGACTATAACCCAATCAACATTTTTTTCTGCTGCTATCAAGCCTGATAAGACTGAATTCATTCTTTTTTTACCACCAATCACAGAAATAATACGAAGATTAGATGATATGGATAATTTATTAAAATAATGATCTTTTTTATTTAAACTTACAATTATACGAACTATGTTCGGATGTAATAATAATGTTCTTAAAGTATGCTCGAGAATAGTACGATTTCGAATTTTTATATATTGTTTAGGTAAATCCATTTTCATTCTGCTACCTATTCCAGCAGCAGGCACAATAGCTATAATTTTTGGTTCAAATGAATTAATTAAGATCATTTTATATCCAAAATAATACTATAAAAAATTTTATTTAAATATAATACAAATAAATATTTTTTTATTTTAAAAAATTTATATAAGTTTCATATTTTTTTTTATTGTTATTAATATGATTATGAAAATTTTTAATTTCTAAGATTATCTGATTGTTACGCATCTCAAGAAATTCATTATTTTTTTTTTGCATTACAACTTTTTTATATATTTTTATATAATCTATAATACCATTTTTTCCTAGCCAAAGAGAATATTGTAACCACAATAGCAAAGAAAACAAAAATATTTTTAATGTTTTCATAAATTACTCTGAAAAAATTAATTTCATATAAATAAAAATTTTTTATATTAAATACTTTTAATTAGTTCTCAAAAAAGGTATTATACTGCGATCATATAAAATCTTGATTAGTTTTTTTGAATTATCTTCTAAAAGATCTGTACCATTTAAAAGAACATCAGGGTTTTGTGGAATTTCATATACAGATTGCACACCAGTAAAATCAGATATTTTTCCAGTACGAGCTTGTTTATATAATTTTTTAGGATCTCGAGATTCACAAATACTTATAGGTGTATCAACAAATATTTCTAAAAAATTTTTTTTTCCTAACATTTGACGAATCATTTCTCTTTGATATTTGTAAGGAGAAATAACTGATACTAATATTATTATACCAGCATCTAACATTATTTTTACTACTTCTCCAATGCGTCTAATATTTTCTTCTCGGTCTATAACACTAAAACTTAAATCAGAACATAATCCAGATCTAATATTATCTCCATCTAATAAATAACTATTAATTCCATTTTTAAATAATATTTTCTCTAAAAAATTAGCAATACTTGATTTTCCTGAACCTGATAATCCAGTAAACCATACTGCAATCGATTTGTGAGCATTTTTTTTTTCACGTTTTGCACGTGTAATTGAATGTTTTTGCCAAATAATATTTTTTTTAAAGTTATCATTCATTTTAATTAGAAACCTTTTTTGTTAAAAGTTTTTGTATTTTCCAATGTGGAAAATGTCGAGAAATTAAATTATAAAAATCTGATTCAAAATCTTTTTTATTAAAAGAAGAAATTTTTTCTTGTTTTTCTAGACTATTGACAATCATTCCAGCACCAACAGTAATATTTGTTAAAAGATCAATAAAAATCATATTGCCTGTCATTCTATTTTCACTGTAATTATCAAAAATCATAGGTTCACTAAAAATAACTCTAACTTGACCAATACTATTCAGACTAAGAGAATTAACTTTTATTTTTTTTAAAGTATTAATATCTATCTTGAATAAAATTTCTTTTATATAAATGCGAATTTTTTTACTAGATAACTTGATGTTATATGATTGTCCTTTTAATAATACATTGTCTGTCATCCAAACAATATCAATAATAGATTCTCGCGAAGGTTGTAAAACAGAATCAATGTTTACAAAAAAATCACCACGATTAATGTCTATTTCATCTTTTAACACTACTGTAACTGATTGACCAATTTCTGCTTTTTTTAAGTTTTGATCGAAAGTCACAATACGAGAAATATAAGAGTTAATGTTTTCAGGTAATATTTTAATAGGTTGCCCAACATGAATCGTACCAGATAGTAATATTCCAGAATATCCACGAAAATCTGAATTAGGACGATTTATGTATTGTACAAGAAACCTAAGTTCTTCCAAATTAGTGTTTGTTTGAATTTCTACTGTTTCTAAAAAATTTAATAATGTTAGTCCATTATACCAAGGCATAAGATTTTTTTTAAAAACAATATTTTCACCAAGTAAAGCAGAGATCGGAATAAAAACAATATTTAAATTACTAGGGAGTTTTTTAGAAAAAAGCAAAAATTTTTTTTTGATATTGTTAAATATTTCTTCTTTATAGTTAACTAAATCCATTTTATTAATAGCAACAATTAAATGTTTAATTCCAAGTAAAGTAGAAATAAAACTATGTCGGAAAGTTTGTTCCGATAATCCTTTTTTAGCATCAACTAATAAAATAGATAAGTCACATGTAGATGCTGCTGTTACCATATTACGAGTATATTGTTCATGACCAGGTGTATCTGAAATAATAAATTTCCTTTGATCAGTAGAAAAATAACGGTAAGCTACATCAATTGTAATGCCTTGTTCACGTTCAGATTGCAGTCCATCTACAACTAATGCAAGATCTATTTTAGATCCTTGTGTACCATGACGTTTACTATCACTTTTTAAAGAACATAATTGATCATCATAAATTTGTTTAGTATCGTGTAATAAACGACCAATTAGAGTGCTTTTTCCATCATCTACACTACCACATGTTAAAAATTTTAATAAAGTTTTTTTTTGTTGCGCATCGAACCATTGTTTGAAATTATTTTTTATGTTGGTATTCATTTTTTTAAATTTCTCTTTTTTTTAGAAATAACCTTGTTTTTTTTTAAATTCCATGGAACTTTTTTGATCATAATCAATAGCTCGACCAGCTCGTTCACTTGTTTTAACTATTAGCGTTTCTCTAATTACATCTTCAATATTTTTAGCTTCAGATTCAATCGCATTAGTTAAAGGCCAACAACCTAATGTACGGAATCTAATCATTTTTTCTTTTATTACTTCATTAGACTGAATGTTAATACGATCATCATCAATCATTATTAGCATACCATTTCTTTCTAACACTGGACGCATGGCAGAAAAATAAAGAGGAACAATTTCAATATTTTCTAAAAAAATATACTGCCAAATATCTAATTCAGTCCAATTTGAAAGTGGAAAAACACGAATATTTTCTCCCTTATTAATTTGACCATTATAATTCCACCATAACTCAGGACGTTGTTTTTTTGGATCCCATTGATGAAATGAATCGCGAAAGGAATAAATACGTTCTTTAGAACGTGATTTTTCTTCATCTCGTCTAGCTCCACCGAAAGCAGCATCAAAACCATATTTATTTATAGCTTCTTTTAACCCTTCTGTTTTCATAATATCAGTATATTTACTTCCTCCGTGTTGAAAAGGATTTAAACCTAATGATTTTCCTTTGGAATGAGAATGAACTATTAATTCTGTTTTTGAAGTTTTAGCAATATAATCTCTAAAAAGATACATTTCTTTAAATTTCCATCCAGTATCTATATGTAACAAAGGAAATGGTATTAATCCAGGATAAAAAGATTTTTTTGCAAGATGTAACATAACTGAAGAATCTTTTCCAATAGAATACAACATTACAGGATTTTGAAATTCCGAGATCACTTCTCTCATTATATAAATACTTTCTGATTCCAATTGACGCAAATAAGTAGTGTTTTTTTTAAACATCATTTCTCCTTAAATTAATTTAACTGTAGAAAATATATTCTTAATATTATGTGATACATTTTCATTGTGAAACCATGCTAACTTTTTATGTAAACGAACAACATCTCCAACTATTAATAAAGATGGAGTGATAGTAAATTGAATGATTTTTTCAATTTCGCTTAAACATCCTATAATAACTTTTTGATGCATAGTCGTTCCCTGACTAACAACTGCTATTGGTGTTAATTTCGATCGACCAAGTGTAATAAGTTTTTTAGCAATATATATAGCCTGAAATGTACCCATGTATATAACTAAAGTATAAGAAGAATCAGACAAAATTGACCAATTATTTACAAAACCATCAATACACTTATGTCCTGTAATAAATATAACACCCTGTGCATATTTACGATGTGTTAATGGTATACCAGTATAAGCTGAAACACCAATTGCAGAAGTAATACCTGGTACAACCTGAAAATCAATACCTGCATTTTTTGCTGCTTCTATTTCTTCTCCACCACGTCCAAAAATAAAGGGATCTCCACCTTTTAAACGTACTACTCTTTTTCCTTGTTGTGCTAAAATAATTAATAATTTAATAATTTTTTCCTGGGTAATATTTTTTAAACCAAAACGTTTTCCAACACATATACATTTTGCATCACGACGAATTAAATCTAAAATATCTTTAGAAACTAAACAATCGTATAAGACAACATCTGCTTGCTGTAATATTTGTAGTCCTCTTAAAGTTAATAAACCACTATCTCCTGGTCCAGCACCTACTAAAATAATTTCGCCTTTTAATAAATTACTTTTATACATATTTTTTTTTAAAATATTAATCGCTTGTTCTTTTTTTCCATTAAGGATATGATCAACAAAAGTACTCTTAAACAATTTTTCCCAAAATCGACGTCTTTCTAAAACATTAAAAAAATGTTTTTTAATTGCAGATCTCCATTTTCCTGCAATTTTAGCAACATCACCTAATTTCATTGGTAAAATCGCTTCAATTTTCTCACGTAATAAACGCAATAATACAGGTGCAGTTCCTCCGGAAGACATAGCTACAATTACAGGAGAACGATCAATAATAGAAGGAAAAATAAAAGAACATTTTGTTTTATCATCAACTACGTTTACTAATAAACAACGTTCATTACATTTTTTAAATATATATTCATTTAATTTTATATCGTTTGTAGCTGAAATTACTAAAAATATTTTTCTTAAATAAATTAAATCAAATTTTTTAGATAGCCAATTTATTTTTTTTTCACGTAAAAGCAATTTAACTTCTAAAGATAATTCTTTAGCAATAACATTAACTTTAGCAGCAGCTCGAAGTAGCAATTTAATTTTATTGAAAGCCACTTCTCCAGCACCAATAACTAAAACATTTTTAGATTTCAAATCTATAAAAAGAGGAAGATAATTCACAGTAACCTTATTTTAAAAACATAAAATATATCAATAAAAAAATAATTTTTAAATGTTAAAAAAGAATGGCATAATATAATTATAAATCTCATATTAAACATTACCTAAGATATTTTTAATATTGTATTGCAAGTAATATATTAAAATATGATAAACATTTTATGTTATATTAATAAAAATTTAAAAAAATATATATGCATTACATAAAATATACATTTTAAAAAAATAATTTTTTATTTCTTCAAAAGAACAATTTTAAATACAAAAAAATTAAACATCTTAAAAAATAAATAATTTTAAATACATTTAATGAAAAAAATCATATAATACTTTTTGAATAAAATATTTTATTAATAATATTTAAAAGATTTAATTTTCATGTAAACCACATTCACGTTTCAATCCAAAAAAACGAGTTTCCTCTTCTAACATGCCAGGAACATGTTTTTTAGTGGTATGCGTGTCTCCTACAGATAAATATCCTTTCTTGTATAAAGGATGAATGTCTAAATTATTTTCTTTTAAATAATTTTTTATTTTATTATTAGACCAATCTAATATTGGTAAAATTTTAAACACTCCTTTTTGAATAGAAAGATATGCTAATGAATTTCGACTTTTTGATTGGTCATGACGTAATCCAGAAAACCATGTTTGTACCGATAATTCATTTAAAGCAAAATTCATAGGCTGTACTTTATTAATATTATTATAAAAATTAATTCCTTCTATCCCTTTTTTCCATAATTTTCCATATCGTGCTTCCTGCCATGCAGGAGATATTCTCGATCTAAAAACTTTTAAATTTAAATTAAATTTATTAGTTAATATATCAATAAACTGATATGTTTCAGGAAATAAATAACCTGTATCAATTAAAACAACAGGAATATCAGGTTTTTGTTTGGTTATAAGATTTAATAATACTACTGATTGAATACCAAAACTAGATGACATAATATGTATATGAGGCAAATTTCTTAATGCCCAAGAAATACGCTCTTCTGCAGAATAATTAGATATAAGAATATTAGATTCAGATAGTATCTTATTTTGTTTTTGAGGATTTAATAGATTAATATTTTCAGTTTTAAATATAGACATCATGATCCCTCCATACTAACTCCAAAAATCATAAATAGGATTAATAATTTCCTTAACAAAATTTTTTCTAATAACAAAATCTCCAAAATCTTCCTGTTTTGTTCGTTCATAAGACCAAATTTTAATTAAATCTTTCAAATGAATTAATATCTCTTTTTCTGTAATATTTTCTTTATAAATTTTTGCAATTCGACTTCCTATTCGATTACCTCCTATATACAAATTATATCGACCAATAGATTTGCCAATTAAACCAATTTCAGCCAACAATGATCTTCCACAACCGTTAGGACACCCAGAAACACGTAAAATTATAATTTCTTTTTCTAAACTATATTTTAACATGATTTTTTCTAGCTGAGTAATAAAAAAAGACAGCATGCGTTCTGCTTCAGCCATTGCTAAAGGACAAGTGGGAAATGAAACACATGCCATAGAATTTTGACGTAAATTACTGATTTTACTTATTAATCCATATGATACTGCTATTTTTTCTATTTCACTTTTATGCTTCTCAGACACTTCAGAAACAATTATATTCTGATTAGATGTAATTCTAAAATTACCATCATGAATATTTGCTATTTTTAATAATCCAGATTTAAGTAATTTATTATCATTATCATATATACGTCCATTTTGAATAAATAATGTTAAACTCCAATTATTATTAACATCTTTAATCCAACCAAACCTGTCTCCTCTACTGATAAAATTATAATCGCGAATTGGTTCAAAAATAATATTTGCTCGTTTTTCAATTTCTTTTTTAAAAGAATCTAAACTAAAATTATTTATAGTATATCTAGTTTTAGCATTGGCACGATCAGCACGATTTCCCCAATCTCTTTGAGTTGTTACTATAGCTTCAGCTACAGATAAAGTTTTTTCTACAGAAATATAACCTATTTCTGTTGCAAGAAACGGCCATGTTTTTTGATTACCATGAATAAAAGATAATCCTCCACCAATTAATACATTAAAACCAATAATTTTTTCATTTTTCGCAATAACAACAAAGTTCATATCATTTGCATACAGATCTACATCATTATATGGTGGAATTGCTACAGTTGTTTTAAATTTTCTTGGTAAGTATGTTTGTCCTAATATAGGTTCTTTATCTGTTGTAATGATTTTTTTTTGATCTAACCAAATTTCTGCATATGCTTTAGTATGTGGTAATAAAAAATTTGAAATTTTTTGCGCCCATTCATAAGCTTGTTGATGAATCAAAGATTCCATAGGATTAGATGTGCAAAGCACGTTTCTATTTACATCATTAGCAGTAGCTAATGAATCCAATCCTATATTATGTAACATTTTATGTACATCTTTTAATTTTTTTTTTAAAATACCATGAAATTGAAAAGTTTGACGATTGGTCAATCGAATAGTTCCATATAACGTATATTTACTAGCAAAATGATCAATTTTTAACCATTTTTTAGCTTTTATAACTCCTCCAGGTAATCGACAACGAAGCATCATTGCATGACGTGGTTCTAGTTTCTGTTGATGTCGTTCTACACGCAGATCTCGATCATCTTGCTGATACATACCATGAAATCGAATAAGTGAAAAATTATCTCCACTAAAACCATTAGTGATCTCGTTTTTTAAATCATCAATAATTGTCCCTCGAAGATAATTACTGTTTTTTTTAATACGTTCTGCATCTGTCAGTTTTTTTTCTAGAACTGTTTTATTATAGTTTTTTTTCATTAATACACATCTCTTTTATAACGTTTTTTAAAACGAAGATTATTTAAAAATTCATGAGTATTTTCAAGATTTAAACCGCTGTTTTCACGGATAATATCTAACAATGCTTTTTCAACATCTTTTGCCATTTTAGAAGCATTTCCACAGACATATATTTCAGCTCCTTCTTCTATCCAAGACCATATTTCTTTTCCATTTTCTCTCATTCTATCTTGTATATATATTTTATCCTCTTGATCTTGAGACCAAGCTAAATGCATATTTGTAATTAGTCCTTTTTTTATATATTGCTGCCATTCTGTTTGATATAAAAAATCTTCAGTAAAATTAGGATTTCCAAAAAAAATCCAATTTTTTCCTTTAGATCCATCGTTATCTCTTTGCTGCATAAAAGAACGAAACGGAGCAATTCCAGTTCCTGAACCAATCATTATTATTGGAGTATTTTGATTAATAGGTAATCGAAAATTATTATTAGTTTCAATAAAAATTTTTACTGCGTCATCAGGTTTTAAAAATTGTGAAAGATAACCAGAAGCCCCACCAAAATACAAACAACCAGAAATTAATTTTTTTACAACTCCAACTGTGATGTGAATTTCATCACAAACTTCTGCTTGTGAAGAAGAAATCGAATATAATCTAGGTGTTAATGGACGAAGTAAACTGATCAATTGTTCAATAGATAATTTTGATGGATAATCATTTATCATTTTGATTAAAGGAGTTTGAATAGTATAATTTTGTAAATCAGAATCATTAGATATAATGTTTTTTAAAAATTTATTTTTTGTGAAATTTGTATAATTTTTAACAATATTTTTAGTGTTATTTGTTAATTCAAAATTATTTTGCAAAGCATCAAAAATTGTAATGACATCATTTTTAATTTTAATTTTATCAAACATGCTTATAGAAAGCAATTCTAATATATTTTTTACTAAATTAGCGTCATTTTTATACCAAACACCAAGTGCATCACCAGGAATATAATTAATATTTAAATTGCTGATATCAATTTCAATATGACGAACATCTTTTTTAGAATTACGACCAGTAATTTTTTGATTTGTTAAAATAATAGCTTTAGCAGGTTTTTTTTTTGTATAAAAAGTTTGTAAAATTGCAGGTTTATTTTGTTTTTCTAAACTTAATAAAGAAGATTTAGAATTGATTTCTTTATTATTGATAGATTTTAATAAATCTTGAGACCATTTATTATAATCATCTTCGTATTCAATATCAGCATCAAATCGATCTAATAAAGAATTTCCACCCAATTCTTTGAATCTTTTATCAAAATCCTTGCCTGCTTGACAAAATAAATTATAAGACGTATCTCCTAATCCAAAAACACTATAATATAAATCATTTAAATTAGGCGCTTTTTTTGACGTTATAAATTTGTATAAAGATAATGCTTCTTCTGGCGGTTCACCTTCACCTTGTGTTGAAATAATTAAAATTAATATTTTTTCATCTTTTATTTTTTTAAATTTATAGTCAATTGCATTAACTAAACGACTTTTTTTATTGTTTTTATTGAGATATTCATTAAGACGTTTAGATAATAACTTTGCATTACCAGTTTGAGAAGCAGAAATTATAGTAATAATTTGATCATTTTTATTTGATTCGTCCGTTTTAAGAGATATTGCATCAGATTTTTGATTCGCAATTTTCCAAAAATAACCTGATAACCAAGCACTTTGAATATTAGTACAAGTAATTTCAAGTTGTTTTAAATTATTTAATTGTTCTGAATTCAATGGAAGTAAAAGATCAAACATATTTTGATTTTTCATTGTACTAAATATCCAAATTTTATTACATTAAACACCTAATATTATCAATAAAATATAATTTACAGAAAATGTTAATTTTTCGCTACTAACTAATGACAAAAATAAAATTTTATGTAAAATTATTTTAAAATTTTAGGTAAATTATTGATATAATATCTTAAGAGCAAACATAATATTAAAAAATATTATATATTTTCTATTTCTTTTAATTTTATTTTCGCGTTTTCTATAACACTGTTTGGTAATCCAGATAATGAGGCAACTGATATACCATAACTTTTTTTTGATGTACCATTTTTAATTTTATATAAAAAAGCAATATGAGAATTGCTTTCAATAGCAGTAAAATGAAAATTTTTTACACATTTTTCTATTAATTCTAATTTTGTTAATTCAAAAAAATGTGTAGATAATAATGTCATAGATTTATTTTTATTTATTAAATATTTAGAACATGACCAAGCTAAAGACAATCCCTCATTAGTTGATGTCCCTCTTCCTAATTCATCAATTAAAACTAAACTATTGGATGTTGCATTATGAAGAATATTAGATATTTCCGTCATTTCCATCATAAATGTTGAACATCCATTACTTAAGTCATCTGCAGAACCAATTCTTGTAAAAATCTTATCAATTGAACTAATTAAAGCATATCTAGCAGGAACAAAACTACCAACCCAAGCCATTATTGTAATAAGAGCAATTTGACGTATATAGGTGCTTTTTCCGCCCATATTTGGACCTGTTATAATAAGCATTCTTTGCTTTTTCGATAAAACAATAGAATTGCTTATAAATGGTGTTTTTAAAAAACACTCAACAACTGGATGACGACTATCTAATAAAGAAATACCATATTTCTTACTCATGATAGGACATATGTAGTTTAGTGATATAGAACGTTCAGATAAATTTACTAGTACATCTAGTTCTGATAATGCTAGTGCGCTGTCTTGTAATTGTTCTAAAAAAGGTTCTATAATATTAAAAATTTCTGCGTATAATTTTTTTTCTAGAAATAAAGATTGAATTTCTGAATTTGAAACTTTTTCTTCATATTCTTTTAGTATAGGTATAGTATACCGCTCTGCATTTTTTAATGTTTGTATTCTGATATAATGTTGTGGAACTAAGTGAATATGACGTTTGCTTACTTGAATATAATAACCAATAATTCTATTGAATCGGATCTTAAATGATTCAATCATTAATTTTCTTTTTTCTTTTTCTTCAAAAGTTTTAATATATTGCTTGGAATTTATTTTGATAGATCTCAATTCATCTAGTTGAATATTATATGATGAAGCTATTACATTTCCATCGCGAATTGATGCAGATGGTTTTAAACTAATTGCTTTTTTTAACAAAAACAAAATATCTTTGAAATACCCAATAGAAAAACGTATTTTTTGTATATGTTTTAATTTTATTTTTTTTAATATTAAATGTAAATTAGGTAATATTTCTAATGTAGAACGCATTCGTGTAAAATCATGAGGTGAAGCAGTACGTAAAGATAAACGAGAATAAATCCTTTCTAAATCATTAACTTGACGAAGAATAGGTTGTAGTTCTTTGTAAAAAAATTGTAAAACCTTGACACTTTCATGACGATTTCTAACGATATTGAAATTTTTTAAAGGAGAATTTAACCAACGATTCAACATTCTACTACCCATAGATGTAACTGTTTTATTTAATATTGAAGATAAAGTATTTTTTTTTTCTCCTGAAATATTTTGAGTAATTTCTAAACTTTTACGTGTACTGAAATTCATTAAAATATTATCTTTCATATAATTATATTTTAAATAACGAATATTCGGTAAAACGCTCATATGCATCAATTTAACATATTGAAGCAAACAACCAGCTGCACGTATTATAAAATTATTTTTTTCTATACCAAACCCATTTAAACTATAAGTTTTAAATTGCAAGTTAAGTAACTTATATGATGTTTCTAAATCAAACTCTAATAATGAACGTTTACGAATACATTTTCTATTTTCAATTAAAAAAATATCTGAAAAATTTTCTGGATAGAGTATTTCTTTAGGGTTTGTACGTTCAATTTCTGAAAGCAAATCACTAGCATTAGAAATTTTAGATACACCAAAAAAACCTAAAGAAACATCTAATACAGAATATCCAAATTCATTATCTTCTTTCCAAATAGCGGCTATAAAATTATCTTCATTTTCTTCAAGAAATGCTTCGTCTGTAATAGTTCCAGGAGTAATGACACGAACTATCTTGCGAGAAATTAATTTACTTTTATGATGAGTTTCTTTTTCTTGATCACAGATTGCAATAGATTCACCTAATTTCACTAATTTTGATAAATAATATTGTGATTTATCGCATGGAACTCCAGCCATTGGTATAATCTTATTATTTGAATATCCTTTTTTTGTTAAAGTAATTTTTAATAATTCAGAAATGCGTTCAGCATCTTTATAGAATAACTCGTAAAAATCACCCATTTGATAAAAAAGTAGCATATCAGGATACTGTGATTTTAAAGATAAATACTGTTTTATCATTGGAGTATGATTATCAATATTAATAGTTATTTTTTTTTTCATAATATAAAATTTATCTTTCTCTACTTATATATTCAGTAATATTAAAAGTTATACTAATATAGTATTTTGTGCTTATATATTATATTATTTTAAAGATCACTTTTATTCTTCAAAAAAAATAAAAAACGAATAAAAAAATAAATTAGGTGATCAAAATGAAAAAAATGTTAATTATATTATGGATTCTTATCTTTTCTTGTAATGTTTTTGCTAGTGAATTTAAAAACGGAAAAGAATATACCACAAAAAATAAAATTATATCTGATGTCCCTAATATAATGGATTTTTTTTCATTTTTTTGTCCATATTGCTATGAGTTTGAAAAAACACATAATACAAGATATTTAATTAAAAATAATGTAAAAAAAAATGTAAGTGTTCAAATATATCATGTGAATTTTTTAGGAGGAACATTAAGCTCCATATTAACAAAATCTTGGATAATAGCACAACAAATTGGGATTGAAAAAAAAATTATTCTACCTATTTTCGAAGGAATTCAAAAAACTCATACAATTAATAATCTGAATAATATAAAAAAAATATTTGAAAAAGAAGCAGGAGTAAATGAAAGTACATTTAATAATTTTTGGAATAGCTTAACACTTAAAATATTGGTGCAAAAACAAAACCAAGATATCAAAAAATTTAACTTAGAACATATTCCAACAATGCTTATTAACGGAAAATACATAATTGATTATTCAAACATAGAAGAAATATTTAAAGATAGTTTTTCTCAAAAATATATTAAACTAATTCAATTTTTGCTAAATAAAAAATAATGTTTTTATGTAATTAATATATCTACAATATTAAAATATAAAGAGAAAATATGAATCAAAAAAAAAATGAACCCGTTATTATAATCGATGGAAGTTTATATTTATATTCATCTTATTATGGTTTTCCCCATTTTAAAAATACTTTAGGAGAACCATTTGGAGCGATATATGGAATGTTAAAAATGATAGATAACATCTTGAAAAAATATCCAAATTCAAAAAAAATTATCATTATATTTGATTCTTCTAAAAAAACATTTAGAAATAAATTATTTAAAGAATATAAAAAAAACAGATCACCTATGCCTAATTCACTATATATTCAAATTCAACCTCTTTTTGAAATACTGAAAAAAATTGGCATTAAAATATTAACTATCCCAGGAATAGAAGCAGATGATATTATTGGTAGTTTAGCTTGTCAATTAGAAGAAACAGGAAATAAGATATTAATTATAAGTCATGATAAAGATATGCTTCAACTTGTAACAAAAAACATTAACATATTCAACAAAAAAAATAATTGTATTATTACACCAGAAGCAATAAAAGAACAATATGGCATTAAACCCAAGGAATTTATTGATTTTTTAGCTTTGATGGGAGATGTTTCTGATAATATTCCAGGAGTTCCTAAAATAGGAATTAAAACCGCGTTGTCTTTGCTAAATAAATTTTCTAATATTAAAAATATTTACAATAATATTGAAAAAATAAAATTTTTACCATTTCGAAATGCTAAGAATGTTGCAATTCAACTAAAAAATAATAAAGAAATAGCTTTTCTTTCATATGAATTAGCAGCAATAAAATTAGATATTCCAATTAATATAAATTTAAAAGAAATGATTTTGAGTAAATATTGTTCTAAAAATACATTTCAAATTTTTAAACATTATATTTTCAAATCAAAAATAAATGAAACATTTTTATAAAATTATATTAATAATATTTTGTTTATTATGTAGACATCATTATTTATTTAAAATAGTATACTTGTTATACCAATCATTTAAAATAGATTTCAATTTTTGAATACCAATCTTTTTATAAGATGAAAATAACAAAATTTCAAAAGAATCTAAGAAAAAACTTAATTTCTTTCGTACTGTATTAACTTGAATATTTTGTTGACTTATTGTCATTTTTTCACATTTAGTTAACAATATTAAAATAGAAACTTTTTTATGCAAAGCTATATTGATTATCTTTTGATCGAGTTTTTTTAATGGATATCTAATATCCATGAGAAATACAAAACCTTTTATTTGATTTCTTTGTTCTAGATAATCATATAATACTTTTTGCCATTTTCTTCTAATTAAAAAAGGGGCTTTTGCATAACCATATCCAGGAAGATCAGCTATTCTTAGATCCGAAACTACTTTAAAAAAATTAATTAATTGTGTTCTTCCGGGAGTTTTACTAAAACGAGCTAATTTTTTTTGATTAGTTAGTGTATTAATAGCACTAGATTTTCCTGAATTAGAATAACCAATAAATGCAATTTCAATACCGTCTTGAATTTCTATATCAGTTATTTTTGAATAGCTTTTCAAAAAACTTGTTTTATTATAATCTAACATGTTCAAAATTTACTCCTTTTTATGAAATCCATGAAGAATTGTCTAAATAAAATTCCATTATTTTTACATAAAAGAAAATATTTTTTACACATATTTATAAAAATTAGCATATCAATAATATTCCTCAAATCTCGTCTTATAATTCTATCTAAAACCAGTCTGTAATACATCTAAATTATTACTATTTTTGAAAGGAAAAAAAATGCATCACAATATAAGAAATATTGCCATTATAGCACATGTTGATCATGGAAAAACTACATTACTTGATAAACTATTACAACAATCAGGAACATTTCAAGAACATGAAGAAAAAACTGAAAGAATTATGGATTCTAATGATTTAGAAAAAGAACGAGGTATTACAATTTTATCTAAGAATACTTCTATAAAATGGAAAAATTATAAAATAAATATAGTAGATACTCCTGGACATGCTGATTTTGGTGGTGAAGTAGAACGTGTGATGTCTATGGTAGATTCGGTACTGCTAGTAGTAGATGCTTTAGATGGACCAATGCCACAAACAAGATTTGTCACTAAAAAAGCATTTAAATATGGTCTAAACCCTATAGTGGTTATTAATAAAATTGATAGAATCAATTCTCGTCCTGACTGGGTAGTAGATCAAGTTTTTGATCTTTTTGTTAATCTTGATGCAAATGATCAGCAACTTGATTTTCCTATTATTTATACATCTGCTATTCTTGGAACTTCAGGAAAAGATTATCTAAAGATGGAAAATAATATGATTCCATTATATGAATCTATCATTAAAAATGCTCCCGCTCCTAATGTTGATCCTGATCAAAAATTTCAAATGCAAGTCTCCCAACTTGATTATAATAATTATTTAGGAGTTATAGGAGTTGGTCGTATTAAACAAGGATCAATAAAACCCAATGATCCAGTAACTATTATTGATAGCTCTGGAAAAAATCGAAATGGAAAAATCAATAAAGTTTTAAATTATTTTGGATTAAAAAGAATAGAAACAAATCAAGGCAATGCCGGAGACATAATTGCTATTACAGGTCTTAATAAATTAAAAATTTCTGACACAATTTGTCATCCAGATAATTTACAATCTCTACCGGCATTAAGTATAGACCAACCAACAGTAAATATGTTTTTTTCAGTAAATACTTCACCTTTTTCAGGAAAGGAAGGAAAATATATTACATCTCGTCAAATTTTAGAACGATTAAAAAAAGAAACTTTACATAATGTTGCATTACAAATAAAAGAAACTAAAGATGCAAATATTTTTTCTGTCTCTGGACGAGGCGAATTACATTTATCTATATTGATTGAAAATATGCGTCGTGAAGGATTTGAGTTAGAAGTTTCTCGCCCTAAAATCATTTTTCGTGAAATTGATGGAATTAAAAAAGAACCATTTGAAAATGTAACTTTAGATATTGAAGAAAAAAATCAAGGAAGTGTTATGCAGTTTATAGGTACAAGAAAAGGTGAATTAAAAAATATGATTATGGATTCAAAAGGAAGAGTACGACTCGAGTATATATTATCTAGTAGAGCATTAATTGGTTTTCGTGGAGAATTTATGAGTATAACTTCTGGAACAGGACTCTGTTATTCATCTTTTAGTCACTATGATCATCTTCAAAATAATAATATTGGGCAAAGAAAAAATGGAGTTTTAATATCTAATAGCATGGGCATGGCAGTTGGTTTTTCTTTGTTTAATTTACAAGAAAGAGGAAAGTTATTTATAGGACATGGTGCTCAAGTCTATGAAGGACAAATAATAGGATTACATAATCGTTCTAATGATTTAACAGTTAACTGCTTAACTGGAAAAAAATTAACTAACATGAGAGCTTCTGGAACGGATGAAGCCATAGTTTTAACAACAGCTATTAATTTGACTTTAGAAGAAGCAATAGGATTTATCAATGATGATGAACTTGTAGAAGTTACACCTCATTCTATACGATTACGTAAATTTTATTTAAAAGAAAATGAAAGAAAAAGAGCTCATCGAAACAAAAATATTAATTTTAAATAAAAAATATAAATTAAAAAAATAAAAATATTTAATATTGTCTTTTGAATTATATAATTCTATTTGTTCAATAGAATTATATAAAAGTATTTGTATAAATTATTTAATATTTTTCTGTAATTAACGTTTTAATAAATTAGAAATTAATAAGTTATATTTATTTTTTTGATGAAATAAACATAGATGTTCAGCAGTGATAATTGTTGTTAAATCATTTACTGCTTGTTTGAAATCGTCATTAATAATCAAATAGTCATATTCTGAATAATGTTGCATTTCATCTACTGCTTTTTCCATCCTTTTTGCAATTACTATATCACTATCTTGACCTCTTTCTCTTAATCTTTTGTATAATGTATCTTTAGATGGAGGTAGCAAAAAAATACTTTTTGATTCTGGCATTTTATATTTAATTTGTTTGGCTCCTTGCCAATCAATATCAAGAAAAACATCAATTCCAGAATATAACATTCGTTCAATAGATTGACGCGAAGTGCCATAATAATTACTAAAAACTTTTGCATATTCCAAAAAAGATTCCTGTTTAATCATAATTTGAAATTCTTTTTTTGATACAAAATAATAATGTTTCCCATGCAATTCACCGGGTCGTATAATTCGAGTAGTATGAGAAATAGATACTTGAATGTTATACAAATTTTTTGATTTTAACAATCCTTGAATTAAACTTGATTTTCCTGTTCCGCTCGGAGCTGAAATAATAAAAAGAATACCTTGAGACATGATATTTTTAAAGTATAGTTTCGCCTGAAATTTTATAAAAAATAAATATTTTTTCTTAATGGAATAAAAAATAAATGTCGTGTTTTTTAAAAATAAAATATATAAATAAAAAAACAATTTTTATGTAACTATCTAATTTTTTATCAAAAAAATATTTTTAAATCCATATACTCTAAATAAATTCTTTACATCTACAGATTTTCGTAAAACTACTTGTATATAAATCTCTTCAGATCTAACATGAACTATAGACAATAAAAAACCAATTTTACACCACTTATCATGTATCTGAGTTTCGATAAATGAGCCTATTTTAGGTAAAATATTCCCTCTGCTTATTAAAAAACATAAAAAATATTTATTTATTTTTTTAAAAAATATTCGTGCTATTGTTTCTTGTCCATAATAACATCCTTTTTTAAAACTTATAGCTTTAAGCTTATCTAAATTAATTGCTTGTGGTGTAAATTTTTTAGAACATATTGCATCAATAATAGGAAATCCCGCTTCAATATCTAATAATAACCATTGTTTACTATTATTAAAGAATATATTTTTATTTATTTTTCTTTTTAAAATTAAAAAATCAGACAAAGATAAAACTAATAAAAAACGTTCTATTGGTTCTCCATACCACAGTATAGTTTTATTATTTTCATGAATTACTGAACAATTTTTGTCTGGTATTTTGATGAAAAAATTTAATAAAAATGATCTAACGTTTAACCCTGCAAGTCCTATTAAACACATATTACTTAATTCATGTATTTTTATTTTTGAAAAAACAGAATACTTTTTAATTTCTTCAACTTGAACTTTGCTAATGCTTTTCCGTTGAATATAACCATAACCTTTTTCATAATGAAACAAATGCATAGTACTCGAGACCTTGCCATTAAAATTGCAATGTGCACAAAGTGTATGATGAGTCTTAGGTAATAAATTCATATCAATAGTTAACTGACTTTGAAGATATTTCTTACTATCTAAACCTTCTACATAAGTCAAAGACCATTCTTCAAGAATTATCATTGTTAATGATAATTCGTCTGAAGGATAAACAAGATTTTGTAATGATAGAAATGATGACATTATTTTTATTTCCTAAAATACACTTAATATAAAGTATATAAAACTAAAATACATGTACCTATTGAATTAAATAGATATAATAAAAAATATAATTTTTACATATTTTAAAAGAATATATCAAAAAAAGTTAAAAATTTTTCAATACAAATTAAATTAATAGAAGAACTATAAAACTATGTCAGAAACAAATATGATAACTAATCAGATTAAAACTTTTAACAAACGCATAGAAGACCTCAAGAGGTATCTTTGACTATAACAAGAAAAAATCTCGTATTTCAGAAATTAATTTAGAATTATCATTACCTAAAACATGGAAAAATCAGATATCTATAACAAAACTTAATAAAGAAAAATATTTATTAAGTTCTATAATTCAAAATATTAATGAAATAGAAGAAAATATTAAAGAAGTAATTATTTTTTTAGAATTAGCAATAGAAACAAAAGATGAAAGTGTATTAAAAGACTCTTTTGCAGAAACGCAAAAAATAGAAAAAAAAATTAAAAAAATTGAATTTTACCGTATGTTTTCAAAAAAAAATGACCACTGTAATTGTTATATGGATATACAATCTGGTTCAGGAGGTACAGAAGCACAAGATTGGGCTAAAATGTTACTTAGAATGTATTTAAGATGGGCTGATAAAAAAGGATTTCAGACAGAAATTATTCATGAATCTATTGGAGAAATAGTTGGTATTAAATCTTCTACTATTAAAATAAATGGAGAATATGCATTCGGATGGCTAAGAACAGAAACAGGAATACATCGTTTAATTAGAAAAAGTCCTTTTGACTCTGGGAACCGACGTCATACTTCTTTTGGTTCAATTTTCATATATCCAGAAATAGATGAAAAAATTGATATAAACATAAATTCTTCTGATCTTAGAATTGATGTTTATAGAGCATCTGGAGCTGGAGGTCAACATGTAAATAAAACAGAGTCAGCCGTTCGCATTACTCATTTGCCTACGAACATCGTCACTCAGTGTCAAAATAATCGTTCTCAACATAAAAATAAAGAACAAGCAATAAAGCAAATGAAATTAAAACTATATGAAATGCAAATAAGAAAAAAACAAAAAGAGAAACAAAAAACAGAAAAAAATAAATCAAATATAACTTGGGGTAATCAAATACGATCATATATATTAGATAACTCAAAAATTAAAGATCTTCGTACAGGAATTGAAAAAAATCACGTGCAATCTGTTTTAGATGGTGATTTAGATGATTTCATTGAACAAAGTTTAATCATTGGATTATAAGGAAAAAAAATGTTAGAAGCAAAAAATAATGATTATTATAATAATGTTTGTAATAACGAAATAACGAGAAGACAAAGAAAGCTTATTGATATGAAAAAAAAAGGATTTTCTTTTCCAAATAATTTTATAAGAAATACTACTTCAAAAAAAATTCATCAAAAATATCAAATAAAAGATAGTAACGTACTTAAAGGATTAAAAATTAAAGTTTCTATTTCTGGTCGTATGATACAAAGACGTGTTATGGGAAAAGCTTCTTTTTTCACACTACAAGATATGGAAGGAAAAATACAAATTTATATAAATGAAGAAAAAATATCATCTGAGTTTTATAATGCTCATTTTAAAAAATGGGATATTGGAGATATTTTAGGTGTAATTGGAATATTATTTAAAACTAAAACAGGGGAACTATCTGTTTACTGTCAACATATAGAAATACTCAATAAATCATTAAAACCTTTTCCAGATAAGTTTCATGGTTTATCTAATCAAGAAATACGATATCGACAAAGATATCTTGATTTAATTAGCAACAATAAATTATACGATCTTTTTAAAAAACGCTCTAATATTATTATGGCAATTCGCAATTTTATGATAGAAAATAATTTTTTAGAAGTAGAAACTCCAATGTTACAAAGTATTCCTGGAGGAGCAAATGCTAGACCTTTTGTTACTTATCATAATGAAATAAATTCTAAAATGTATTTAAGAATAGCTCCTGAATTATATTTAAAAAAATTAATTATTGGTGGTTTCGAACGTATTTTTGAACTTAATAGAAATTTTCGTAATGAGGGAGTATCAGCTCGACATAATCCAGAATTTACTATGATGGAAGCATATATTGCATATTCTAACTATGAAGATATGATGACATTAATAGAAAATCTTTTTAAGAGTATTACAAAATCAATTTTTAAAAACAATGAAATTATATTTCATAAAAATAATTTTGATTTTAGCAAACCATTTCATAGATTGACTATGGAAAATTCTATTCTTCAATTTAATCCAACAATTACATTGTCTGATTTACATGATTTTAAAACAATAAAAGAATTTGCAAAATCGATGAATATTAAAGTAGAAAAAAAATGGGGAAAAGGTCAAATAGAAAATGAAATTTTTGAAAAAACAGTAGAAAAAAAATTAATTCAACCAACTTTTATCACTCAATATCCAGTAGAAGTTTCTCCATTAGCAAGACGAAATGATATTAATCCAGATACAACAGATAGATTCGAGCTTTTTATTGGTGGATATGAAATAGGAAATGGGTTTTCAGAACTAAATGATGTAGAAGATCAAAAAACACGGTTTTTAAATCAAATTAAACAAGCAAACAAAGAAGACAACAAAAATATATTTTATGATCAAGATTATATAGAAGCGTTACAATATGGTTTGCCACCAACATCAGGATTAGGAATCGGAATAGATCGTTTAATTATGATATTAACTAATCAAATTAGTATTCGTGATGTAATTTTATTTCCAACACTTCGTTCCTTTAACAAATAATTTTATAAATTTAAAATTTATCTTTTAAGAGATGAAAAAATTTTTATAAAAATTCAATGAGATATAAAATGCCACAACTACTAAATGATACTAAAAATAATCTTAATACAAAAACAATTAAAAACTTAATAGAAAAATATGAACCTCCATTTTGGGTTTATGACTCTGACATTATCTATAAAAAAATTAAATTGTTAAAAAAATTTGATGTTATTAGATTTGCTCAAAAATCTTGTTCAAACATTAATATATTGCGTCTAATGAGAAATAAAAATGTAAAAATAGATGCTGTTTCATTAGGTGAAATTGAAAGAGCTTTATTATCTGGATTCAAAGGAAACACAAATGAAATAATCTTTACTGCAGATATTTTAGACAAAAAAACCTTATCTAAGGTAGTTGATTATAAAATACCAGTAAATGCTGGATCTTTAGATATGTTAAAACAATTAGGAAAAGTTTCACCAGGTCATCATGTTTGGTTGAGAATTAATCCAAGATTTGGCTATGGACACAGTAAAAAAACTAATACTGGAGGAAAAAATAGCAAACATGGAATTTGGGAACCTAAAAAAGCAATACCAATTATAAAAAAATATGAATTAAAATTAATAGGTTTGCATATGCATATAGGTTCAGGAGTAGATTATTTACATTTAAAAAAAGTTTGTCAATCTATGATTAAATATGTTGTTCAATTAAATCAAAAAATATCATCTATTTCTGTTGGTGGAGGATTACCTGTACCCTATAAATTTGACGATCAACCTATTGATATAAAAAAATACTTTATGATATGGGATATTGCAAGAAACCAAATATCTGAATTTTTAGGAAAAAAAATTGAATTAGAAATTGAACCTGGAAGATTTTTAGTTGCAGAATCAGGTATTTTGATTTCAAGAGTATGGGCTACAAAAAAAATGGGTGACAAAAACTTTGTTTTAGTAGATGTTGGATTTAATGATTTAATGAGACCAACCATGTATGGTAGCTACCATCATATTTCCGTTATTTCTGGAGACGATAGGAATATTAATGAAATCGAAACAATTGATACTGTTGTAGCAGGTCCTCTATGTGAATCAGGAGATATTTTTACACAAAAAGAAGGAGGAACTGTCCAAACCAGAAAATTACCCATTATAAAAATAGGAGACTATTTAATTTTTCATGACACAGGAGCTTATGGTGCTGCAATGTCATCTAATTATAATACAAGACCACTCATTCCAGAAATATTGTTGAAAAACAATGATTCTATTGTTATTCGCAGACGTCAGACAATTGAAGAAATATTAAATTTAGAAAAATAATATTTTTTTTGATAAAAGGATATCATCTAAATAAATGTACATCTTTTTCCCCAACTTAAATCCTATAATTTTTACTATTGGTCCTATTTCTGCTCATTGGTATGGATTTATGTATATTATTAGTTTTTTATTTGCAATATGGTATGGAAAAAAACGCAGTATTAAAAATAAAAAAAAATGGTATAAAAAGAAAATAGAAACACTGTTGTATGCTATTTTTTTAGGTTCTTGCATTGGCGGAAGAATAGGATATATTATATTTTATAATTTTACATATTTTTCTCAAAATATATTGTGTGTATTTTATATATGGGAAGGAGGAATGTCATTTCATGGAGGATTAATAGGAGCTATAATTGTCATGCTGTATTTTTCTTTTAAATACAAAAAAAAAATATTAGAAATATCTGATTTCATCACTCCATTAATACCTTTTGGTTTAGGTGCTGGAAGATTAGGAAATTTTATTAATAGTGAATTATGGGGTCGTGTATCACCAAATTTCTCATATGCAATGATTTTCCCGAATTCTCAATATCAAGATTTAGAAACAATAAAAAAATATCCTCAATTAAAACCATTATTAGATAAATATGGAGCATTACCACGTCATCCTTCTCAATTATACGAATTTTTTTTAGAAGGCATTCTTTTATTTTTTATAATTTATTTTTTCTCAAAAAAAAATAGACCACTAGGTAGTATTAGCGGTTTATTTTTAATTTGTTATGGAATATTCAGAATATTAATAGAATTTTTTAGAGAACCAGATCCTCAAATAGGATTGTTCAAGAACATCATTACTATGGGACAAATATTATCATTTCCAATGATTATTGCGGGATCAATTATTATGTATCAATCTTTCTATAAAAATAGATTATGAGGAATCATGAAACAATATATAGAATTAATTAAAACAATCATTAAGATTGGGAATAAAAAGACAGATCGTACAGGAACAGGTACTTTATCTGTTTTTGGTTATAATATGAAGTTTAATTTAAACGCAGGTTTTCCACTTCTCACAACAAAAAAATGTCATATTCCATCTATTATTCATGAACTTCTATGGTTTTTAAAAGGAGACACCAATATTGATTATCTTAATAAAAATAAAATATCAATTTGGAACAATTGGGCAGATAAATTTGGAGATGTTGGTCCAATATATGGAAAACAATGGAGAAGTTGGAATACACCGGAAGGGAATAAAATTGATCAAATAAAGAATATATTGATACAATTAAAAAATACTCCTAATTCACGTAGAATCTTAGTTTCTAGTTGGAATGTTGGAGAAATAGATAAAATGAAGTTGCCTCCTTGTCATGTTCTTTTTCAATTTTATGTTTTTAATAACACATTAAGTTGTCAATTATATCAACGCTCTTGTGATGTATTTCTTGGACTACCTTTTAATATAGCTAGTTATTCATTACTAATACATATGATAGCACAACAATGTAACTTAAAAGTCGGAGAATTTTTATGGACAGGGGGTGATGTTCATTTATACAATAATCATATTCAATTAGCAGAAAAACAGATACTTAGAATACCGCGAAAGCTTCCAAAATTAATAATTCTTAAAAAACCTCAGTCATTATTTCAATATTCTTTTCAAGATTTTAAAATCACTGAATATCATCCTTATCCTTCTATTAAAGGTAAAATATCTGTATAAAAATTTTATATTAAAAACAATATCTTAAAAAATCAAATGGATTAATTTTTAAACATATGAAATATATATATATAAAAACTTGGGGTTGTCAAATGAATGAATACGATTCATCTATGATAGCTACTTTGTTGCAAAAAAAAAATAAATACCTGCTTACTGAATCAGCAAACAACGCTGATATCTTAATATTGAATACTTGTTCTATAAGAGAAAAAGCTCAAGAAAAAGTTTTTCATCAACTTGGAAGATGGAAAAAAATAAAAAATAACAACCCAAAAGTCATTATTGCTGTAGGAGGTTGTGTAGCAACTCAAGAAGGGCAAGAAATTTTTAAAAGAGCAAATTATGTAGATATCATATTTGGAACTCAAACTTTACATAGATTACCAAAAATGATTTCTGAAGTAGAAAAAAAACATAAATTATCTATTGATATCAGCTTTCCTAAATTAGAAAAATTTAAATATGCTTTAAAACCTAAAAATACAGGATATACAGCAAACGTTTCCATTATGGAGGGATGTAATAAATACTGCTCATTTTGTGTAGTGCCATATACAAGAGGAAGTGAAATCAGTCGTCCATGTGATGAAGTTTTGTTTGAAATATCAATTTTAGCAAAACAAGGAGTAAGAGAAATTAATTTATTAGGACAAAATGTTAATGCATATCAAGGTCCAACTTTTAATGGAAAAATTTGTTACTTCTCAGAATTAATAAGATTAGTCGCAGAAATAGATGGCATTGATAGAATTCGTTTTATTACTAGTAATCCACTAGAATTTACGGATGATATTATCGAAGTATATCAAGACACACCAAAACTGGTTAGTTTTCTACATCTTCCTGTACAAAGTGGTTCTAACAAAATCCTTAATTTAATGAAGCGTTCCTATACAGTAGAAGATTATGAATCTATTATTAAAAAACTAATCATTGCTAGACCTAATATTCAAATTAGTTCTGATTTTATTGTAGGTTTTCCCGGAGAGTCTGAAATAGACTTTCAAAAAACTATGAACTTTATAAAAAATATCAATTTTGATATGAGTTTTAGTTTCATATATTCTAATCGACCTGGAACACCATCTTCTAAAATGAAGGATAATCTTGATATAAAAGAAAAAAAAAGACGTTTATATCTTTTACAAGATCGTATAAATATACAAACACTTTTATGGAGTAGGAAAATGTTTGGAAGCATACAGTCTATTTTAGTAGAAGGTGTCTCTAATAAAAATATTATGAACTTATATGGCCGGACGGAAAACAATAGAATTGTTACTTTTAAAGGTTCATCTAAAATGATCGGACAATTTGTTAATGTAAAAATTAAAAAAGTACATACACACTCACTAAAAGGTGAATTATTTTAAAAATAATTTAATTAAGATCCATGAAAAATATTATTTTAAATCTTCAAAATTGTTGTAAGAGAAGTAAAAACATACCAAAAAAATCATATTTTAAAAAATGGATAAAAAAAGTTTTATATAAAAAAAAAATATTAATATAATCACGATACGAATCGTAGACGAATTAGAAATTAAAATATTGAATTTTACTTATAGAAAAAAAAATAAACCTACAAATATTTTATCATTTCCTTGCAATCAATTTATTAAACGTAATCATAAATTATTAGGAGATTTAGTATTATGTAAAAAAATAATAGAAAAAGAATCTTTAAAATATGACAAATTATTAGAATCACACTGGGCTCATATAACAATACATGGAACACTACATTTGTTAGGATATGATCATCAAAATAATCAAGAAACAGATATTATGGAAAAAATTGAAAATAAAATAATGCTGTCTTTGAATTATAAGCAACCACATATTTTAAAAAATTATTAATCTTTTATAAAAAATATTTTAACTCAGGCATTTCTACAATAGAATAGTAGAACATATTTCAAAATAGATAATCCAATACTATGAGTAATAAGCATTTACAAAATTGTGATAAAATAAATAGAAAAGGGTTTTTTTCTATTCTATTAAATCAAATTTTCCATGATGAACCTAAAAATAGAGAAGAACTATTAGTATTAATTCGAGATTCAGAACAAAACGAACTAATTGATCAAGATACTTGCGATATGTTAGAAGGAGTTATGCATATCGTCAAAAAAAGAATAAAAGAAATTATGATTCCAAGAACACAGATGGTAACATTAAAATTAAATTATAATTTAAATAAATGTCTTGATATCATCATTGAATCCGCACATTCACGTTTTCCAGTTATGAGTAGTGATAATAATTATGTTGAAGGATTTTTAATCGCTAAAGATTTATTACCATTTATGCAAAATTCAACAAATGTTTTTTTTATAAAAAATATATTACGACCTGCTGTTGTAGTTCCAGAAAGTAAATATGTAGATAGAATGTTAAAAGAATTTCGTTCAAAAAGAAATCATATGGCTATAGTAATCGATGAATTTGGAGCGGTTTCAGGTCTGGTTACTATAGAAGATATACTTGAATTAATAGTTGGAGAAATTGAAGACGAATATGATGATGAAGAAACATTAAATATTAGAAAATTGCAAAAATGTACATTTTCTATCAGAGCACTTACAGAAATAAAAGAATTTAACGAAACTTTTAATACTAATTTTAGTGATAAAGAAGTAGATACTATAGGAGGATTAGTTATGAAAGAATTCGGTCATTTACCAAGTCGTGGTGAAAGCATCAATATTGATGGATATTCTTTTAAAATTTCTATAGCAGACAGCAGAAAAGTTATACAAATACATGTAACGATCCCAGAAAATAAAATACCAGTTCTAATAGATACAAAAAAAAACTAATTTTTTAAATTCAAATAAAAAAATAAAATGATTTTTTAATTGATATTAAAAGTATTATATTGATTAAATATTTTTTCAGGGAAAAATATGGAACAAGAATATTCACCAAAAAAAATAGAACTATATGTACAGGAATATTGGAAAAAAAATAAAACTTTTGAAGTCAAAGAAGATTTAAAAAAAGAAAAATATTATTGTCTTCCTATGCTCCCATATCCTTCTGGAAAATTACATATGGGTCATGTTAGAAATTATACCGTTAGCGATGTTATTGCACGATATCAAAGAATGATAGGTAAAAATGTTTTGCAACCAATGGGTTGGGATGCTTTTGGTTTGCCTGCTGAAGAAGCAGCTATAAAAAGTAACACAAGTCCACTTTCATGGACTAAGAAAAACATAAAATACATGAAAAAGCAACTTCAATCGCTAGGTTTTAGTTATGATTGGAGTCGTGAAATCACTACGTGTAATGCGGAATATTATCATTGGGAACAATGGTTTTTTATTAAATTATATGAAAAAAAACTAGTTTATAAAAAAAATAGTTTAGTTAATTGGTGTTCTTATGATAAAACTGTTTTAGCAAATGAACAAGTTATTGATGGTTGTTGTTGGAGATGTCAAAATCAGATAATAATAAAAAAAATTCCACAATGGTTTATAAAAATAAGACATTATGCTGAATCTTTATATCAAGATTTAAAAAAATTAACTCATTGGCCTGAAAACGTAAAAAACATGCAACGAAATTGGATTGGACGAGTAAAAGGATTTCAAATAAAATTAAATGTTTTTAACACTTCTCAAAAAATAAAAGTATTTACTAACAGATTAGATCTTATAATGGGTGTCACATATATTTCAATATCTATTTGCCACAAATTATCTCTTAATTTATCTAAAAAAAATCAAATAATTGAAAGATTTATAAAAAAATATCAATGTATCTCGCAAGAAGAACTAAAAACTGTTAAATATATAGGAATTAATACAAATCTATTTGTTATTCATCCTATTACAGAAAAAAAAATACCAATTTGGATTTCAAATTTTATTCTAAAAGAATATGGTACAAATGCAGTTCTATCTATTCCTGGACATAATGAACACGATTGGAATTTTGCAGTTAAAAATAATCTCAAAATTAAATATGTCGTTCTAAATCCTAATCATCAAAAATATAATGCACATAGTTCTTTTATAGATATAAAAGGAATATTATTTAATTCTAACGAATTTAATGGATTGAATTCTAAAGATAGTAGTGAAAAAATAAAAAATATACTGTTCCAAAAGAAAATATTAAAAGAAAAAATCAATTATAAATTGCAAGACTGGTGTGTATCAAGACAGCGCTATTGGGGAGCCCCTATTCCAATGGCAACATTAAAAAATGGAAAAATATTATCAATACCAGAAGATGAACTACCTGTAGTTTTACCAACAATTGAACAAAATATAGATTCATTAAAAAAGTCTATTAATCCCAATTCTAATTGGGCTAAAATTTTCATCAATAATAAAAGTGCTATTAGAGAAACCGATACTTTTGATACGTTTATGGAATCATCTTGGTACTACGCAAGGTATACTTGTCCAAATTTTAATACAGGCATGATTGATTTAATGGCATCAAAATATTGGCTACCTGTCGATCAATATATTGGTGGAATAGAGCATGCAATTATGCATTTAATGTATTTTAGGTTTTATCATAAATTACTGCGTGATTTCAAATTAGTTGATTCAGATGAACCTGTAAAAAATTTATTATGTCAAGGCATGGTTCTTTCTGAAGCTTTTTATGAAATTGATAAAAACTTACGACGCAATTGGATTCACTCATCATCTGTTTTGATAGAACGTAATTCAAAAGGAGAAATTATTAAATCATACAATAAAAAAGGAAAAGAGTTATTTTATGCAGGAATGATTAAAATGTCTAAATCAAAAAACAATGGAATTGAACCGGAATTAATGATTCAACGTTATGGAGCTGATACAATTCGTTTGTTTATTATGTTTTCTGCTCCTGTAGAATCTTCATTAGAATGGAAAGAATCTGGTGTGAAGGGAGTACATCGTTTTTTAAAAAAACTTTGGAAGATAATATATAATTATATTGACATAAAAAATACACATCACAAAATGAATTTTAATCTTTTAAATTATCAACAAAGTCACTTACGCTGCCAATTACATAAAACTATTTCTAAAGTTACTGACGATATAAGTCGTCGAAAAACATTTAATACTGCCATTTCTGCAATTATGGAATTAGTAAATGAATTAGCAAAAGCTCCGATAAAAGAAGAACAAGATAAATCTATTATGCGAGAATCTTTAATTTGTATAATTAAAATGCTCTATCCATTTACACCTCATTTTTGTTTTTTTGTTTGGAAATATTTTTATGAAAATAAAACAATTGATGATGAAAAATGGCCTGTCTTTACAGAAAATATTTTATTGAAAAAATATAATGTTATTATTGCTCAAATTAATGGAAAAACACGGTGTACTATAAAAATACCTAATAACTTAAATAAAGAAGAAGTATTTTTACAGATAAAAAGTGAACCTATAATAAAAAAATATTTAAAAAATGTTAATATAAAAAAAATAATATATATTCCTAAAAAAATAATAAATTTTGTAATTTAACATTAAAAATATATTTTTAAAGATATTACTATTGCCTATATGAAAAGTATAAGTCCAGATGAACTAAAAAAAACATTAATAAAAAAATTAAATTATTTTTATATTTTTTTAGGGGAAGATATTTTTTTATCAGAAAGAAATCAAGATTTAATATTAAATTTTGCATATCAAAAAGGATTTTTAGAAAAAGTTATAATCAATATAGAAAAAGATAAAGATTACAAAAAAATCAATTTTTTCTATAAAAGTAAAAATTTATTTTTTAAAAAAACAACCTTAATAATTAATTTTATCATAAAAAAATTAAATGTTTTTATGGTTGAAAATATTTATAAAACATTTTCTTTATTAGATTCAGATATTTTAATAATATTAAAATTTAATCATTTATCTCATTTTATCGAAAAAAACAAATTGCTCGATAAATTTAAAGAATTTCATATAGTTTCTTGTTTTACACCATATAATTTACGTTTTATTAATTGGATTAAATATGAAATACGAGAAAAAAATATAAATATAGAAGAAAAAGCATTTTCTTTGTTATGTAAGTATTATGAAGGAAATACTTTATTTATATACAAAATTCTAGATATACTATATATAACATGGCCTAATACTTATATTACAACAGAAAAAATAAAAAAAATTATTATTGACTTTTTCGATTTATCTCCATTACATTGGGTTAATTCTATCTTTCAAGGTCAAATAGAAAAAGCTATTTATATACTAAAAATTTTTTATAAAAAAAAATATAATCATCTTATTTTAGTACGTGCTTTGCAAAAAGATTTATTAAAATTAATTTCTATTAAACGTGAAAAAAAAATAAATATACATGCACAATTGAGACAACATAACATTTGGTATACAAGATATAAATTTTTTATAAGTGCTTTTGAAAAAATGAACAATGATAAATTATTAAGAGCAATTCAAATTCTTGTAAAAATAGAAATAAATATCAAAAAAAAATATAATAATAATATCTGGAATCAATTGCAAGAATTAACTTTAATATTATGTGAATAATATTTCACATTTGAATAAATAAAAAATGAAAAAATTATATGTAGTTTTTGGTGGGAATTTTGATCCTATTCATTATGGACATATTTATTCAGCAGAAAAATTAGCAAAAGAAATCTCTATAGAAAAAATAATATTTTTACCAAACAATTATCCTCCGCATCGAGATAGAACTAAAACATCTATAATAGATAAAATAAAAATGATTAAACTTGCTATTCATAATAATCCTTTATTTCAAATAAGTTATTTAGAAACAAAAAAAAATCATTTTTTTTATACTATAGACACATTAAAAAAAATTAGAGAAGAAATAAGTTATTTAAGACCTTTGTGCTTTATAATGGGAGAAGATAACTTACAAAAATTCTATCTTTGGAAAGATTGGAAAAAAATATTATTATATTCTCACTTGTTAATTTATCCTCGAGAACATAAAAAAAATAATCATAATAATGAATTTAAAAAATGGATTGATTTTCATACCGTATATGATTTAAATTTATTACATAAGAAACCATTTGGTTTAATTTATTTTTCACACGGTTCTTCTATTAATGTTTCTTCTAGTAGAATAAGGAAAAATTATTCTATCGGTAAAAGTTCTTATACACTTTTACCATCTATTGTAAATAATTATATTTTATCAAAAAAATTATATCATAATGATTGATGATCCTATGAATTCTTTGATTTTTTGTAATACTTAAAAAAAATTTAATTTGGAACATGTTTGATGAAAAAATGAAAAAAAAAATTATATTGAATTTAATTGGACTACGATGTCCAGAACCAATTATGATAATAAGAAAAACGCTTCGTAATATGAAAAAAAATGAAAAAATATTAGTTTTATCAGATGATCCAACAACTAAAAGAGATATTCCAAGTTTTTGTTATTTTATGGAACATCAGTTGTTAAAAAATGAAATAAAAATCAAACCTTATCGTTATTTATTAAAAAAAGGATTATAAATTTTAAAAATATTTCTTATATAGACTAAACGTTTAATATATACACTTCAAATTTAATATATAATAATTATATATAAATATAGTGTATATATTAAAAAACTTCTATTTTTCTAAGTAGAAAATATATTATAAATTAATTAGTATATTCAACATTCTTCTTAAAGGTTCTGCAGCACCCCATAAAAGTTGATCTCCAACAGTAAAAGCAGATAAATATTTTTTTCCCATATTCAATTTTCTTAAACGACCTATTGGTATATTTAATGTATCAGTCACAGAAGACGGAGTTAATTTTAACAATGTATCTTGTATATTATTTGGAACAACATTAACCCATTCATTATGATTTCCAATTATTTCTTCAACATTTTTTAAAGAAAGATCTTTCTTTAATTTAATAACAAATGCTTGACTATGACAACGAAGTGAACCAATTCGGACACATATACCATCAATTAAAATTTGATTTGTAGTTCCTAAAATTTTATTGGTTTCAGATTGACCTTTCCATTCTTCTCGACTTTGACCATTACTCATTTTTATATCGATCCAAGGTATTAAGCTACCAGCCAAGGGAACAGAAAATTTTTCTACAGGAAAATTAAAATTGCGAGATATTTCAGTTACTTTACGTTCAATACTTAAAATTGAAAGAGAATTGTTTAATAAATCTTTTTCTACAACGTTATATAACCTACCCATTTGATTTAACAACTCTATCATATGACGCGCACCTGCACCAGATGCTGCTTGATAGGTAGACACAGAAATCCACTCGACTAATTCTTTTTTAAATAAACCTCCTAAAGACATTAGCATCAAACTAACAGTACAGTTACCTCCTATAAAAGTTTTAATTCCCTTCTTTATAGAATTTTGTATAAGGTCATAATTCACTGGATCTAATATGATCACAGAATCATTTTTCATTCGTAAATTAGAAGCAGCATCTATCCAATAACCTTCCCAACCATTCTTTCGTAATTTTAAATAAACCTCTTCAGTATACGTTCCTCCTTGACATGTAATTATAATATCCATGTCCTTTAATACATCAAAATCATAAGCATCTTCTAAAATATTGTGTGATATATTATTTAATAAAGGACTTTTTTGACCAAATTGAGACGTTGAAAAAAATACGGGTTCAATTTTCGAAAAATCATTTTCTTCTTGCATTCTTTTCAATAAAACTGATCCGACCATTCCACGCCAACCGACTAAACCCACAGTTTTCATCATTAATAAATACACGGACAATTTATATTAACAGTAATATTTATTAAAATTAATAATAAATACAGTTAAAGCAAACGTTTTCCGGCTCCTAAAAAAAATTAATAAAAGAATATTAATTAATAATTATAAATTTCATGTAAGAAAAATATATACTCTCTAAAGATATGAAAAATTTTTAACAAGAATATTAAAATAGAAAATTCTATTTTAATTTTAAATATACTATAAAATCATAATTTTATATTAGAAAAAATATTTTAGATCAAAAATAGCATAACTTTAAAAGGATATAATAGATTAAAATGACTGAAATAATCTCTACAACCATATTACTAATTCTAATTATGGATCCTTTAGGAAATCTTCCGATATTCATGACAATATTAAAACACCTAGAAGCAAAACGACGAAGAATTGTAGTTATACGTGAAATGATTATAGCATTAATTGTTATGCTATTATTCTTATTTGTTGGCGAAAAAATACTTATAATTCTGAATTTAAAAACTGAAACTGTTTCAATATCTGGAGGCATTATTTTATTTTTAATTGCTATTAAAATGATCTTTCCTTCTGAAGATAATAATAGTAATGAAGTTTCTGCATATGAAGAACCTTTTTTAGTTCCTTTAGCTATTCCATTAGTTGCAGGACCATCTTTATTAGCAACATTAATGTTACTGTCACATCAATATTTACATCATATGTTTTACTTAGTCGGATCATTACTAATTGCATGGTGCTTTACCGTTATAATATTATTATTATCCGGTTTATTTTTAAAATTATTTGGTTCAAAAGGTGTCAATGCTTTAGAACGTCTTATGGGTTTAGTTTTAATTATGCTTTCTACTCAAATGTTTCTTGATGGAATCAAAGCATGGTTTAAAAATTAGAATATATTTTTTCTTTAAGAACCTGTTATTAGCAGAATAACAGGTTAAAATAAGCATTTGAAAGAAAATATAAAATAGATTAAAAAGAATCAATTGTATACAAATTAATACAAAAAGGCATTATCATGACTATAAAAAAAATGACTGAAATAAATATAACTGGAAAAAGAGTTTTAATAAGAAGTGATTTAAATGTTCCTATAGAAAATGGGATCATTCAATCTGATGCCAGAATACTAGCTGCTTTACCAACTATTAAATTAGCTATTAAAAACAATGCAAAAGTAATTGTTATGTCTCATTTAGGAAGACCAAAAGAAGGATGTTATACAAAAAAATATTCTTTATTACCAATATTTCAATATTTTAAAAAAATATTTAAGAATACTAAAATACATTTTTCTGATAATTTTTTAGATGGCATTCAACTTAATTCAGGAGAAATTGCAATTTTAGAAAATACTCGTTTCAATGAAGGAGAATTACAAAATAGTGACACATTATCTAAAAAATATTCTAATCTTTGCGATATATTTGTAATGGATGCATTTGGAAGTTCACATAGAATAGAATCTTCTACTTATGGGATTGGAAAATTTGTTAAAATAGCATGTGCTGGACTTCTTTTGATAAATGAAATACATGCTTTAAAAAAAGCATTAAAAAAACCAAAACGTCCAATGGTAGCTATAATTGGAGGTGCTAAGGTATCAACTAAATTTAATATATTACATAAATTGGGTAAAATTGCAGATACGATAATAGTTGGTGGAGGTATAGCAAATACTTTTTTAGCTATTGATTATAAAATAGGAAAATCATTACATGAACCAGATTTTATATTTGAAGCTAAAAAATTACGTGAAAAATACAATATTATTGTACCGATTGATTCTCGTATTGGAAAAAAATTCTGTAAAAATGAAAAATCTATAATTAAATTACCGAATGATATAAAAGAAGATGAAGAAATTATGGATTTTGGTGATGAAAGTATAAAAAAAATTATCGATATTCTCAGAAAATCTCAAACAATTATTTGGAATGGACCAGTTGGAGTATTTGAATTTCCAAACTTTAGAAAAGGAACTGAAATAATCGCAAAAACAATTGCACACAGTAATGCATTTTCTATAGCAGGAGGAGGTGATACATTATCCGTCATTGATATGTTTAATATAAAAAATAATATCTCTTACATCTCAACTGGAGGAGGGGCTTTTTTAGAGTTTATGGAAGGGAAAAAACTACCTGCAATACATATGTTAGAAGAAAATTTTAAAAAACAAATCACATAATTAATAGGAAAAAAATTGAATATTTTAAATATTATTAAACCTGGTGTTATGAATGGTGATGAAGCTCGAATAGTATTCGAATTAGCGAAAAAAAAACAATTTGCAATACCAGCCGTGAATTGTATAGGGACTGATTCTATTAATACTGTTTTAGAAACTGCTGCTAGAGTAAAATCTCCAGTTATTATACAATTTTCTCATGGAGGAGCTTCTTTCATTGCTGGTTATAAAAAACATTTTTCACTAAATCAAGAAGAACAAGCGATACAAGGAGCTATATCTGGTGCTCAACATGTACATTTAATGGCAAAATATTACAAAATTCCAGTAATACTTCACACTGATCACTGTCCTAAAGAAATGTTGTCATGGATTAATGGACTACTAGAAGTAGGTACAAAATATTACCTTGATAACAAGAGACCTCTTTTTACTTCTCATATGCTTGATTTATCAAAAGAAAGTTTACAAGAAAATATTTCCATTTGTAAAAAATATTTACAAAAAATGAAAAATATTAATATGATGTTAGAAATAGAATTAGGTTGTACCGGAGGAGAAGAAGATGGTATTGATAATACTAAAATAGATAAAAAATTACTTTATACGCAACCTCAAGATGTAAATTATGCTTATGAAGAGTTAAACAAAATCAGTAAAAATTTTAGTATTGCGGCGTCATTTGGCAATATACACGGTGTTTATCAACCTGGAAATATTGATCTCAGACCTATTATTTTAAAACATTCACAAGAATTTGTAAGTACTAAACATAATTTAGAAAAAAACCCATTAAATTTAGTGTTTCATGGAGGTTCAGGTTCACATGTAAAAGAAATTAATGAATCAATTAAATATGGTGTTGTTAAAATGAATATTGATACTGATATACAATGGGCTGCATGGAAAGGCGTATTAAATTTTTATAAAAAAAATAAAGAGTTTTTACAAAATCAATTAGGAAATACAAAAGATAAAAATCAACCTAATAAAAAATACTATGATCCAAGATCATGGATAAGAAAATCACAAAAATCAATGTCTATTAGATTAGAAAAATCGTTTAAAGATTTAAATGCTTTCAATATTTTATAACAATTCTTATAAAGAATTTTAATTTGATTCCGGGGAATAAATAAAAATATTCTCCGAAAAATCACTGTATTAAAAAATATACTGTTTATTAAAATAAATTATTATAATTTTTTTAATTGCTAAAAAAACATACAGAGAACATGATGGATGAATTAAATGTAGTAAATGATATCAATCATGCAGGAAATTGGTTGATACGTAATCAAGAGTTATTGCTTGGATATATAGTAAATCTAACATCTGCTATTATTATTTTAGTTGCCGGAATGTTTATATCTAAAATTATATCAAATGGAGTCAACCAAGTATTAATTACTCGTAATATTGATGCTACTATTGCTGGTTTTCTTTCTGCATTAATGCGATATATTATTATCACTTTTACACTCATTGCTGCATTAGGTCGAATTGGAGTACAAACAACATCAGTAATTGCTATATTAGGAGCAGCTGGTATGGCAATAGGTTTAGCTTTACAAGGATCTTTATCAAATTTTGCAGCCGGTGTATTATTAGTCACACTTAGACCGCTAAAAACTGGAGAATATGTTAATTTAGGAAGTGTTTCAGGAACCGTATTAAATATTCATATTTTTTATACGACACTTCGTACTTTAGACGGAAAAATTGTAGTAGTTCCTAATAATAAAATCATCTCTGGTAATATTATTAATTATTCAAGAGAACCTGCTCGTCGTAATGAATTTATTATAAGTGTATCTTACAACAGTGACATTGATTTAGTGATAAAAATATTACGCAAAGTAATAGAAAAAGAAGATCGAGTGATTAAAGATAGAGATATTATTGTTGGTCTCAGTGAATTAGCTCCATCTTCTTTGAATTTTATAGTACGCTGTTGGAGTAAAAATAATGATTTAAATTCAGTATATTGGGATTTAATGGCTAATTTTAAAAAAGAATTAGATAAAAATAATATTAATATTCCTTATCCTCAATTAGATGTACATTTATATAAAAAAAAATAAAGACAATATAAACATTAAAAAAATATACAAAATTTTAATTTATTTTAGAAAAAGGTTTTTATGTTTAAAGTTTATAAATCAAACTCACTAAATATACTCTTATTAAAAGCACATGATATTATTCAAAAACAACCTCTTTCTAATATTTTTGAAAAAGAGATTTTTATTTATGATAATAAAGTATTATTTCAATATTTAAATATATTTCTTGCTGAAAAAGTAGGGATTTCCGCAAATTTTAAATTGTATCATCCTAAAGATTTTATATGGAAATTGTTTCAAATCATATTATCTAAAAAAGAGTTAAAAAATACGTTTACTCATTCTATAATGATTTGGAAAATCATGAATATTCTAGATAAAGGAAAATTTTTTGAAAATTACAACAAAAAAAAAGATAAAATTCAAAATTTTAAATTTTCATTTTTAATGGCGAATATATTTGAAAAATATATCTTTTATCGTCCTAATTGGATTAATGATTGGGAAAAAAAAAATCAGTCAACAATTAATCCGAGTGAACAATGGCAAATAAAATTATGGATGGAAATAATAGATAATACAAAAAAACTGAATCAGTGCACTCATCATTTTTCAAATTTATTTTATGATCTTCAAAAATTAATTAAAGAAAAAAAAATAAAAAAAACACACTTACCTAATCGGTGTTTTATTATTTCTTCTTTTTCATTAAATCCTTCTTATATAAAAATTTTTAAAAAAATAAGTATATATATGAATATTTATTTTTTATATATTACACCTTATAAAAACAATACATTTAATTTAATTCAAACTAATAAGATTCATCCATATGAAAAAATAGAAAAAAAAAACACTTCAAGTAATTCGTTAATAACATTATGGGGACAATATGAAAAAATTTATTCTTTATATACCATTGAATCTCAAGAAATTAAAATCGTTAATTATTTCAAAAAAAATAAAAATAGTAATTTACTAAATAACATTAAAAATGATTTTTTTCAAAGTAGTAAATTAAGAAAAAAAAGATTTTTAAAAGCAACAGACAATTCAGTTTCTATAAATATTTGTTTTGATAAAAAAAATGAAATCGAGATACTATATGAAAAATTATTAATATTTTTTCATGAAAATGCATCTATAGAACCTCGCGATATAGTTGTTACTTCTTTTTTGCTTGATGATTATATTTCGCATATTAACGCAATATTTACATCGGTAGACAAAAAAAAACAAATTCCTTTTTTTATCTCTAAAAAATTTTCTAAAAAAACAGAAATAACACTGTCTTATTTTAAAAAAATATTAAATTTATCAAATAGTCGCTTCGAAAATGAAGAAATATTAGAATTACTTGATGTTCCTGAAATAGCAAAAAAATTTAATTTTTCGGAAGAAGAAATAAAAATTTTATATGCTTGGATAGAAGAAGCAAATATTCGATGGGCTGTTGATTGCAAACATAAAGATTATTTATACTTTCCTAAAAATAAACAAAACACCTGGTTTTACGGAATAGAAAAACTACTTCTGAGTTATGCAATGAATGATAAAGAAACAATTTGGAATAATATTTTATCATGCAGTGTGATCAATGGTTCTAGAGCAGAACTTATAGGAAAATTAATTATATTTATAAATACACTCAAGAAATGGCAAAAAAAATTATCTAAATCACAACATCTTACATATTGGTATTCGTTATCTGAAAAATTAATTAGTGATTTTTTTTTCTGCAGTAAAAAAATAGAAAAACCTATTCAAATGATTCAAAAAAATTGGATGAAAATGATTAATGATAGTTTAATATCTAATTATTCACAAAAAATTTCAATTAATATATTAAAAAAAAATTTTTTCTGTAAATATTATTACACTAATAATGAAATATTTTTACCAGGTGTAGTAAATTTTTGTCATCCTGCCTCTGTATGTTACATTCCATTTAAAATAATATGTATTATTGGTGCTGATCATTCAAGTGTTCCAAAAACAAATTATTTAGATAATTTTAATTTACTAAAAAAATATCCATTAATTGGAGATATTGATGTTTATCAAAAATATTGTTATCTATTTGCTCAAAGTATATCTTGTGCTGAAAAATATTTTTATATTAGCTACATTGGATATTCCGTTAAAGATAAAAGTAAAAGGTATCCTTCAGTTTTAATTGATCAATTGTTAAATTATATTGCGTGTAATTTTTGTTTTATAGGCGATCAAAATTTAAGTTTGGAAGATAATACTAAGAAAATTATTAAACATTTATGTAAAAAATACAAAACACAATATTTTTATAAAAAAAAACATGTAATTTCTTTCAAACAAGAAAATTCGCAAAAAATTTTTAAAAGCATCAATAAAAACTTCCATCATCAATACTTATTAAAAGAAAAAAACTACAATTTAATTAATTTAAAGGATTTAACAAACTTTTGGAAAAACCCAATACGTTATTTTTTTAATTTTAATTTAAAAATACAACTTAATAAAAAGAAACGAATAATTAAAACAACAGAACCCTTTTTAGTAAATCAATTAGATTCTTTTAAAATAAAACATACTTTATTAAATAAAATAATAAATAATCAGGATACAGAACAATTATTTCAATATTATATGCTTTCTGGAAAATTACCCTATCATTTTTTTGGAAAAATATTTTGGAATAAAAACATTAAAGAAATGACGTTGATAGCAAAAAAAGTTATCAAATACAGAATTTCAAAAAAAGAAAAAAAATTTAATTTAAATATAGAAAAATATCAAATTAATGGTATTTTATCTGAAATACAAAATACAGGTTTATTACGTTGGAAATCAAGCACTATAAATTATAGTGATCGTATTGTTTTATGGTTAGAACATTTAATTTACTCTGTATTAGGCGGTTGTGGAAAAAGCAGAATAATAGGTTATAGAAATCAAACTTGGTCTTTTTCTTCTTTAAATTCTGATATAGCATACACTTATCTTTTGCAATATATTAAAGGGTACATAAAAGGTATGCAACAACCTATTTTATTAACTAAATCAGCTGCATCTTGGCTTGATCACGTTTATGACATAAGAAACGATTCTATAAAAAATGACTATTATACACAAAGAACGGGATATAAAAAATTATTGGAAACTTGGATAGGAAACGATTATATTGAAGGAGAACAAAAAGATTTTTACATCACAAAAATAATAACAAAATTAAATACAAACAACATAAAAGAAATTTGTGAAATAGCTGAAAAATGGCTAATTCCAATATTAAAAAATAAATTAAAAAAATAACATGAATATTGATAATATAAAAGAAAAACTCAATGTATTTAAAATATCCCTTAATGGAATAAACCTAATAGAAGCTTCTGCAGGAACAGGAAAAACTTTTACCATTGTACTATTATATTTACGTTTATTATTAGGTATAGGAGAAAAAAAAACATATAATAAAAAACTTTTAGTACATGAAATACTAGTAGTTACTTTTACAAACACAGCAAAAGAAGAACTATATATACGTATTAAAGATGGAATTCAAAACCTATATTTAACTTGTATTAATAAGAAAAATATAAATCCTATTTACAATTTTTTTTTAAGAGAAATAAAAGATATAAATGAAGCTATTTATATTCTAAAAAAAGCGCAAAATGATATTAATAATGCTTCTATTTATACAATACACGGGTTTTGTCAACATATATTAGAATTGCATACTTTTCATTTAAATTCTATTTTTGAAGATAAAATAATTGATAATGAAGATGAGTTATGTTTACAAGCTACACAAGATTTTTGGAGACGTGCTTTTTATAATTTACCAGAAAATATTATCAATATTATTCATCAAGAATATCAAAATCCAGACTATCTTTTAAAAAAGATAAAACCATTTTTTCATATGCAATCAATTAATTTTTCTGAAAAAAATATAAATAATAAAAAATTAACTATGTTTCATCAAAAAAACATAGAAAAAATAAATTTTTTTAAAAAAATATGGTTGATTTATTATCAAATAATACCAAAAGAAATCAATAGTCTAAAAATAAATAAAAAAATATATAGTAAATTCAATATTATTAGATGGATTAATAACATTACAATATGGGCAAACTCTGAAACTAAAGATTATACAATACCTATTGCATTAAAATACTTTTCAAAAAAAAATATAGAAAAAAACACAATAAATAACATATGCTCAAAATATATTATTTTTAAAGAAACTGAAAAAATATTAAAAAAAAATCTTTCATTAAAAAATATTATTATTATATATGCTATAAGCAAAATTAAAAAATTTTTATTAAAAGAAAAACAAAAAAAATCATTACTAGGATTTAATGATTTATTGAATATTCTTTTAAAAACTATAAAAAAAGAAAAAATTCTTAAAAATTTGATAAGAACAAAATACCCGGCCGCATTTATTGATGAATTTCAAGATACTAATATTCAGCAATATAAAATATTTAATATTTTATATAAAAACAACAAAAAAACCGTGTTATTTCTTATTGGAGATCCAAAACAAGCAATATATAGTTTCAGAGGTGCAGATATTTTTTCTTATTTATATGCAAAATCAAAAATAAAAAACTGCTATTATCTTGATACTAATTGGCGTTCTTCAATAAATATGTGTAAAAGTATTAATTTTTTATTTTCTCATCATAAAAATCCATTTATTTTTAAAAATATTCCATTTATACCTATAACACCTTCTTGTAAAAATGAAAAAATGAATTTTACAATTAATGGAGTCCCTCAAATTCCAATGAGATTTTTTTTTCAAGAAAAAGAAGAAGTGTATATAGATGATTATCAAATTTGGATTTCTCAACAGTGTGCAAATGAAATTAGTTTTTGGTTAACTTGCGGAAAATTAGGAAACGCTAAAATTACAACTAAAAATGGAGAAAAAATTTTAACGGCTAATGATATTGCTATATTAGTTAGAAACAAAAAAGAAGCTGATCTTATTCAAAAAGAATTGCAAAAGCTTAATATTTTTTCAATATACTCATCTGATAAAAATAGCGTTTTTCAAACTTTTGATGCCCAAGAATTGCTATGGATATTAGAATCTATTCTAGAACCTGATAATGAAAAATTATTAAGACAATCAATTTCTACACATATTTTAAAAGAGTTATCATCTAAAATAGAAAAACAATCAGTAAATGAAAATAAATATTTTATAATAGAAAAATTATATGAATATCATAATATATGGGAAAAAATAGGAATTTTCCATATGATCAAAACTATGATATTAGAATATCAAATAAATTCTAATACTACAGAAATAAATATAAATTATTTAAAAAATTTAAATTTTTTACATATAGCCGAATTATTACAAGAACAATTTCAACATTTTCATAAAAAAATATCTTTAATACGCTGGTTTCAAAAAAAAATTTTACAAAAAACACAACCTACACATAATGAATATATTAGATGTTTTGATGAGTCTCAATCAGTTAAAATTATTACGATACATAAATCAAAAGGATTAGAATATCCTATTGTGTGGATACCTTTTAGTATAGATTTTAAAAAATCACTATTATCTGTTTATCATAATCAAAAAAATTTCAAAACATTTTTTGATATAAAACAAAGCAATGAAAATTTAAAACTAGCAGATAAAGAAAGACTAGCAGAAGATATAAGGTTTTTATATGTTGCACTTACAAGATCCATTCTGCATTGCAGTATTGGAATAGCATGTTTAATAAAAAAAACAAAAAAAAACAAAAATAACAACAATCTTCATAAAAGTAGTTTAGGATATATTGTACAACATGGAAAACCCATGAATTATGAAAATTTATTTAACCAGTTAAAAATATTCAAAATGAATGATTTTGTAGAAGTAAAAAATAATTCAGATAATTTTAAATTGCCTATAAAAAATAATATTTATTTAATATCTGAGAAAAATATCCTGAATAAAAATATAAAAAATATTTGGAATATAACAAGTTTTACTCAATTAAATAAAAAAAACAAAACATCAAAAAAGAACATAGAAGAAATCACCTCAGAAAAGTTTTCAGTAAAAAATAAAGAAAAAAATAATAAATCATTTATAATACATAATTTTCCACAAGGAAAAAATACTGGATTAATGATGCATGAAATATTAAAAAATTTACATTTTTTAAATAAAAAAAATTATAATTGGTTTGCAGATTTTTTAAAGAAATATAATATTCCCATTACATGGACTTCAATATTAATTCATTGGATAAAAAATATTATTAATACACCACTAGGTGAAAAAAAAATTATTTTATCAAAAATAAATAAAAAATTATGTGCAAAAGAATTAGAGTTTTTTTTTCCTATAAATAATACATTATATAGTAGAGAATTAGATAAAATTATTCAATCTATTGATCCTATATCTATAGCTTCTCCAAAATTGTTTTTTAATCCAGTTAAGGGTATATTAAAAGGATTTATCGATTTAGTTTTTTTTTGGGAAGAAAAATATTACATATTAGATTATAAGTCTAATTGGTTGGGTGAAAACAATAGTTTTTATTCTGATATGCATATAAAACAAGAAATAATCAAAAAAAGATATGATTTGCAATATCAAATATATACTATAGCTCTACATAAATATTTAGAAAAAAAAATAAAAAATTATAATTATAAAAATGATTTTGGAGGTGTTTTTTATTTTTTTTTACGTGCTATAGATCAAGATCAAGAAAACGATGGAATTTTTTATACTCTTCCAGATTTTTCATTAATAGAAAACATAATTACTTTGATTGCATAAAAATATGATTATATTATTAAGACAAGCAGTAAAATTAAAAATTATACGTCCTATCGATTTTTATTTTTCCCAATTTATCGCTCAAAAAAATACTATTATAATGTTAGTTGCAGCTTGTGTAAGTTATGAAAGTACCAAAGGTCATATCTTCTTGCCTGTTCAATATTTTGAAAAAAATTGTTTTTTTTCCAGTTTTAATAAAACGTTTACAAAAAAAATATCAATAATTTTAGAAAAAAAAATAAATTGGTCATTTGAGTTATTAAAACATATATCTGTAGGTAATGGTTCTATTCCTACACCTTTAGTTTTATATAAAAAAAAAATATATCTTTATAAAATGTGGAAAGCTGAAAATAATATTTTTAAATTCTTCTACACAAAAAAAAATAAAAATAAAATTGATCGAAAAAAATGTTCGAAAATATTAGATAATTTGTTTCCTGGTAAAAGTATAAATTTTCAAAAAATAGCTGTAGCACTAACTCTAATAAATCATATAACTTTTATTGTTGGTGGTCCTGGAACCGGAAAAACTACTACTATATTAAAAATAATAATTGCATTAATAAAAAGTTCAAGTAAACCAATAAAAATTCAATTATCTGCACCAACAGGTAAAGCAACAACACGTTTAAATAAAATCATGAAAAATAATATCTTTGATCTTTATTTTTCTGAAAAAGAAAAATACTCTCTGCCATCTAGAGCTAAAACTATACATCAACTATTAGGAATTAAAAAAATTTCACAAAATAGTTTTTTCAATAAAAATAACTTATTAGATTTAGATATTTTAATTATTGATGAAATTTCAATGGTAGATATTTTAATGATGGAAAAAATATTATGTGCAGTTTCAAAAAATACTAAATTAATTTTTATAGGTGATCAAAATCAATTATGTCCAATAGAATCTGGTTCTATTCTAAGAGAAATTTGTTATTATGCTAACAATGGATATAGCTTAAAAACTATTGTTGATATTAAAAAACTTACACAATATAAATTGCAAAAAAAAATAAATAAAAAAACAACATTTATTAGCAATAGTATATGTGTTTTAAAAAAAAATTATAGATTTGATAAAAGTTCAGGGATTGATATTTTGTCGAATGCAATTTGTAATAAAAAAATAAAAATTTTTGAAAATTTATTTAACAATTCAATAAAAAACGTTTTTTTTTATGAACACAATTCCGTTCAAAAATATAAAAAAATGATTGAAAATATTACTTCAAACTATGAAAATTTTTGGGATAAAATATATAAAAAAGCAACAATAAAAGAAATAATAGAATCTTTTCAAGATTATCAAGTATTATGTGTGTTACATGACGGTTTATTTGGTGTGAACTTTTTAAATAAAAAATTAGAAGAAAATATGCATAAAAAAAATATAATAAAATATTTTTATATCAATGAACAAGAATGGTATGTAGGAAAACCTATTATGATTAGTAACAATAATAAATGCTTAGACGTATTTAATGGAGATATAGGTATTACTAATTTTAGTAAAAGTGGTGTTTTACAAGTGTCTTTTTTAAAAGAAAATAATACAATTAATAATATTCCTGCAAAAATTTTAAGTAATTATAAAACTGCTTGGGCTATTACTGTCCATAAATCACAAGGTTCAGAGTTTATAAATACAGCTTTAATATTACCAAATTCTGATTCATACATGTTGAATAAAGATATTTTATATACTGGCATAACAAGATCTCGAAAAATATTAAGTATTTTTTCAGATAAAGAAGTGTTTATGAAAACTATTTTAAAAAATTCGTATAAAATAATATTTTAATATTAACAATTAATTTTTTATGAAAAGATCTATATATTTAAATAATATCAATCATTAAAATTTTTGAACCGCGCTGATAATTATACATTTTCTTTTTACTTTCAGGTAACATGTTAACATCAACTAAAACAAAACCTCTTTCTTGAAACCAATGAATACTCTGTGTTGTTAATACAAAAATTTTTTCTAAATGCATTTCTTCAGCATGAATTTTAATTTTTTTTAATAACAAATCTCCACGAGAAGAATTTCGATAATCAGGATGAACAGCTAAACATGCCATTTCTCCTATCCTTTCTTTTAAAAAAGGATATAATGCTACACAAGCAATAGTTAAATTATCATGTTCAATGATAGTAAATTTATCCACTTCTATTTCTAATTGTTCTCTTGATCTACGAACTAAAATTCCTTTATTTTCTAAAGGCCGAATTAATTCTAATATTCCTCCAATATCATTAATAGTAGCTCGTCTTATTTTTTCTGCTGATTCCATAACCATTTGAGTGCCAATACCATCGCGAGAAAATAATTCTTGCAAAAGTGCTCCACTTTTATGGTAACTAATCAAATGACTACGATTTACCCCGCTTTTACAAGCTTTGATTGCTCCTCTTAAAAAACGAACAGTTGAAGAAATATAATCACCTGTTTTTTCTAGTTTTTTAATTGTTTTTTTTATATCATTAGGTAATAATTCAGAAATAATTTTACCTTGATGATCTATAACTCCATGATTACTACAAAAACCTATCATTTTTTCTGCTTTTAATTCAATGCTAACTTGAGTCGCTATTTCTTCAGAAGTCAAATTAAAACTTTCTCCTGTTACAGAAACTGCAACTGGACCAATTAAAACTATAGCTCCATTTTTTAATTGACATTCAATTGCACTTTTATCAATTCTTCTAATTCGACCACTATGACAGTAGTCTATACCATCATCTACTCCTAATGGTTGAGCAATAATAAAATTACCACTCACTACATTAATATTTGCTCCTTGAAGAGGAGTATTAGTTAAACTCATAGATAATCGAGCTGTAATATCAAGTTGTAATCTTCCCGCTGCTTGTTTTACTTGTTCTAAAGAAGCTAAATCAGTAATCCGTATAGATTTATGATAAACAATGCTAATATTTTTTTCTCTTAAACTAGTATTAATTTGAGGACAAGCACCATAGACAACTACTAAACGAATACCTAAGCTGTGTAATAGTCCTATATCGTTGATAATACCAGAAAAATTTCCATATTTAATTGCTTCGCCACCTAACATTATTATAAATGTTTTGCCACGATGAGCGTTAATATAAGGAACGCTGTGACGAAAACCCTGAACTAATTCAGTATTACGTTCTTTCATAACAATCCTCTTGCATTTTTAGTGCAACCTATATATTATTTTTTATTAATATAATTTTTCTTATATTTTGAACTAGATTAAAACATTGGAAGGTTTTTAAAAAAGATGGGTTAAATAAAAATATTCAAACTGGTTGCGGGGGCTGGATTTGAACCAACGACCTTCGGGTTATGAGCCCGACGAGCTACCAGACTGCTCCACCCCGCGTCTGTACTAACTTATATAATACACTTTTATAAAAAAATTGCAATAATTTTTATAAAAAAAATCATTATTTAAAAATATTTTATGACTTAATAAGTATTAATATAAAACATGAAAAAAAAAATAATTATAACAGTAGTATTTTTTAGTTTATTTTTTTGCGCTTTAAAAACATATGCATATGCAACGATCAATCAAGGACAACAATACAAAAAAAAATTAATAAAAAACTTCACAAAAACAAAAAAAATTAACATTGAAGAAAAAATAACTAATTCAGAATTATTTCTAGTTCAAGTAAAAAAAATAAAAAAATATTCTCCATTTTTATATTTAAAAAATGAACTTATTTATAAAAAAATTTTAAATTGGTTAAAAAATAACTCTCGTATTGATGAACTTAACCAATTTGGAATAAATTTATTTCAAATGAAGGGTACAGATAACTATGGGAATGTCAAATTAACTGGATATTACACACCAATAGTACAAGCTAGAAAAATTAAAAAAAATGATTTTAAATATCCAATATATTCAATGCCTTATCATTTCAATAAAAATGAACCTTTACCAAAAAGAAAAGATATATATAATGGAGCTTTAGATAAAAAATATATTTTGGCTTATAGTAACTCTTTAATAGATAATTTTATTATGGAGATTCAAGGAAGTGCATTTATAGATTATGGCAATAACATAAAACCAACTTTTTTTAGCTATGCTGGAAAAAATGGTTGGCCTTATAAAGCAATCGGACAAATCTTGATAAATCGAGGAGATATACAAAAAAAAAATATGTCTATGCAAGCTATTAAAAACTGGTTTAAAAAACATACAAAAAAAGAAATACAAGATTTACTTGAAGAAAACCAATCTTTTGTATTCTTTAAAGAAACACAAAAAAAACAAGTATATGGTGCAAGTTCTGTCCCATTAATAGCTCAAACATCAGTAGCAGTAGATCCTTCTATAATAAAAAAAGGAAGTGTAATTTTATTAAAAGTACCATTACTTGATCAAAATGGTTTATTTATTAATAAATATGAAATACGTTTAGTAGTGGCATTAGATGTAGGTGGTGCAATAAAAGGTCAACATTTTGATATGTATGAAGGAATTGGTAAAAAAGCTGCTGTATCAGCAGGTTTTTATAATCACTACGGATATGCTTGGGTCTTAAATAACAACTAACTACCTCAATTCTAATAATAAGTTGATATAAAAATATGAATACAATTCAAGTGGGAATTACAGCTAAAAACGCATCTATTGCTATAATTATTTCTCGATTTAATGAATTTATTAATCATAATTTATTATCAGGAGCATTGGATGCTTTGCAAAGAATAGGACAAGTAAATAAAGATAATATTTTAAAGATATATGTTCCCGGAACATATGAAATACCAACTGTTGCAAGTCATATTGCAAGTTCTAGTAAATATGATGCTATTATTGCCATAGGAACAATTATAAAAGGAGATACCGATCATTTTAAATATATTGCTGGTGATACTAGTAGTAATCTTTCACGAATTAGTACTCAATATTTTTTACCTATTACATTAGCAATATTAACAACAAAAAACATTGAACAATCAATTGAAAGATCTGGTACGAAAATGGGTAATAAAGGTTCCGAAGCTGCTTTAGCTGCATTAGAAATGATTAACATTATGAAAAAATTGAAAAAAGTAATATAATATATTAAATATTTTTATTAAACATCTATTGTAAAATTTAACTGTAAAAAATGAAATATACTGAATTTGAAATTATTTCTCGATATTTTCAAAAAAATCAAAAAAAAGATTATAATGAAATTAAGGGAATTGGCGATGATAGTGCCTTAATAAAAATACCACGAAATAATGTTCTTGCAATTAGCACTGATACACTAGTTGAAGGCACTCATTTTTTAAAAAATATATCTCCTCAAGATTTAGCACATAAAACAGTAGCAGTCAATCTTAGTGATCTTGCCGCAATGGGCGCGGTGCCACAATGGACAACACTATCTATTACAATGCCTAAATCTGATAGTCTATGGCTAGAAAAATTTAGCAGTAGTTTTTTCGATATATTAAATAAATATAATGTGCGATTAATTGGAGGTGATACAAACCGTGGCCCATTAAGTGTTACATTAAGTGTTTATGGACTATTAAATAAAGATGATGCATTACTAAGAAGCAATGCTAATATAGGAGATTTAATTTATGTAACTGGAACTCTTGGAGAGAGTGCCGCCGGTTTATTTGTGCTTAAAAAAAAACTATTCATAAAAAATTTAAATATACGAAATTATCTAATTAAAAAACATCTCAACCCTATTCCTAGAGTTTTAGAAGGTATAGCTATTAGCAAAATTGCTAATTCAGCTATTGATATATCAGATGGATTGATTTCTGATTTAGGTCATATATTAAGTAATAGTCAATGTGGAGCAAATATTAATTTAAATAAAATACCTATTTCTAAAATTTTAACTGATAACTTTCAACCTAAATATTACTTAGATTGGGCATTAAATATAGGGGAAGATTATGAATTATGTTTTACTATCTCGAAAAAAAACATTAAAAAACTCAATTTAATAAAACAAAATTTTTTAATTAATTTTACATGTATTGGATATATTACACCTACCAAACAAGGTTTTAATTTATTTTATAATAAAAAGAAAATTATTTTAAAAAAAAAAGGTTTTGATCATTTCAATTAAAAACAATTTTTTAATAAAAAAAACATATGCTGGTTAAAAATGAATGATATATTTTATATGAAAAGAGCAATAGAACTTAGTAAATTAGGTGAATTTACTACAGCACCTAATCCTAATGTAGGATGTGTAATTGTAAAAAATAATATTATTGTTGGAGAAGGATGGCATGAACAACCAGGAAAAAATCATGCAGAAATTAACGCATTAATTATGGCTGGTCAAAAAGCACAAGGAGGAACAGCTTATATAACACTAGAACCATGCAATTATTTTGGCAAAACACCTCCATGCTGTAATGCTCTTATTAAAGCTGGAATTAATCGTGTTATAATTTCTAATATAGATCCTAATCCTAAAGTATCTGGAAATGGAGTTTTATATTTGAAAAAATATGGAATTTTTGTAAAAATAGGTTTATTGGCAGAAGAGTCAAAAAGAAATAATAAAGGATTTTTTAAAAGAATGAAAACTGGTTTGCCATGAATACAACTTAAACTTGCTATATCAATAGATGGAAGAATTGCCATGAAAAATGGTAACAGCAAGTGGATTACTTCTAAACATGCACGTCAAGATGTTCAAAGGTTTCGAGCAAAAAGTTCAGTTATTATGAGTACCAGCTCTACTATTTTAAGTGATAATCCTTTATTAAATGTACGATATCAGGAATTTGATGAAAAAACACTATCTATTTTTCCTAAAAAAATATTTCAAGATCCTATAAGAGTAATTATAGATAGTAAAAATCGTGTTCAGCCATCACATAACATTATTAAAACAAAAGGAAAAGTTTGGTTGGTACGATTAAAATCTGACAAAAATATATGGCCAAAAAATACGAAACAAATTATAGAAAAATCACATAATAAAAAAATTGATATATTGTCTCTTTTTAAACTTTTAGGGAAATCAGAAATTAATAGTGTTTGGATAGAAGCAGGAAGCATTTTATCAGGATTTTTATTAAATTCATATTTAATAGATGAATTAATCATATATATGGCACCTAAAATACTAGGACATGAAGCTAAACCATTATGTACAATTTATAAAAAATTAAAAATATCAAATTCTCTTCAATTTAAATTTCAAGATATTTGCCAAATAGGTCCTGATATAAGATTAATTTTATCTCCTAAACAACATAATATAAATACATGAAAAATAAGAGAAATTTTATTTATGAATCCATCTTCTCGAAGAAAAGCACGAGCATGTGCTTTACAAATGTTGTATTCTTGGGAAATATCTCATAACAACATTAAAGAAAGTGCTATTGAGTTTTTAAAAGAAAAAAATACAAAAAATATTGACATAGCATATTTTTATGAGTTAATTATTGGTATTACATGTGAATGTGAAGATATAGACAATTTAATGAAACCTTATTTGTTTAGATCCCTAAAAGAATTAGGACATATTGAAAGGGCAATTCTTAGAATTTCATTCTATGAATTACATAAAAGAAACGATATACCTTATAAGGTATCTATTAACGAAGGCATTGAACTAGCTAAATTATTTGGTTCTGAAGATAGTCATAAATTCATCAATGGAGTTTTAGATAAAGCGGTATTTAAAATGGGATATAATAAAAAAGTTATTACCACATAATTATGCAATAAAAAAAATTTTTATATCATATAGTTAATATAAATGTTTTCTATCTCATTGTGCCAACCAATAAAATATTTGTTTATGAATACCTTCTGCATCTAATTGATAATCATGTCTAATTTCTTCTTGAGTACCCTGCGGAATAAACGTGTCTGGTAATCCAATATTTAAAACTGGTAAAAAAATCTTTTTTATCATAATAAATTCATTTACAGAACTTCCTGCTCCACCAGAAATTACGCCTTCTTCGAGAGTAATAAAAAATTTATGTTTAGAAGATAATTTTAAAATCATATTTTTATCTAAAGGCTTGACAAAACGCATATCAACTAATGTTGCATCTAAATTATTTGCCGCAAAAAAAGCATTTTGTAATAAAGTACCAAAATTTAAAATAGCTATTTTTTTTCCTATTCTTTTTATTACAGATTTTCCTAATGGAATACTATTCATAGGCATTAACAATGCACCAACACCATGACCTTTAGGATATCTTACTACACTAGGACCTTTATTATGCATATAACCAGTATAAAGCATTTGACGACACTCATTTTCATTACTAGGCGTCATAATAATAATTCCAGGAATACATCTTAAATAAGCTAAATCAAAAATTCCTTGATGAGTCTGGCCATCATCTCCAACAATGCCTCCTCTATCAACAGCAAATAAAACAGAAAGTTTTTGTAATGCTACATCATGTATAAGTTGATCATAAGCTCGTTGTAAAAAAGTTGAATAAATAGAAACGACTGGTTTATAACCACTAATTGCAAGACCTGCAGCAAAAGTAACTGCATGTTGTTCGGCAATAGCAACATCAAAGTATTGATTTGGAAAAAGACGGGAAAATTTTACCATTCCAGAACCTTCACACATTGCAGGCGTAATAGCCATTAATTTTTTATCAAATGTAGCTATTTCACACAGCCAAGAACCAAAAACATCTGAATAAGTAAGAGATTTTGAAACTGATGAATCATATGAAGATATTGAATGCCATTTAATAGGATCTAGCTCAGCTGGAAGATAACCTTTTCCTTTTTTAGTTATGAGATGTAATAAATAAGTGCCTTTTTTATTTTTTATTTCTTGTAATACATTAATAATAGAAAAAATATTGTGTCCATCAAATGGTCCTAAATATTTAAATCCTAAATTAGAAAATATTGAATTAAAAGAAATGCAATTATTTTCAATTTTTTTATTTTTTTTGGAAAATTGTTGGCGGAATAAATGTATTTTTTTTCTATTTTTTTTAATGTTTGTGATTTTTCTTAAAATTTTTAAATGCTTATTAAGAACTCCTACACTTTTTGAAATAGACATTTGATTATCATTTAATATAACTAATAAATCAGGTTTTATTTCTCCAGCATGATTCATAGCTTCAAACGCCATACCTGCAGTCATTGCACCATCACCAATAATACAAATTGTTTGTCTATTTTTACCTTCTTTTTGAGCTGCAATAGACATGCCTAAACCTGCAGAAATTGAAGTAGAAGAATGACCAACACTTAAAGTATCATATTTACTTTCTTCTCGACAAGGAAATGAATGTAATCCATTTTTTTTTCTAATACTATGAATTTTCTTACTTCTTCCAGTCAATATTTTATGCGGATATGCTTGATGTCCTGTATCCCATAATAAATTATCAAAGGGGGTGTTATAAACATAATGAAGTGCTACAGTAATTTCTACTACACCTAATCCAGAAGAAAAGTGTCCTTTAGAAACAGTAACTACATCTGATAAATATTTACGTAGTTCAAAACATAATTGCGGTAATTTTTCTACAGGTAAAAGCCGTAAATTTTCTACTGAATTAGCAAAAGATAAAATTGGATATTTTTTAGAATTTAAATTCATTAGATACTCATTATTAAATTTATTCAATACGTTTGATTATAAATTTTATTAGTTTTTCTAGTGTGCTAGTGTTAAAATTTTTTTTTAAACTATATAATGCTAAAAATGATTTTTTATATAATTGTTTTATTTTTTTTCTTGACTTATCTAGACCTATTATTGATGGATAAGTATTTTTTCTTATTATTTTATTATTTTCTATATCTACTGTATCTTTTTTAAAATCTAAGATATCATCTTGAATTTGAAATGCTAAACCAAGAGAAGTAGAAAATACATCTAATATTGATAATTCAGATTTAGAAAAATTATTAGAAGATAAATATACTAAACGTACAGCAGAACGCATCAAATAAGCAGTTTTATAAAAATTAATAGTTTCTAATCTAGACAAATTCACTTCTTCTGTTGCTGCTTCTAAATCTAATTTTTGACCTATGCACATTCCAGATGAACCGATAGAATTAGACAATTCAGAAATCATTTTTATACGTTTTGAATTAGACACATTTGGCATAAAATTTGTTGATAAAACATTAAATGCAAGACTTTGTAAAGCATCACCAGCAAGTAAGGAAGTGCTCTCACCATATTTTATATGACAAGAAATTTTTCCTCTTCTAAAATTATCGTCGTCCATACAAGGCAAATCATCATGTATTAAAGAATATGAATGAATAAATTCAATAGAAGCAGATATAGCATCTAATGTAATTATATTTACTCTTAAAACTTCTCCAGTAGCGTATACTAAAGATGAACGTAATCTTTTACTTCCTGAAAATACACTATATTTCATTGCTCTCAAAAGATTAGATTTTTGAAAAGGTAACTGATTTAATACATGAAATAATTTTTTATTGATACGATTTTTATATATCTTGTATAGATGAAAAAAATGCATATTCAAGTACCCAAAAAAGTAAAAATTCAATTTTTTATATAAGATAATTATCTATTATTTATAGAATTTAATTATACTATCAATAAAATCTACTTCTTACAAAAGAAACTAAAAATTAACCACAGAACAATAATAAAAATTTCAAATAAAAAAATTTGTGAAAAATTTAAAAATCCACATAACCAACCACTAACAATTCCACCAAAAAAAATACCTAAAAACTGACTAGTAGAATAAATACTCATTATACTACCTTTATGATTATTTAATAATTGTTTGCTAAGATGTGAAGGAAGAAAAACTTCAAGAAAATTAAAAGATATAAAAAATATCTGCAAAGAAATTATTAAAAATAATAAATTATTTTGTGCTTCCAGAAAAATAATTTCTGAAAATAAAATAAATAAAATGCAAATTTCAATAATGTTTTCTAAAATATATTTAGATTTACAGTAAAATATAAATAAGAATAAAATAAAAAAAGAAATCAATATAGTACCTAAATATACTTTCCAATGATTATTTAAAGTAAATCCAGACGCTTCAAAATTATTAGGAATAATCATAAAATTAATCATCAATAAAAAATGTAAAAAAAATATACCTAAATAAGATCTAAAAAAAATTTTATTTAAAATAAACTTTAATTTTTCACTATATGAACAACATATATAATTTTCTGGTAATACATTTTTTTTCGAACAAGGAATAGAAAAATAAACAATTATCATGCAAAGGATAGATAATAATGCAGACATCCAAAATATTGAAAAAAATCCAAAATATTGAACAATTACAGGTCCAGAAACCATAGAAATTAAAAAAGAAACAGCAAAACTTGTACCTATAGCAGCAATAGATTTGACACGATTTTCTTCTCGAACTAAATCAGATAGACAAGCCATACATACACCAGATATAGCCCCTGAACCTTGTAAAAACCTACCAATGATTAATCCCCAAATTGAATGAATATTGGCTGATATAATATTTCCAATAAAAAACATAAAAAGACCTAATGTAATTATTTTTTTTCGGCCAAATTTATCAGATAAAATTCCAAATGGAATTTGAAAAATTACTTGAGCAATACCATATATTCCCATTGAAAAACCAATTAAAAATTTATTTCCTCCATCTAAAAGCATTCCATATTTACTTAAAATAGGAAGAATCATAAACATTCCTAACATGCGTAACAAAAAAATTATACAAAAACTTAATGTAACTTGTAATTCTGAAAAGTTCATTTTATAATTCTCTATTCTTAATATTTTTTTAAAACTTATCTAAGTTAAACTATATTTATTAAAAAATGAATACTAATAATAAAATATTATATACATATGAAAAAGTTAAAAAAGATTCAGAGGGATATTTAAGAAAAACTAAAGATTGGAATATAATATTAGCGGAAGAAATTGCAAAAAAAGAAAACATTGATTTAAGTCCTGATCACTGGAAAGTAATTATCTTTATACGAAAATTTTATTTTAAATTTAATATAACACCATCAATGAGAATGTTAATTAAAAGCATTAAAAAAGAAATGGGAGAATCTAAAAGTAACAGTATTTATTTATTTAAACTTTTTCCTCAAGGACCTGCTAAACAAGCAAGCAAAATTGCTGGAATACCTAAACCAGTTAAATGCTTATAAATTAAAATATTTAAAAAAAACATCTGCTGATATTAAAAAATTAAATATAACAATAACTATTATTGAATAATAAAATAATTGACTCGCATTTTTTTTATTATTATTTTTTTTAATATCAGAATAAGATAAAAATAACCAATAAAAATTTACAATCGAAAATAAAAATAAAAAATTATAACTTAAATAATCTAAAAACGTTAATAAAGAACTAAAAAAAATAAAAATAAGAATATAAAAAAAAATATGTTTTTTTGTTATAGGAATACCTTTTACCACAGAAAAAACAGGAATTTTAGCTTTTTTATAATCTTCTATTCTCATGATAGAAATAGCATAAAAATGAGACATTTGCCAAAATATCAAAATAAAAAATAGTAAAATACAACATAGATCAATAGAATTTGAAACTGCTGTATAACCAATAGCCGATGGTGTAGAACCTGAAAAACTTCCAATAAATGTCGAATAAATTGATTTTCTTTTATATAAATAAGAATATAAAACAACATAAACAAAAAAACCAAAAATAGATAAAATTGTAGATAAAAAATTTACTAAAAAACTTAATATAAATATACCTGAAACGCCCAAAAAAATAGCAAAAATTAATACAGATCGAATAGAAAGCAATTTTTTTGATAATACTCTGTTACTTGTACGTTGCATTTTTTTATCTATATCAAAATCAATTAAATTATTAAATACACAAGCAGAGGCAATTACTAGAGACGCACCTAAAATAGTATATAAAAATAAAAAAAAATCAAAAGTAACATTTCTAGATGCGAATAAAAAGCTACCTACAATTAAAGTAGCATTTCCAATAATAATACCGGGTTTAATAATCTCTAAATAATGTTTAAACATATAAATATTATATCTTTTATTAAATTGTTTTACATCATATGATGATTTAAGTTGTACATAATCCATATAGAACCAAATACAATAATAAATATTATTATTATAACAAATAATAAAGTTATAAGATTCCATCTTTCTTTTTCAGAAAAATCTAAATGTAAAAAATATACAAAATGAATAACAATTTGACTAACAGCACAACATAAAAAAATAATATAATTAATTTCACTGCAAAAAAATTTTTTTATGACTAATATAAATGGAAATATAGTTAATACTAAAGAAAATAAAAAACCTAAAAAATAAGATTTAGTTTCTTTATGCATATTTAATTTAATAAAATTTTGCATTAAATAGCTCCGTTTAAATAAACAAAAGTAAAAATACAAATCCATATAATATCTAAAAAATGCCAAAAAATACTAAGACATAAAATTCGAGTACGAATAGGATAAGTTAAACCTAATTTTTGTATTTGATAAATAATTGATAATATTAAAATTAAACCGAAAAAAATATGAACGCCATGAGTAGCAATAAGAGTAAAAAAAATAGAAAAAAAAGCATTTTTATCAGGACCAAAATCTTTTATGATAAGTTCATAAAACTCATTTATTTCCATAAATAAAAAAATAAAACCTAAACAAAAAGTTATTATTAAATATGAATAAATCATTTTCGTATGTCTTTGATTCATTGCAATAACAACAAACCCACAAGATAGAGAACTTAATAATAATAAAAATGTTTCTAATAAAACAGAAGATAAACTAAAAACTTCATTACTAATTAAATTAATTGATATATTTGAAGAAAAAATGGCATAAACAGCAAAAAGAACTGCAAACATAATACAATCGCTCATCAAATATATCCATAAACCAAATAGTTTATTAGCTTCTGATTTTATATTATGAACTTTTACGAAAGTATTTAATTTCATATCATTTATTTTATTTTCTATCATTTTAAACCTGCTTTTCGAATATTCTTACAATGTTGATTTTCAATTTTTTTTATATCTTCTACTAATAGAGTGTACTCATTATTCTCATTGAGACTGTTAATGACTAAGCTAATAATAATCGCAAAAAAAGAAAAAAAACACAACCAAGTAATATGCCAAACCGCTGAAAAACCAAACAATGATGCAAATATACTGATTAAAAAACCTAATCCTGTATTTCTAGGCATATGAATTTCATCATAATTAACATTTTCCATTTTTTTCTTGTAATTTTCTTTTTTTTTGTTTTCCCAAAAATCATCTCTATCTTTAACGATAGGAATAATGGCAAAATTATATAATGGAGCAGGAGAAGAAGTAGACCATTCTAAAGTTCTACCATCCCAAGGATCACCAGTTAGATCTAAATTATCTCGCCGGTCTCTTACTGAAACATAAAATTGAACTATTTGACATACAATTCCTACTCCAATAAAACAAGCGCCAATAGCAGCAATAGATAATAAAAAATGAAATTCCGAATCAATATTCTGACTTAAACGACGAGTCATGCCCATTAATCCTAAAAAATACAAAGGTATAAAAGCAAGAAAAAAACCTATAATCCAAAACCAAAAAGCACGTTTTCCCCATATCTCATTCAAGATAAATCCAAATAATTTAGGGAACCAATAACTAATTCCAGCAAAACAACCAAAAACCACTCCACCAATTATTACATTATGAAAGTGCGCAACTAAAAATAAACTATTATGCAAAATAAAATCAGCTGGAGGAACTGATAATAATACCCCAGTCATTCCACCAATAGAAAACGTTACTAAAAAACCTAAAGTCCATAACATAGAAGAATGAATATAAACGCGACCTTGATACATTGTAAACAACCAATTAAAAATTTTTACACCAGTAGGAATTGCTATAATCATAGTAGTAATTCCAAAAAAAGAGTTTATGTTTGCTCCTGCTCCCATAGTAAAAAAATGATGAAGCCATACAATAAAAGATAAAATCGTAATAGATAAAGTAGCCCATACTAAGGAAACGTATCCAAATAAGCGTTTTTTAGAAAAAGTTGCCACTACTTCTGAAAAAACACCAAATACTGGTAACACTAAAATATAAACTTCCGGATGACCCCAAATCCATATTAAATTAACATACATCATTGCATTTCCACCTAGATCATTAGTAAAAAAATGGAAATTAAAATAACGATCTAAAGTTAACAATACAAGAGTAACTGTTAAAACTGGAAAAGAAATAACAATAAGAATATTAGTACATAAAGAAGTCCAAGTAAAAACTGGCATTTTAAAAAAGGACATGCCTGGTGCTCTCATTTTTAAAATTGTTACTAAAAAATTAACACCTGTTAATGTTGTTCCAATACCAGCAATTTGCAGACTCCAAATCCAATAATCTACTCCTACACCTGGACTATATTTTATGCCAGACAATGGAGGATAGGCCAACCAACCTGTTTGAGCAAATTCTCCTACCCCTAAAGATAGAGTAAGCAGTAAAGAACCACTAACATTTAACCAAAAACTTAGATTATTAAGAAATGGAAATGCCACATCACGAGCCCCAATTTGTAATGGTACTACTAAATTCATTAAACCAATTACAAGAGGCATAGCCACAAAAAAAATCATTATTACACCGTGAGCTGTAAATATTTGATCATAATGATGTGGAGGCAAGAATCCTTTCAATCCTGCTGATGCAATCACCTGTTGAGTACGCATTAATATCGCATCAACAAAACCACGAAATAACATAATAAATGCTAGTATTCCATACATAATAGCTATTTTTTTATGATCAACTGTAGTAAACCATTCAGACCATAGATATTGCCATTTCTTGTGATAAGTAATAGTTAATGCAACACACAATCCAATGAGAATAATAGCAGTATAGGTGAACATTATAATTGGTTCATGATATGGTATATCATCAAATGTCAGTTTTCCAAACATTATTCTATTTCTCCATGTTAGAATTTTTTTTCATAATTTTATGAGTAATATTTTTATCTAATATTTTAAAATTATTTATAGAATATTGATTTATAATTTGATTAAACAAATTTCTCTGAACACTAGAAAAATATTCTATTGAATAATTTTCGTTCGGAATAGATATTGTATTAAAAAATTTTTTCATATTCAATTTTACAGATGAGTTTTTGATTTTTTTTACCCAATCTATAAAAGTTGAATTTTTTAAAACAGATATAGCAGTAAATTTCATATTAGAAAAGCCTTTACCACTGTAATTAGACGATATGCCTTTATATTTGCCTGGATTATTAGCAATCAAATTTAATTTTGTTGTCATTCCTGGCATAGCATATATTTGACTTCCTAAAGACGGAATAAAAAAAGAATTCATAACAGAATTTGAAGTAATACGAAAAATTACAGGTCTATTAACAGGGAACATAATTTCGTTAATAGTTGCAATATTGTAATCTGGATAAATAAACAACCACTTCCAATCTAATGCAACCGCATCTATTTTTATAGGCTTATTAAAAGAAGCTATAGGTTTTTTTGGTTCTAATTTATGACTGTAATTCCAAGATAAAAAAGCCAAAAAAGAAACTATTATAACTGGAATAGTCCATACTACTATTTCTATTTTTTTTGAATCAGACCAATTAGGTTTATATATCTGATTTATATTGGTTGAACGATACTTAAAAGAAAAATATATAGTCATAAAAATTACAGGGATAATGATAAATAACATTAGTATAAAAGATATTAGTATTAGCGAACATTCTTCTATAGCAATTTCCCCATGAGGATTTAATAATAAACCATTACAACCATTTAGAAAAATAAATATTAATGTTAATGATAATATTTTAAAAAAATTATTATAATTTAAAGATGTCATTCAAAAGCCTCAAAAATAATATGATTTTTTATTTAAAAAAAACTTTGAAAATACTATTTTTATTAATAATTTTTATGTGAAAATTATTCTTTTATAAAAAAGTAATAATTTTTGAAATAATTGAATTATTTTTTAAAAATTGATAAAATTTAAAATCAAAAGTGTTTTTTAAAGATTTATTTTATAAAAAATATAATATAATACTGTTTATACAGTATAAAAGTATTTTTTATGATTTTTTTTATTAATAAATTAGGACATAATATTAATTAATGACTCTAGAAAAAATAAAAAAATGTTTAATATCTAAAATCAAGATAAGTTTTATTGAAATTTATGATGATAGTTCTTGTCATAATTCTTCAGAGAAAGGCATTACGCATTTAAGAATAATTATCATTAGCAATGATTTTGTCGATCATAAATTAATCGATAGACACCGCATAATTTTTTCAATATTATCAGATAAAATCAAAAAGAAAATATATTCATTAACATTAAATACTTACACTCTTGATGAATGGAAAAATAAAAAATTCAAAATAAGTAACAACACTAAGTGTTTAAAAAAAAATAATGCTTTATCGGTTTACTAAAAAATTTTTATACATATGATTATTTAACTTTTTAAAAAATTTATATTTAAAATAGTTTAAAAAATATATTCCCATAAAAAAAAATATTTTTTATAGAAAATTAATTTAAGTATAAATAAAATATTTAAAATATTATGTTAGAAATTTAAAAAAACTGATAAAAGTAATCGTTTGAGGTAATAAGATGAAATTTTTTATGGAAAAAAATAAAGATGCAGGTCATCGTGTTACAATTAAGATTCCGAGAACAACAGTTAATAATTCTCTTTTGAGAGAATTCATAAAAATCAGTAAAACAACTAAAATTAATGGATTTAGAAAAGGTAAAGCTCCTATTAAATTTATACAAGAAAAATATGGAAATTCTGTTTATTATGATATATTTACACAACTAATGCAAAAATTTTTTTATGAATTTATAAATAAAGAAAAAATCAAAATTATTGGTTCTCCAAAATTTTACATGCATCAAAACGAAGATAAAGAAAAAGAACATTTTGAATATTCTGTAATTTACGAACTATATCCAAAATTTCAACTAAAAGATATAAAAGAGATAAAAGTAAATAAAATAAATGTAAAAATAACAAATCAAGACATTCAAAACAATATAGAAAAATATAAAACAAAAAAAAATATTTGGAACACAGTTAATAAAACCATTAAATCACACGATCGTGTGACAATTAGTTATTGCATCTATGAAAAAAACAAAAAAATAAAAAAATTTAATACAGAAAAAATTAGTTTTATTGTATCTCAAAATACATTGATACCCGAATTAAATTATAAGATAATTAATCATTTTATAAATGATATTATTTTTTTCAAAATTAAATTTAATTCATTTCATCCAGAAAAAGAACTTCAGAATAAAGATATAATATTTAAAATAAAAATTATTAAAATTGAAAAAAAACAAGAACTAGAAACAGAAAAAAACAATGAAAAAAATGACATAGAAAAAAAAATAACTCAATCATGTTACCAAAGTATAAAAAATAATCTTCATTCTCAAATAAATGTCATAACTGAAAAACATTTAGAAGATCAAATCATACAAAAAATAATTAAAAAAAACATTATATTAATACCTCCACTTTTATTTCAAGAAGAAAGAAAAATTTTATATAAACACTACAAAAAAAAATATAAAGAAGAAAATTCTAATATTTTAGAAAAAAAATACCATTTTGATCTTAATTCACAAGTCAGAAAAAAAATATACATTCGAATGATAATAGAAAAAATTATTTCTGATAATCAATTGGTTTCAGACGAAAAAAACATACAACAACTAATCAAAAAAATATCCTTAAATTATAAAAAACCAATAGAAATTATTAATTTATACAATAAGAATCAACATATAAAAAACACCATAAGAAATATAGAATTAGAAAGCCAAGCTATGTTTTTATTGAAAAATAAGATTCAAATTGAAAAACAATATTGGACTTTTGATCAATTTATAACTTATAAACAGAGAAATTATGAAGAATTAATTCTAAAATGATGTTGTACTATAATAATATACATTCCTTTAATACATTAATCTTTAATTGTAGTTTGTAGTTATTAAAAAAATTACATCATAAAAAATGTAATATTAATTATTTAAAATAATATTGAATATATTCAGGAATAAATACATGTTATACAATAATAAAAAAAACTCGTACACAACGTTGATTCCGATGGTTATAGAACAACATTCTAGAGGAGAACGTTCATATGATATATATTCAAGATTATTAAAAGAACGAATAATTTTTATGATAGGAACTATCGAAGATAATATGGCTAATAATATTGTAGCACAAATATTATTTTTAGAATCTGAAAATCCCGAAAAAGATATATTTTTATATATCAATTCTCCAGGAGGCATTATTACTTCAGGTATGTCTATTTATGACACTATGCAATTTGTTAAACCAGAAATCAGCACTATTTGTATAGGTCAAGCATGTTCAATGGCTGCTTTATTGTTAACGTCTGGAACTAAAGGAAAAAGATTTTGTCTACCTAATTCAAAAGTTATGATTCATCAACCGTTAGGTGGATATCAAGGACAAGCTTCAGATATTGCTATTCATGCGCGAGAAATCATGGAAATGAAAAAACGATTAAATAAATTAATGTCATTCCATACTGGTCAATCTATCAAAAAAATAAATAAAGATACAGAACGCGATTGTTTTTTATCGGCAGATGAATGCATTCAATATGGACTAATCGATTTTATTTTAACTAAACGTCAATAAAAAAAATTAAATCAATAAATTTTTTACAAAATATCCAGTAAAAATATATAGAATCTATTTACTCAAGAATATAAAATATGCGAAAAAGAGGTAAATATGACAGATAAGAGTAAAGAAAATTCTAAAAAGCTGCTTTATTGTTCTTTTTGCGGAAAAAATCAAAAAGAAGTGCAAAAGTTAATAGCTGGTCCCACAGTACATATATGTGATGAATGTGTTAAATTATGTAATGACATTATTACTGAAGAAATGCTAAAACATAAAAAAAATGATACTGAAAATAAAATAAATTATTTACCAACACCATATGAAATCAAAAAACATCTTGATAATTATGTAATTGGACAAGATCATACAAAAAAAGTTCTATCTGTTGCGGTTTATAATCATTATAAACGTCTTTATAATTTCAATGAAAACACAGATTCAGTTGATTTAGGTAAAAGCAACGTTTTATTAATAGGACCAACAGGTAGTGGAAAAACATTATTAGCACAAACATTAGCTAAACTACTAGATGTTCCATTTACCATTGCAGATGCTACGACTCTAACTGAAGCTGGATATGTAGGAGAAGACGTTGAGAATGTAGTGCAGAAATTATTGCAAAAATGTAAATACAATGTAAAAAAAGCAGAATTAGGAATTATTTATATAGATGAAATAGATAAAATAGCAAGAAAATCTGATAATCCTTCTATTACTAGAGATGTTTCTGGAGAAGGAGTACAACAAGCTCTATTAAAATTAATTGAAGGAACGTTAGCTTCAATCCCTCCTCAAGGAGGACGAAAACATCCACAACAAGAATTTTTACAAGTCAATACTTCTAATATTTTATTTATATGTGCTGGTGCATTTTCAGAATTATCTAAAATTATTTCTAAAAGACTTGATACAGGAACAGAAATAGGTTTTAACGCTAATGTTAAAGGAAAAAAACAAAAAATATCAGAAGATTTTTTATTAAAAAAAGTAGAACCTGAAGATTTAATGAAATTTGGATTAATTCCAGAGTTTATTAGTCGTTTGCCAATAATAACTATATTAAATAAATTAACTGAAGATGCATTAGTAAATATATTATGCAAACCTAAAAATGCTTTAATTAAACAATATCAAACATTATTTAAATTAGAAAAAGTACAGTTAGAATTTAATAAAGAATCTATTCTAGCTATCGCAAGAAAAGCTATGAATAAAAAAACAGGTGCCAGAGGATTACGATCTATTCTTGAAGATATACTACTCAATATAATGTACGAGTTACCATCTATGGTAAATATAGAAAAAGTATTAATTAATGAGTCTGTTATAAACGCTAATTCATCACCAAAAATAATATATGGAAAGAACAAATCAAAAAAAGCATCAGGTGAATAAAAATAAGACATCCGATGATCTAGAAAATAAAAGCAATTAACTTTTATTTTGTCAAACGCTTAGCATTAAACGTCAAGCGACCATTCCGATATACTTGGCTGATTATAGGTGTAACTGCATGTTTTATTATATCGTGCAGTTTTTAAATATTATAAATATCGGGAAATTCAACTAAGAGAGAGCTCTATGAATTCTGAGCGTTCTGAACGCATTACAATCCCTGTCTTACCATTAAGAGATGTAGTTATATATCCCCATATGGTAATTCCATTATTTGTAGGTCGTAAAAAATCAATTAAATGTATTGAAACATCTATGAATAATGATAAAAAAATTATGTTGATTGCACAAAAAGAAGCATCTAAAGATGAACCTGCTACAAATGATTTATTTAATATAGGAACTATTAGTTCAATTTTACAAATGTTAAAATTACCAGATGGTACAGTAAAAGTATTAATAGAAGGTTTACAACGCGCCTATATTAAAAACTTAACAAGTAATGGGCAACATTTTATTGCAGAAGTAGAATTAATGATTTCTTCTACTATTGTAGACAAAGAACAAGAAGTATTAATTCGAACAACAATCAGTCAGTTTGAAGCTTATATTAAACTAAATAAAAAAATTCCATCAGAAATATTAAATACCCTTAATAATATTCAAAGTTCAGAAAAATTAGCAGATACTATTGCTGCTCATATGCCATTAAAATTAAATGATAAACAATCAGTTCTAGAAATACGTAATATAAATGAAAGATTAGAATTTTTAATGGCTATTATGGAAACTGAAATAGATTTGCTGCAAGTTGAAAAAAGAATTAGAAATCGTGTTAAAAAACAAATGGAAAAAAGTCAAAGAGAATATTATTTAAACGAACAAATAAAAGCCATTCAAAAAGAACTCGGTGACATGGATGAAATTCCAGATGAAAATAAAATATTAAAACGTAAAATTAAAGCATCTAAAATGCCTAAAGAAGCAAAGGAAAAAACTGAATCAGAGCTTCAAAAATTAAAAATGATGTCACCTATGTCAGCAGAAGCAACTGTTGTACGTAGTTATATTGATTGGATGATACAGGTGCCTTGGTATGTTAGAACTAAAATAAAAAAAAATATTCAACAAGCTAAAAAAATTCTTGATATTGATCATTTTGGTCTTGAAAAAGTTAAAGACAGAATCTTAGAATATTTAGCTGTACAAAGTCGTAAAAATAAAATAAAAGGTCCTATTTTATGTCTAATTGGCCCTCCTGGTGTAGGAAAAACATCATTAGGAAAGTCTATTGCAAGATCTACAGGCCGAAAATACGTAAGAATGGCTTTAGGAGGAATTAGAGACGAAGCGGAAATTAGAGGCCATAGACGCACATACATAGGTTCTATGCCTGGAAAAATAATTCAAAAAATGGCAAAAGCAAAAGTTAAAAACCCTTTATTTTTACTAGATGAAATTGATAAAATGTCTCGTGATATAAGAGTAGATCCAGCATCTGCTTTATTAGAAGTATTAGATCCAGAACAAAATATGACTTTTAATGATCATTATTTAGAAGTAGACTATGATCTTTCTGATGTAATGTTTGTTGCTACATCAAATTCAATGAACATACCTGCACCATTGCTTGATCGTATGGAAATTATTCGTCTTTCCGGTTATACTGAAAATGAAAAACTAAATATAGCAAAAAGATATCTATACCCAAAACAAATAGAAAGAAATGCATTAAAAGAAAATGAAGTAACAATTACCGATTGTGCAATAATTAGTATTATTCAATATTATACTCGTGAAGCAGGTGTTCGTGGTTTAGAACGTGAAATTTCTAAAATATGTCGAAAAGTAGTAAAAAATTTAATATTAGATAAATCTTTAAAACATATTGAAATAAATAAAAAAAATTTAAAAAAATTTCTAGGAATCAAACGTTTTGATTATGGAAGAATTCACAGTGCCAATCAAATTGGTCAGGTAATTGGATTAGCCTGGACTGAAGTAGGTGGAGAATTGCTTACAATTGAAACAGCATGTGTATCAGGGAAAGGTAAACTTACATATACAGGTTCTTTAGGCGAAGTTATGCAAGAATCAATTCAAGCAGCATTAACTGTAGTTCGTTCTCAAGCTGATAAATTAGGAATTAAAAAAGACTTTCATGAAAAACATGACATTCATGTTCATGTTCCCGAAGGTGCAACACCAAAAGATGGCCCAAGTGCAGGTGTAGCTATGTGTACAGCTATAGTTTCATCATTAACAAAAAATCCTGTTAAATCTAATGTCGCTATGACAGGCGAAATAACGTTACGTGGACGGATACTTCCTATTGGGGGATTAAAAGAAAAATTATTAGCAGCACATCGTGGAGGAATTAAAAAAGTATTAATACCCTATGAAAACAAACGTAATCTAGAAGAAATACCTCAAAATATTATTGAAGGATTGCAAATATATCCAGTAAAAAAAATTGAAGAAGTTTTAAACTTAGCGCTAAAAAATAAACCTTATATTTTAATATAGAAAAACATATTTTAATACAGAAAAATAATATTCTATAGATAAAATAAAATTTGGCTGACAAAAAAATTGTCAGCCTTTATATTTAAGTCCAATCATAAAAATATTTTCTACTTTACTTGATATTAACAATATCTAGGATCGTCATATCATGACAAAATATTTACAATCACGATCAACTCACATTATAGTTAAATGCATTTTAGGAATAATTATTTTATCTTTAATATTAAGTACTATGAGCGGTTATATAAATAAAGATTCTGAAAAATATATAGCAACAGTAAATAATGAAAAAATTAATTTTAATGTTTTCAAGAAAATGTACTTTGTTGAAAGAGAAAAACAAAAAAAAATACTAGGAAAACATTTTTTAAAATTTAGTCATGATAAAACATTTATAAAAGAAACTTATAACTATGTTTTATCTCAATTAATTAATAATGTTCTTTTAGAACAGTATGCAAAAAAAATGCAGCTACAAGTAAATGATCTTTCAATAAAAGAAATAATATTAAATTCTCCTGTATTTCAAAAAAATAATAAATTTAATAAAGAACAATATTTTAATTATCTTACATCTATAAATTTAACTAATCATGAATATATAAATATAATCAAGAAAAAAATAAATACTAGAAATTTAATACATACTATTGCTAGTAGTAATTTTATTTTAGAAAATGAAACAAAAAATATTATAAAACTATTATCTCAAAAACGAGTAATTAAAAAATCAATTATTAAACCACATTCTATAATTTATAAACAAAATATAACTGATTTAGAAGCAAAAAATTATTTTTATAAAAATAGAAGTAATTTTTATATTCCAGAAAAATTTAAAATTAGTTTTACTGAATTAAAACTAGATAATTTTAAAACAAATTGCAATAATCAAGAAATTCATGAGTGGTATTTAAAAAATATTGGACAATACTCAACAAAAGAAAAAAGAAGATATAGCATCATTCAAACTAAAACTAAAAATGAAGCATTATCAATATTATCTAGATTACATAATATGCCAGAAGATTTCTCAAGGATAGCTAAGGAACAATCAACAGATCCAATTTCTTCAAAAAAAGGTGGAGATATTGGATTAATATCGATTGATCTCCTACCAAATGAAATTAAAAATGCAAATTTAAATCAAAAAAATCAAATATCTAATATTATTTCATTTCGCAACGAATTTTTAATTATTAAATTAGACGAAATTTTGCTTGCAAAACAAAAAAAAATAGAGGAGGTATCTGAAATTATTAAAAATGAAATAAAAAATAAAAAATCATTAGATTTATATAATAAATTAAAAGATGAAATATCTCATAATATTAAAAAAAATCCAGATCAAATTAAATTAATTCTTGAAAAAAATCATATATCTACTCAAGAAACTGATTGGTTTGATAAAAGTTCTGTTCCTGAAATATTAAATATTCCTGCTTTAAAAAAAATAATTTTTAATGAAGAATTATCTAGAAAACATAAAATAATAAAACCAAATTTATATTTTATTAGTTTAAAAAACAATCAATCTTTTTTAATTAAAATTGTAGATTTTAGAAAAAAAGAAACACAAACATTTGAAAACGTTAAAAAAAATATCATAAAAAAATTAAAATTTATAAAAGCAATCAAAGAAACAAAACAACTATCAGAAAAAATTATTTATGAGTTAAAACAAGGAAAAATGAATTTATTTAAAAAATCAAATCTTTATTTTTCTCATTCTGAAATTATATCTCGTTATGATCAAAACTCTATAACATCAATAGTTTTTTCTTTGCCTCATCCAAAGAAAGGAAAAAAAACATATGCTTTATATCAAGATAAAAATAAAAATTTTATAATTATATCACTTGAAAAAGTATATAACACAAATTTTTCTCTAAGAGAAAAAAATATTGTTAGCGAATATTTAGAAAAAAATAATACTGAAACAGTTTTTAACTCTATCCTTAAAGATCTTCGTGAAAAATCAATAATTACATATGAAAACATAGAAAAAAATATTACTTAGACTCGAAAAAGTTATTCCATATAAATATACTCTTTATACATGCGAATAACTTTATAAAAATTACAACTTAATTGAAAAAATATTTAAAATTAATTATAATACCTTTCATTTTTTTGATATTTAAAAAAAATAGAAATTTGTTTATTACTTATTAAATTTTCTATTGCGGAGAAATATTTAGTTTAATATTTAAAGAAAATTTTTTATTAAATCATAATATAACAAGTAACTACCTTATTAAAAATAATATCAATATTATATTCTGTCAGTCTGATAAAGACTATATTCTAACTTGTTTAAATCAAAAGTTTTTTATAATTAATATCATTGATATTTAATAAAATAATATTTTATATTATTTTAAAAGTTTATTTTTATAATTTATATAATTAAAAAAGTCAATTTCATTTATTATACCTAGAAATGCTAAATCCATTTTTTCTGTAAGCATATTATAAAAGATAGAGTTTAAAAAACATTATAAGTAAAATGAATGTTCTGAAAAAAGTAATATCTAATAAACAATAACTATTAATTAGTATAGTGTTTTTTATCAGTATAAAAATAGATATAACATAAAAATATTAGATATCTAAAATTATAGATTCTTGTATTTTAATTTTATTAATATAAGAAAATAAGAATTTATTTTCAATTTATATAATCAAATTTTATATAATTAACTCCTTTATATGTGAGTTTAATGTATTAAACGAGTTATTAACTCTAGTCCATCATTTTAAAAAAATATTTTTATTTTTTTTGCAAACTATAATTTTTTAAAATTACATTGTTCTATAGAAAAATAAAATATGATTCTAACTGTAAAATAATAAAAATATTTTTAAAAAAATTGATATTAAAATTAATAAATAAAAATATTTTTTAACTTATAACAAATACTTTAGTTTTAAACAAACCTTGATAATATTTAAAAAATAGGATTTTTTGTGAAATTGTTTAATCAATTAAGATGGTTTTTCGTACGAGAATGGAAAAGATATCTAGGGGCAATTTTATTATTAATAATAATTGCCGTTCTACAATTATTACCACCTAAAATAGTTGGTATTTTAATAGACTTAATTATAAAAAGAAATCTGCACGGTTTACAAGTATTACCATATATTTCGATTATTCTCTTAGTTGCTATAATTGTATATATATTACGTTGTTTATGGAGGATACTATTATTTGGTGCTTCTTATCAATTAGCTACAGAACTTCGAGTAAAATTGTATTCCTACCTTAGTCAACAAAGTCAAATATTTTTTTTAAAAAATAGAACTGGAGATTTAATAGCTAGAGCAACTAACGATGTCGATCGTGTTGTTTTTGCTGCAGGAGAAGGTGTTTTAACATTTGTCGATTCATTAGTTATGGGTTGTTCTGTTTTAATAGTTATGAGTATGCAAATTAGTTTTTTATTAACAATAATTGCTTTAATACCTATGCCGATTATGGCTATATTAATAAAAAAATACGGAAAAGAATTACACGAAAATTTTCGTCATGCTCAAATTTCTTTTTCTTTACTAAATAATCAGACACAAGAGATACTAACAAGCATTCGCATGATTAGAGCTTTTGGATTAGAAAAAAATCAATCAAGTAAATTCAATATTATTGTAACTGATACAGGAAAAAAAAACATGGAAGTAGCTAAAATAGATGCTCGTTTTGATCCAGTGATTTATTTATCAGTAGCCTTTTCTAATTTATTAGCTATTATAGGCGGAGGATGGCTAGTATGGAATAATCAGATTACTATAGGACAACTGACTAGCTTTATAATGTACCTTGGATTAATGATTTGGCCAATGTTAGCACTTGCATGGATGTTTAATATAGTTGAAAGAGGAAGTGCAGCTTGGGATAGAATATATTCTATTATAAATAAAGAGTTATATATTAAAGATGGAAATAAAACAATTCCACTATCTCCTGGTATATTAAGTATTAAAATTAAAAAATTTTATTATCCTGATAATCAAATCCCATCGCTAAAAAATATAAATATTCTTCTAAAACCCGGTAATACTCTAGGTATTTGCGGTCCTACAGGATCTGGAAAAAGTACTCTTTTAAAACTTATTCAACGACAATTTAATTTTGATAAAAAAGAGATTTTTTATCATTCTTTATCATTATTAGAACTAAAAATTGATGATTGGAGAAGTCGAATTGCAGTTGTAAATCAAACTTCTTTTTTATTTTCAGAAAGTATAGCTAATAATATTGCTCTAGGAAAAACTAATGCATCTCAAAAAGAAATTGAAACAGCAGCAAAATTAGCTGATGTACATAAAGATATTCTCTATTTACCAGAAAAATATGAAACTCAAGTAGGAGAACGTGGCGTAATGTTATCTGGTGGTCAAAAACAGCGTATTTGCATAGCACGAGCATTATTATTAAATACAGAGATATTAATACTAGATAATGCGCTTTCTGCCGTTGATTCTCAAACTGAGAATAATATATTAAGAAATATTAACAAATGGAAAAAAAAGGGACATTCATTAATTATTACAGCACATCGTCTATCTGCATTAATTAATGCAGACGAAATTATAGTAATAAAAGATGGTTCAATCATACAGAGAGGAGATCATTTAAAACTAATTCAAGAAGAAAATTGGTATAAATCTATGTCCCATTATCAAAAATTAGAAGTTGAACTTGAGGATAACTAAAAACAGGTGAAAAAAATTTATAATATGGATCATTTAATTGAGTTTTGGCCAATTTTAAAACGTTTGTTAATATATGTAAAACCTTATAAAAAACAATTAACTTTAGCATTTATTTTACTTTTAAGTGGATCAATATCAGAAGTTTTAGGGCCCATTTTGATAAGTTATTTTATTAATAATATTTTATCTAAACATCAGTTACATTTATTAACAATATTAACTATAATTATGTTGTTCATAATATTACAAATATTATCAGTTTTTATGAATTACTTTCAAAGTATTTTATTTAATAAAATAGCAGTAAAAAGTATTAATAAATTGCGTCAAGATGTTATGTATTCTGCATTAAGACAACCTATCAGTGAATTTGATTCTCAACCTATTGGACAAATGATTTCAAAAGTAACTAACGATACTGAAGCAGTTAAAGAATTGTATGATACTGTAGCACCTACATTATTTCGTAGTATACTATTAATTTTTATTATATTATTTGCAATGTTTATTCTTGAATGGCATATGGCAATTGTAGCGTTGTTCATTTTACCATTAGTTATTATACTTATGTTAATTTATCAGTATTATAGTACTCCACTCTTACGGCAAGTAAGATACTACCTAGCTGATATTAATAATAAATTCAATGAGACTATTAATGGAATGAATGTAATTCAACAATTCCGTCAACAACGTAGATTTGAACAAAAAATAAAAAAAAGTAGTCATTTACATTATATGTCACGCATGAAAATATTAAGATTAGATGGTTTTTTATTGAGACCACTACTTAGTTTATTATCTGCTGTCATATTATGCAACTTTATGCTCTTATTTAGTTTTTTTCCCATTGGAGCATTTGAAGTAGGTATATTATATGCATTTATTACTTATCTTGGAAGGCTGAATGAACCTTTAATTGCTATTACTATTCAGCAATCAGTATTGCAACAATCTATTGTTGCAGGAGAAAGAATTTTTTCACTTATAGATTCACCAAAACAAAAATACGGGAAAAGTAAAGAACTTTTAAAAAGTGGGAAAATAAATATTAAAAATATTAGTTTTAATTATAAAAACCGTAAAAAAAATATACTAGAAAACATTAATATTGATATTGCTTCTAAAAGTTTTGTTGCGTTTGTGGGGCATACTGGTAGTGGAAAAAGTACTTTAGCTAATTTACTAATGGGGTATTATCCTTTAAAAAATGGAAAAATATATTTAGATGATAGGCCTATTGATTCAATAAGTCATTGTGTTTTAAGGCAAAATATATTAATGGTACAACAAGATCCAATAGTGCTCTCAGACACTGTTTTATATAATGTTACTTTGGGAAGAAAAATATCTGAAGAAAAAGTTTGGAAAATATTAGATACAGTTCATCTTTCATATTTAGTAAAATCTATGCCAAAAGGTGTATATTCTCTATTAGGAGAAGAAGGTAATAATTTATCTGTTGGTCAAAAACAATTACTAGCTATTGCTAGAATACTCGTCGCATATCCTAAAGTACTTATATTAGATGAAGCTACTGCGAACATTGATTCTGGTACAGAACAACTAATTCAAAAAACATTATTATCGATACGGAAAAATTGTACATTAATAGTAATTGCTCATAGACTTTCAACAATTGTTGAAGCAGATTTAATTGTAGTTTTAAAGAAAGGAAAAGTGATTGAACTTGGAACACATAAACAATTATTAGATAAAAAAAATTGCTATTGGAAAATGTATAAATTTCAATCATCTAAGTTTTAAGAGTTTCTGTTAGCTGTATCAGAACACCTGTATCAACTGATATGGCTGCTTCCTTCCGAATCTGACCAAGTATTCAATATTACAGTGTTTGGAGCTAACAGAAAACTCTATAATATATTTTTTTTAATAAAAAAAATTAGAATTTCTATTCTATAGAACAAATTTGTAATTTACAACTAATATTTACAGTTAAATTTTATATTCTGAAAAATATTCATAAAATAAATAACAGTGCTTTCATAACACAATAAATATTGATAGCATAATAGTCTTTTAATAAAATATTATAAAATTTATATGAATTATCAAATATTAGCACGAAAATGGCGTCCACAATATTTTAAAGATGTAATAGGTCAAAAACATATTATAACTGCTATAACTAATGGATTATCGCTCGGCCGTATTCATCACGCATGGTTACTATCTGGAACTAGAGGAATTGGAAAAACAACAATTGCTCGATTACTTGCTAAAAGTTTAAATTGTCAGAATGGTATCACATCAAATTCTTGTGGAAAATGTATTATTTGTAAAGAAATAGAAAAAGGATACTGTTTAGATGTACTTGAAATAGACGGAGCCTCGCGTACTAAAGTAGAAGACATGCGAGAAATCTTAGATAATATACATTATGCTCCTACTAAAAGCCGTTTTAAAGTATATATAATTGATGAAGTACACATGCTTTCTCGTCATAGTTTTAATGCACTTCTTAAAACACTTGAGGAGCCTCCTGAACATATAAAATTTGTTTTAGCAACAACAGATATAGATCGGATCCCTAAAACTATTATTTCTCGTTGTCTATATTTTAAATTACAGATGATATCTGAAGAGAAAATTTTCAATTTTTTAAAATATATTTTAATTAAAGAATCTATTAATACTGATGTATATTCTTTAAAAAAAATTTCTTATCATGCCAAAGGCAGTATACGAGATGCACTTAATTTGCTGGAACATGCTATAAATCTCGGAAACGGTCAGATTTGTATAAAAAACGTAATAGAAATGTTAGGTATCCCACCTGAAAAATACTCTTTTCTATTAACTGATGCAGTTTTAAAAAAAGATTCAAAAAAAATAATGTTATTATTAAATAAAATAAGTAGTATAGGAGTAGAATGGGAGGAGGTTTTAATAGAAATGTTACGTTTTTTATATCATATTTCTGTATCACAATCCTTTCCATTAATATGGGAGAAATTTTTCACCGAAAAATACAAGTTTTATATTCAAAAAATATCTAAAAATATTAACAAAAAAAACGTTCAATTGTGTTATCAAATATTATTAAATGGAAGAAAAGAACTAAAATTTGCTCCAAGTCAAAAAATAGGAGTAGAAATGTCTTTATTACGTGCAATCACTACAATAAAAAAAAATGAATAATATAACAAATTTATTATTAAAAAATAAAAATGAACTTTTTGAAAATAAAAAAAAAATAATATCTTTAGAACAGAAAGAAAATAAAAAAAATATCTATATACAAATAATAAATTTGATATCTAAAAAAAATAATTATCAGTCAAAAAGTTTAAAAAATAAAAATATAACAATAAAATTACAAGAAACAATTAAAAAGATAGATCCTTGGTATAAAAAAATATGTAAATTAAAAACCCTAACAGGAAATGCAAAAAAATTAGCCATGCATACTTCATATAAAAATACTTTAACATGTTGGTATATATATCTAAATGATAAAAAAAAACATCTAATACAGAATAATGCATGGATAATTTTAAAAAAAGAACTTCATAAAATAACTAAAAAAAAAATTCAATTAATTACAGAAAAAAAGATAAATATATTAACTCCTTATGAATGGTTTCATAAAATATATGAAGAAAGAATATTCAAAGAATATTCATTATTACAAAAAGATCCTAACATTAAAGTATTAAAAAAATTTTTTAATATAGACTTTGCAAAACATAATATCAATCTAATCTAAATAAAATAAAAAGTATTATTTTTATATCACAAAAAGAGAGATCAAAAAATATGTTTACTAAAAGTGGTTTAGGTAATTTAATGAAACAAGCACAACAAATGCAAGAAAAAATGGCAAAAATACAAGAAGAAATAGCTCAAATGGAAGTAACAGGAGAAGCAGGAGCTGGATTAGTAAAAGTAACTATCAATGGAGCTCATAATTGTAGACGTGTTGAAGTAGATCCTAGTTTGCTTCAAGACGATAAAGATATGCTAGAAGATTTAGCAGCAGCTGCATTTAATGATGCTACGAGAAGAATCTCTGAAGTACAAAAAAAGAAGATGTCTGCTATATCTACAGGAATGCAATTACCAACTGGATTCAATCTTCCTGTTTGAAAAATACTAAAAACAATATAAAGTAAAAATATTATATTAATAAATTATTGTAAATTTATTTAAAAATACTTTTTTCACTATAAACGTAATTCTATTAAAAAATTACTTTTTGTCTTTTAAAAAATCACTTTTATTGTTAATTTAAAAAGAGGTATCTATATGAAAACACAAAAAAAAGAAGTTTACAATTTTCAATCGGAAGTAAAACAATTATTGCATTTGATGATTCATTCACTATATTCAAATAAAGAAATTTTTCTTAGAGAACTAATATCCAATTCATCTGATGCTATAGATAAGCTAAGATTTGAATCTATATCATCACCAGAATTATATGAAAACAATAGTGATCTAAAAATTCAAATATCTATTAATAAAGCACAAAAAACATTAACTATTAGTGATAATGGTATTGGAATGACTAAACAAGATGCTATTGAAAATCTTGGTACTATTGCTAAATCAGGAACAAAATCATTTCTTCAATCTCTAGAAAAAAAACAAAATAAAAAAAATGAATTAATTGGTGAATTTGGAGTTGGTTTTTATTCATCTTTTATTGTATCAGAAAAAGTATTAGTAAGAACTAGATTTGCTGGATCACAATCTAATGAAGGAACATTATGGGAGTCTTCAGGAGAAGGAGAATATAATATTACTAAAATCATAAAAAAAACTAGAGGAACTGAAGTTACTTTATTTCTGAAGAAAGAAGAAGAAGAATTTTTAGAAATATGGCGAATTAAGAGTATAATTAGCAAATATTCTGACCATATTACTGTTCCAATACACATACAAAATTATGATGAAAAAAATAAAACATATTTTTGGGAACAAATTAATAAAGCAAAGGCATTATGGACATTAAATAAATCATCTATTACTGATAATGACTATAAAGATTTTTATAAACATCTTACTAATGATCAAAACAATCCACTTATTTGGAGTCATAACCGCGTAGAAGGAAATCAAGAATATATTAGTTTATTATATATTCCTGAAAAAGCAGCTTGGGATATCTGGAACAGAGATAATAAACATGGTTTAAAATTATATGTAAAACGCGTCTATATTATGGATAATTCTCAAGCTTTTCTTCCTAATTATTTGCGTTTTATAAGAGGTTTAGTAGATTCTAGTGATTTACCATTAAATGTTTCACGTGAAATATTACAAGATAATTCTATTACAGAAAAATTACGAAAAGCACTAATTAAACGTTCTTTAAATATGTTAGATAAATTAGCACAAGATACCAGCAAAAAATATCAAATTTTTTGGAATCAATTTGGTCTTGTTTTGAAAGAAGGACCTGCAGAAGATCATGAAAATTTAGATAAAATTGCTAATCTATTGCGTTTTTCATCTATAAAAAGCAATAGTTCTGAACAAAATATGTCTTTAAAAGAATACATATCTAACATGAACGAAAAACAAGAAAAAATATATTATATCACTGCAGATAGTTATTCATCAGCTAAAAATAGTCCTCATTTAGAATTATTCAAAAAAAATAATATTGATGTTTTATTGCTATCAGATCGAATTGATGAATGGATGATGAACTATCTTACTGAATTTTCAGGAAAAAAATTTCAATCTATTAGCAAAGAAGATTCATCATTAAATAAAATAACAAAAGAAAAAAAAATAAAAAACAATGAAGTTTCAACAGAAATGATTGAATTTTTAAAAACAGTAAAAAAAATACTTGGCGATAAAGTTAAAGATGTAAGATTAACATATCGATTAACACAAACTCCTTGTGTCCTACTTAGCGATTCTGCTGAAATGACTACACAAATGGCTAAACTGTTTTCTGCAGCAGGACAACCTGTACCAGAATTAAAATATATTTTTGAAATTAATCCAGAACATATTTTAATAAAAAAAATATCTTTAATTAGTGACGAAAATGAACTTAGTACGTGGGTTAAATTATTATTAGATCAAGCATTATTAGCTGAAAAAGGCAATCTAGAAAATCCACATAAATTTATTTCTAGAATGAATAAATTACTTCTTAAATAAAAAAACATGATTACTACTACATAATAGTAGTAATCTTAAAATTAACTGAATAGATAAGCAAGAAATAATTATGCGTATTATTTTACTAGGTGCACCTGGTACAGGCAAAGGAACACAAGGAAAATATATTGCTGAAAAATATAAAATTCCTCAAATATCTACAGGTGATATGTTACGAGAAAGTATTGACTCAAAAAATAAAATAGGGATGATGATTAAAAATATTATAGAAGAAGGTAAACTCGTTTCTGATGATATTGTATGTGAATTAATAAAAAAAAGAATTGCAAAAAAAGATTGTATAAATGGTTTTTTATTAGATGGTTTTCCAAGAACTGTTAAACAAGCTTGTTGTTTATCAAAAAACAAAATAAAAATAGATTACGTGTTAGAATTTATAATGCCACATCACTCTATATTAGAACGTATATCAGGTAGACGAATACATGTGCAATCAGGACGGATCTATCATGTAAAATTTAATCCTCCAAAAAATAAAGATAAAGATGATATAACTGGAGAACCATTAATTCAACGAAAAGATGATAAATTAGAAAGTGTTAAAAATAGATTAGAAGAATATAAAAAAACACATCATTTATTAGTAGAATACTATACCTATGAAAAAAAAATAAACAATATAAAATATTTCCAGATTAATGCTATGAATGAATTTTTATTAATAAAAGAAAAAATAGATATGATTTTAAAAAAATAATTTTTGCGTTCTACAGGATTTGAACCTGTGACCTACGGCTTAGAAGGCCGTTGCTCTATCCAACTGAGCTAAGAACGCATAAAATAATTAGATTAAAATCTAACATTAATATAATATATATGCAACTAAATTACTATTAATATTATTAATATTTTATTAAATCCAATAATACTAATATATATTATAGTAATATTTTTGTATATAATTTGTATATAATAAAAAAAATTGAGTTACTTGCCGATGTCAGCAATAATTATAGATGGTAATAAAATAGCAAAAAAAATACAATTAAATATTTTAAGAAAAGTTAATAAAAGAAAAAAAGACGGAAAAAAAATACCCGGATTAGCTATGATTTTAGTTGGAACTAATACTCCTTCACAAATCTACGTGGATAAAAAAAAAATTGCATGTAAAAATGTTGGTTTTTTTTCAGAATGTTGGAATTTTCCTGAAAATGTACATGAAAAAGAAATATTAAATCTTATTTCCAGATTAAATGAAAATAAAAATATAGATGGAATTTTAATACAATTACCGCTTCCTCAACAAATAAATCATATGAAAATTTTAAGCAGCATTACCCCTGATAAAGATGTAGATGGATTTCATCCATACAATACAGGATCTTTATGTCAAAGATCTCCAAAATTAAGAGCATGTACTCCCAAAGGCATTATCACAATGTTAAAATACAATAAAATTAAAACTCATGGACTACATGCAGTAATGGTTGGAGCCTCTAATATAGTCGGAAGACCTATGAGTTTAGAATTATTATTGGCTGGATGTACAACTACTGTAACACATCGTTTTACTAAGAATTTAAAAAATCATGTAAAAAATGCTGATTTATTAATTGTTGCAGTTGGAAAGGCAAACTTTTTAAAAGGCAGTTGGATTAAGTATGGTTCTATAGTTATAGATGTTGGAATCAATAGATTAAAAAATGGAAAAATAGTAGGCGATGTAGATTTTGAAAATGCATTTTTAAGAGCATCTTACATAACTCCTGTACCAGGAGGTGTTGGTCCTATGACGGTTGCAACATTATTACAAAATACATTAGAAGCTTGTGAAAAATATCACGATTGCTAAGTTTTTTTATTTTTACGCCATATTGTTTTATCAGGTAAATCTTCTACTATTATATCTAAAGACATTAGTTTTTCTCGTATATTATCTGCTTTTTCCCATAATTTTAATTTTCTTGCAATATTTCTTTTTTCTATTAATGACTTGATTTTTTTTAGTGTGCATGAGTTTAATGTAGTTTTTTTTTGCAAGAAATCTTCTGGTTTTTGCAATAAAAAACCTAAATTATTAGCTAAATATTTTAGTCTAAAAGCAAGTTTATCACTCTTTGATACATCTTTATTTTTGAAAAAATTAATTTTGCGTGCTATTTTAAAAAAAATAGAAAAAACTTTAGGGGTATTAAAATCATCATTCATAGCCTTATAAAATTCAAAATCAAAACTAACACCTTCTTCATTATTAGAACAGGGATTAGTATTGTACAAAGCTGTATATAAATATTGCAATGATGTATATGCTTGATCTAAGTTTTTTTCACAATAATAAATAGGATGCCGGTAATGTGTTGCAAGAAAAAAATAACGTAAAACTTCAGAATCATAATCTTTTAAAACATTTCTTAAAAAATGAACATTTCCCAATGATTTAGACATTTTTTGATTGTTTATAATCACCATACCAGTATGCATCCAAAAATTTATTATTGATTTATCATTAAAACACATAGATTGAGTTCTTTCATTTTCATGATGAGGAAAAAGAAGATCAGAGCCACCTCCATGAATATCTATAGAATTATTAAAAAAAACATTAGTTATAGCACTACATTCAATATGCCAACCAGGACGTCCTTTCCCCCATGGAGAATTCCAAGAATATTCTTCTTTATTAGAAATCTTCCAAAGTACAAAATCTAATGGATTTTTTTTCATATTATTTATGGGTATACGTAATCCAGATTTTAATAATGTTAAAGATTGACGGGATAAAGTTCCATAATTGAGATAACTATCTATAGAAAAAATAACATCACCATTTTTATTTATATATGCATGTTTCTTTTCTATTAATTCTATGATTATTTTAATAATATCATTAATATAGTTTGTAATACGAGGCTCTTCATCAGGAGGAGAAATACCTAATAAATTAAAATCTTTATGCATCTCTTTTATCATGTAGGTAGCAAAAGAATCAATTGTAGTTTTTTCTTGTATCGATTTTAAAATAATTTTATCATCAATATCAGTAATATTTCGAACATATTTTACTTGAAAACCAGAAAAACGTAAATAACGAACTATCATATCAAAAACTACAAAAGTACGTCCGTGTCCGATATGACAAAAATCATACACAGTAACACCACATACATATAGATTAATTTTATCTTTTTTAATGGGTTTAAAAATCTCTTTTTTTCCACTTAATGTATTAAAAATTTTTAACATAATGTATATCCTAAAAAAATATATTCAAAGAAAATAATATAAAATATATTATTTTCCATATTACCAATGTGCTAAACTGATTAAATCATTATTTACGAAATTTTTAAAATTAATTGTAAAATACATAATAAAAAATTAAGATTTTTAAAAATCTTATTTATTTTAAAAAAATGTTTTTTATTGTAAAAAATTGGGGATTAATAATGAAAACTAAATTACGAGAAATGTTACAATTCCCTTGTTTTTTTACTTATAAGATTATTGGTTTAGCACAACCTGAACTTATTGATCAAATAATAAAAGTTATTCAAATTCAGATTCCTGGAGATTACACACCTCAAGTAAAATCAAGTAACAGAGGAAACTATCTTTCTGTTTCAATTACAATATGTGCTAAAAATTTTGAACAAATTGAAATTTTATATCATGAAATTAGTAAAATTAATATTGTTCGAATGGTTTTATAAAAAAACTTAGAATATAAAAATATTTTGTACTAATATAGTACAGCCCTATTAAAGAGCCGTACTATAAAAAACAGACTTATACTTTTAAGATTGAAAAAATTAAATCACTTTATAAACTAATAACATTAGCAGCAGATGGTCCTTTTGCTCCTTCAGTGATTTCAAATTCAACACTTTGACCTTCTGCTAAAGTTTTAAATCCATTACTTTGTATAGCTGAAAAATGAACAAAAACATCTTTACTTCCATCTTCTGGAGTAATAAAACCAAAACCTTTGGATTCATTAAACCACTTAACATTACCTTTAATCTTGGACATCTATATTACCTTACATGAAAAAATATACTGAATTGAAAAAAGATTAATTAATAATTATTGATGATTTTGAAATTAAAAAAATCATAATATAAAAACTTTAAATTCTCAATAGATTAACATGTAAATCTACTGTTAGCTAGAAAGTAATTTATTTTTAAAAATATTCGTATAAATTTTAATAAAATTATTTTTTATATTTAATAAATACTATACTATTGATACACTAAAATAGTAATATATTTTTAAAAGTAATTTATTTTAAATATAAAAAAACCCGAAAAAAATTTCGGGTTTTTTTTGCCTGGATTTGACCTACTCTCACACGGGGAGACCCCGTACTACCATTGGCGTTATAGCATTTCACTTCTGAGTTCGGAATGGATTCAGGTGGTACCACTACACTATTTTGACCAGGCATTTTAATAAATTTTTATTTTTTAAAATACTTTAATAGAATTTTAAATTCAGTAAAACAAGCTTTTTATTAAATTTATTTTAAAAACACCTCTGGTGTTGTAAGGTTAAGCCTCTTGGGTCATTAGTACTAGTTAGCTCAACATATCACTATGCTTACACATCTAGCCTATCAACGTCGTAGTCTTCAACGTCCCTTCAGTAAACATTTCTGTTTCAGGGAAGATTCATCTTGGGGCAAGTTTCGTGCTTATATGCGTTCAGCGCTTATCTTTTCCGCATTTAGCTACCGGGCAATGCCATTGGCATGACAACCCGAACACCAGTGATGCGTCCACTTCGGTCCTCTCGTACTAGAAGCAGCCCCCCTCAATCTTCCAACGCCCACGGCAGATAGGGACCGAACTGTCTCACGACGTTCTAAACCCAGCTCGCGTACCACTTTAAATGGCGAACAGCCATACCCTTGGGACCTGCTTCAGCCCCAGGATGTGATGAGCCGACATCGAGGTGCCAAACACCGCCGTCGATATGAACTCTTGGGCGGTATCAGCCTGTTATCCCCGGAGTACCTTTTATCCGTTGAGCGATGGCCCTTCCATTCAGAACCACCGGATCACTAAGACCTGCTTTCGCACCTGCTCGCGTTATCACGCTCACAGTCAAACTGGCTTATGCCTTTGCACTAACCTCACGATGTCCGACCGTGATTAGCCAATCTTCGTACTCCTCCGTTACTCTTTGGGAGGAGACCGCCCCAGTCAAACTACCCACCAGACACTGTCTCTGTGCCGGATTACGGCACTAGGTTAGAATACCGAATTTTAAAGGGTGGTATTTCAAGTTTGGCTCCATCAAAACTAGCGTTTTGATTTCATAGCCTCCCACCTATCCTACACATTAAAATTCAGAATTCAGTGTCAAGCTATAGTAAAGGTTCACGGGGTCTTTCCGTCTTGCCGCGGATATACTGCATCTTCACAGCAAATTCAATTTCACTGAGTCCCAGGTGGAGACAGCCTGGCCATCATTACGCCATTCGTGCAGGTCGGAACTTACCCGACAAGGAATTTCGCTACCTTAGGACCGTTATAGTTACGGCCGCCGTTTACCGGGGCTTCAGTCCAGAGCTTTAAGTTTCCTTTGACTCCTTCGATTAACCTTCCGGCACCGGGCAGGCGTCACACCGTATACTTCCACTTTCGTGTTTGCACAGTGCTGTGTTTTTAATAAACAGTTGCAGCCAGCTGGTATCTTCGACTAACTTCAGCTACGAGAGTAAATCTTTTCACTTAATGTTAGCGTGCCTTCTCCCGAAGTTACGGCACTATTTTGCCTAGTTCCTTCACCTGGGTTCTCTCAAGCGCCTTAGTATTCTCTACTTAACCACCTGTGTCGGTTTAGGGTACGATTTAATTTTACCTGATGCTTAGAGGCTTTTCTTGGAAGCGTGGTATTAGTTACTTCATCACCTTAGTGATTCGTCATCATGCCTCAGATTAAAGATAACCGGATTTGCCTAATTATCATACCTACACATTTAAACCAGGATAACCGTCACCTGGATAACTTAACCTTCTTCGTCCCCACTTCGCAGTAATATTAAGCACAGGAATATTAACCTGTTGTCCATCGACTACGCTTTTCAGCCTCGCCTTAGGGGTCGGCTTACCCTGCCCCGATTAACGTTGGACAGGAAACCTTGGTTTTTCGGCGAGCAGGTTTTTCACCTGCTTTATCGTTACTCATGTCAGCATTCGCACTTCTGATACCTCCAATATATTTTACAATATATCTTCTTTGGCTTACAGAACGCTCCCCTACCCAGTAAAAAATATATTTTTACTGCCGCAGCTTCGGTGCATAGTTTGAGCCCCGTTACATCTTCCGCGCAGGCCGACTTGACCAGTGAGCTATTACGCTTTCTTTAAATGATGGCTGCTTCTAAGCCAACATCCTGGCTGTTTATGCCTTCCCACATCGTTTCCCACTTAACTATGACTTTGGGACCTTAGCTGGCGGTCTGGGTTGTTTCCCTTTCCACAACGAACGTTAGCACCCGCTGTGTGTCTCCCGTGATAACATTCTACGGTATTCGGAGTTTGCATCGGTTTGGTAAGCCGGGATGGCCCCCTAGCCGAAACAGTGCTCTACCCCCGTAGATGAGTTCACGAGGCGCTACCTAAATAGCTTTCGGGGAGAACCAGCTATCTCCCGGTTTGATTGGCCTTTCACCCCTAGCCATAGGTCATCCGCTGATTTTTCAACATCAGTCGGTTCGGTCCTCCAGTTGGTTTTACCCAACCTTCAACCTGCCCGTGGCTAGATCACCGGGTTTCGGGTCTGTACCCTGAAACTTAACGCCTATTTAGGACTCGGTTTCCCTTCGGCTCCCCTATTAGGTTAACCTTGCTACAGAGTACAAGTCGCTGACCCATTATACAAAAGGTACGCAGTCACAAATTATTTTAAAATATGCTTCCACTGCTTGTACGTACACGGTTTCAGGTTCTATTTCACTCCCCTCGCCGGGGTTCTTTTCGCCTTTCCCTTACGGTACTAGTTCACTATCGGTCAGTCAGGAGTATTTAGCCTTGGAGGATGGTCCCCCCATATTCAAACAGGATTTCTCGTGTCCCGCTCTACTTTTCGAACTCACAACATAAATTATTTCGTATACGGGGCTATCACCTTGTATCGCTGAACTTTCCAAATCATTCTACTACAATTTATGAAGCTTATAGTTCTGGGCTGTTCCCTTTTCGCTCGCCACTACTGAGGGAATCTCGGTTGATTTCTTTTCCTCAAGGTACTTAGATGTTTCAGTTCCCTTGGTTTGCTTTATTAACTTATTTAATTCAGTTAATAATGATGCATAAAGTTGCATCGGGTTTCCCCATTCGGATATCGACGGTTATTGCGCTTCATATCAGCTTACCGACGCTTTTCGCAGATTAGCACGTCCTTCTTCGCCTCTGACTGCCAAGGCATTCACCATGTACGCTTATTTGCTTAACCTTACAACCCACAGGTGTTTTAAAAAATAAGTTATGTGCTTGTTTTCCGAATTTTTAAAGAGCTTTTTTATGAAAATTTAACTTTAATTTAAAAGTTGTTTTTGAGAATAACACAATAATTTAAATTAGTATATAATATTTTAAAAATATTTTTATTTATCGTCCCCTAGGGGATTTGAACCCCTGTTGCCGCCGTGAAAGGGCGATGTCCTAGACCTCTAGACGAAGGGGACTTTTATAATATAAAATAATTTTTTATTTAGTAATATAATAAATAACAGATCAAAAAAAAAGAGTCAAGAACTTTCTTTATTATTAGTGAAAATATTAAAAAATAGAAAAAATTATAAGTAATATTATATATTTTAGTAAAGATAATTTTATTTTTTTAAAATATCAATAATATCACCTGTTTTTGGAAGAACATTATACCATAAAAAAAAAGAATGAGCGGCTTGAAAAACTAACATTCCTATGCCATTAGAAAAAAAATTGGCTCCTATTTTAATACACCAATTAATAAAAATTGTATTATCTATTTGATAATTCATATCATAAAAACAAGTTTTTGAAGAAACTACAGATAAAGGAACAAAATCATCTTTTTTTTCAATAAATTTTGATGTTGCATTAATAATCAAATCAAAATATTTTATATTCAATAAATTTTTATCAAATACGTTGATGTCCCCATATTCATGAAATTGTGAAACTAATTTTTTAGCATTTGAAAAAGTTCTATTTGAAATAAAAATTGAACATCCAAATGATAAAAGAGGAAAAAGAACTCCTTTAACAGCCCCACCCGCACCAATTATTAATATTGAACACTTCTTTTTTATAAAATTTAATCTAATCAAATCAGATAATAATCCAATTCCATCTGTATTGTCTCCTAAAATATATTGATCATCCATTTTTTTAAATGTGTTCACAGATTTAGCAATTTTAGCTCTTTCAGTTAATTTATCACAAAATAAATAAGCTTCTTGTTTAAATGGTGCTGTAATATTAGCACCTTGACCACCTTGTTTAAAAAAATTTTTCAAAACAATATTAAACTTATCTAATGGAACATTAACAGATTTATAAGTATGAACAATGCCTGTTTTTTTCGCAAATAAACTATGAATTTTAGGAGATTTACTATGATCAATAGGATTTCCAAATACAGCATAATTAAAACTTTGGTTTTTAAACATAGCGAATTAACTTTCCATTGATAATGTTAATGATCTTAGAAGGGTTTTTTTCATTGCCTATCTTTCCACTTAATAAAGGGAAATCTTTACCAAAATGTTTAAAAACTTCTTCAGGGGTCAAACATGGAGTCATATTTGAAATATTAGCACTTGTAGATATCAAAGCTTTCCCAAAAGTATCACATAATTTTATTATTTCCATATGAGCACTTAAGCGTACAGCTATAGTATCAAATTTACCAGTCAACCAATAAGGAACTTCACGATTAGCTGGAAGTAAAAAAGTAAATGGTCCAGGCCAATGAAAAAATATTTTATTTTTTTGTTTATTAGACAAATTTTTTTCATTAATATACATTTTTATCTGATTAAAATCTGAAGCTACTAGTATAAAACCTTTTTTTACACTTCTTTTTTTTAGCTTTAGCAATTTTTTTACTGCTTTTTTACTCGTTGGATCGCATCCTAGACCAAACATTGATTCTGTAGGATACGCAATCACATTTTCTTCATGTAACATTTTTATGCAATAAAGTAGTGAACTTGAAAAGGAATGTTTATCCATTAACATTTTCTCGTAATGAAAATTATTATTTTTTCTTTAATTTAAAATAATATTATTTAATGAATAACGTCTTCTTTGAAATTAAATAACAAATTTTCAAGTTTACGATATACTGTTTCACATCCAGGAACATTAAATAATACAATTAATACAATCCATTTTAAATCTTCAAGATTTATTTCATTAATATCTAATTCCATAATTCTTTCAATAATCATTTCTCGTGTATCTAATGTTAATATTTCTAACTGTTCTAAAAAAATTATAAAACCACGACAATCAACATTTAATTTAAAAGATTCTTCTTGAGTATAAATTCGAGTAGAAATCTGATTAGATAACAAATTAATAGATGAAATAATATTCTTCTTATAACAAGAAAGATTTTTTAACCAACGTAAAGCATTATAAATATCTCGTTTTTGAAAACCTATATCAGACAAATCATTAGTTAAACTATCGTAATCAATAGAAATTCTTGATTCACTATGAACATAATTTTCAAACAAATATATTAATATATCAAACATTACGTCCTCAATCACATATTAAAAAATTTAAATATTTAGTAATACATTCTACATATAAGTTTATCATGAGTATTGTCAATATATAATATGAAAAATATTATAATATTATGCAAATAAGTTGTTACTAAAAAATATAAAAAACAACAATAGCAAACTTTTAATTATAATAAAAAAGTTTATACTAATATATAAAATTCAACTATTTTATAACTAAAATATATATGTCTTTGTTAAAAATACTCTATTATCCTGATATACGTTTAAGACTTATTGCTAAACCAGTAAATAAAATTGATCAAAAAATACAAGACATTGCAAGAAATATGATAAATACAATGTATCAAGAAGAAGGAATTGGTTTAGCAGCAACTCAAGTAAATATTCAATTGCAAATTATAGTTATTAATACAATGGAAGAAGAAAAAAATAATTTAGTACTTATTAATCCTGAAATTATTAAAAAAGAAGGCAATATCAGTATTGAAGAAGGGTGTTTATCAATTCCAGAATATCGAGCTTCTGTACCAAGATATAATTATATAAAAGTTCAAGCAATTAATCTTTATGGAGAAAAAATAGAGATAGAAGCAAAATCGATAGTTTCTATTTGCATACAACACGAAATAGATCATCTGAAAGGTAAACTATTTATTGATTATCTATCAAAATTTAAAAGAGAAAGAATTCAAAAAAAATTCAAAAAAATTAAAAAAAAAGATAATAAAAAAATTTTTAATTGAGGAATAAAATACATTTGAAAAAATTAAAAATTATTTTTGCTGGTACAGAATATTTTTCTGCCGAACATTTAAAGGCACTAATTAATTCTGCACATAGCGTAATTTCAGTAATTACTCAACCAGATCGTTCTTCTGGAAGAGGACAAAAAATTACTTTTTCCCCTGTAAAAAAACTATCTATAAATAACAAAATTCCTATTTTTCAGCCTTTAAATTTAAATGATAAAAATTTTCAAAATAAACTATTAGAACTTAATGCAGATATTATGATAGTTGTATCTTATGGAAAAATTATACCAAAAAAGATTTTTACTATGTTTCCTAAAGGGTGTATTAATGTTCATGCTTCACTATTACCTAGATGGCGAGGAGCAACTCCGATTCAATCATCAATTTTACATGGTGATAAAAAAACAGGTATAAGCATTATTAATATAAACGAGAAAATTGATTCTGGTACCATAATACATTCAAAAATATGCAATATATCATCTAAAGATACCACTAAAAGTTTATCTTTGAAATTAATCGAAATTGGAATTAAAGCATTATTAGAAGTCTTAGAAAAAATTATCTTAAATACAATTATTACAAAAAAACAAAATGAAAAAAATGCTATTTTATCAAAAAAAATATATAAAAAAGATGGTTTATTAAACTGGAACTTACAAGCTGAAAAATTAGAACGTTTAATACGAGCTTTTAATCCATGGCCTGTATGTTATTTTTTATTACACAACACAACTATAAAGGTATGGCAATCAACTGTAATTCCTATAATACAATCAAATTTTTCTGTAGGAGAAATTATCTGTGCTAACAAATATGGAATTCAAATTAATACATCTCATAAAATATTAAATATCGAAAAATTACAATTACCTGGAAAAAAAATTATGGATGTTAAAAACATGATTATTTCTAAAAAAAATTTATTTAAAATCGGTACTATTATATAAAAAGAAGTATTTAATAACTTTTTTCATATATATTCTCGAAATTATTTAAATCAAAAAAAACAAGCAAACGGTGCATTTCCGTTTGCTTTAAAATTATATTTTATAGATTTTTATAAGAAATATAACATTTATTGTTCTACAATTTCTTCTTTTTTACTTTTTTTAACACGATCAACTAATTCAATATAGGCCATTGGAGCTTTATCTCCAGATCGAAATCCACATTTTAAAATACGAGTATAACCGCCTAATCTACTAAAAAAACAAGGACCTAAATTTTTAAAAAGTTTTGCGACTATCGCATTATCACGAATACGAGAAAATACTAATCGTCTATGAGAGACAGTATCTATTTTAGATAAAGTAATAATAGGCTCGACAATACGACGTAGTTCTTTTGCTTTAGCCAAAGTCGTTTTTATAATTTCATGTGTTAATAATGAACATATCATATTTTTAAACATAGAATCAAAATGAGCACTATTACGATTTAATTGACGACCACTTTTCCGATGACGCATAAATTTATTCCTTCTATTAAGATTTTAATATAAAATAAAATATAAATTATTCATCTAAAATACTTGATGGCGGCCAATTTTCTAATTTCATGCCAAGAGATAAATTTCTAGAAGCTAATATATCCTTAATTTCAGTTAAAGATTTTTTTCCTAAATTAGGAGTTTTCAAAAGTTCTACTTCAGTTCTTTGTACTAAATCACCAATATAGTGTATAGCTTCTGCTTTGAGACAATTAGCAGAACGAACTGTTAATTCTAAATCATCTACTGGTCGCAATAAAATAGGTTCAAATGCAGGTTTGTCTTCTTTAATTTCAGGTTCACGAACGTCTCTTAAATCAACAAAAGCTTCTAATTGTTCTGCTAAAATAGTAGCAGCCCGTCGAATGGCTTCTTCTGGGTCAATAGTTCCATTTGTTTCCATTTCAATAACTAATTTATCTAAATCAGTTCTTTGTTCTACACGTGCTGCTTCTACATTATAAGAAATACGATCTATTGGACTATAACAAGCATCTACTAACAAACAACCTATTGGTCTTGATTCTTCTTCTAAATGAACTCTTGAAGATGCGGGAATATAACCTCTTCCACGTTGTACTCTTATCCTCATTTTAATTGAAGCATTTTCATAGGTTAAATTACAAATGACGTGTTCTGGTTTAATGATCTCGACCTCACCATCATGTATAATGTCTGCAGCAGTGACAGAACCAATTCCAGATTTATTTAATGTAAGAAAAACTTCATCTTTTCTATAGACTTTTACAGCCAATCCTTTTAAATTTAATAATATTTCTAAAATATCTTCTTGCACACCCTCTTTAGTACTATATTCATGAAGTACCCCATCAATTTCAACTTCAGTTACTGCACATCCTGGCATAGAAGAAAGGAGAATTCTACGAAGTGCATTTCCAAGTGTATGACCAAATCCTCTTTCTAATGGCTCTAAAGTAACTTTAGTATGTGTTGTACTAATTTGTTCAATATCAACTAAACGTGGTTTTAAAAAATCCATGATAGAATTCTGCATATTATCCTCTCTTTAATAGTCAACTTTACTATTTAGAATAAAGTTCAACAATTAAGTATTCATTAATTTCTGCAGATAAATCAGAACGTTCAGGAAATCTTTTAAAAATACCTTCCATTTTAGTTTGATCAACTTCTAACCAGATTGGTTTTTCTCTTTGTTCAACGAGTTCTAAAGCCGCTTTAATTCGAGATTGATTTTTAGATTTATCCCTAATAGAAATTCGGTCATTAGGAGAAACTTGATATGAGGCAATATTCACGATTTTATTATTAACTATAATAGATTTATGATTAATTAATTGTCTAGATTCGGCACGAGTACAACCAAAACCCATACGATAAACTACATTATCTAATCTAGATTCTAATAACTGCAATAAATTTGCTCCGGTATTGCCTTTTAAGCGAGCAGCTTTTTTATAATATATTTTAAATTGCCGTTCTAAAACACCGTATAAACGACGGACCTTTTGTTTTTCACGTAATTGAACAGCATAATCAGATAATCTAGGTTTGCGAATACCATGTTGTCCCGGAGGCTGTTCTAATTTACATTTTGATTCTATTGGACGAAGTCCTGATTTAAGAAATAAATCAGTACCTTCACGTCGACTTAATTTTAATTTCGGGCCTAAATATTTTGCCATTTTATTCTCCAAACATTCCTAAAAATCAGACACGACGTTTTTTAGGAGGACGGCAACCATTATGAGGAATTGGTGTTACATCGGTAATATTTGTAATACGGAATCCAGCTGCATTTAAAGCTCGAATCGTAGATTCTCTACCAGGACCTGGACCTTTGACCATGACCTCTAAATTTTTTATTCCATAATCTTTTACTATTTCTGCACAACGTTCAGCAGCAACTTGTGCTGCGAAAGGAGTAGATTTTCGAGAACCTCTAAAACCAGAACCGCCAGAAGTTGCCCAACCTAAAGCATTGCCTTGTCTATCAGTGATAGTTACGATAGTATTATTAAAAGATGCATGAATATGAGCTATACCATCTAAAATTTGTTTTTTAACACGTTTACGCGTACGAATAGATGTTGAATTCTTTACCATAATTAATCTTACCTAAATTATTTTTTTATTGGTTTTCGAGGACCTTTACAAGTTCTAGCATTAGTTTTAGTTCTTTGTCCATGTACTGGCAAACTCCTACGATGACGTAAACCACGATAACAGCTTAGATCAATTAAACGCTTAATATTTAAAGTTCTCTCTCTTCTTAAATCACCTTCAATAACATATTTTGCTACATGTGTTCTTAAAAGATCAATCTGTTCTTCACTTAAATCTATAATTTTAGAATGTTCAGGAATATTTGTAATAGAACAAATCAATTTAGACCGTTTTTTACCAATTCCATATATTGCAGTTAATGCAATTAAAGTATGCTTATGTTCAGGAATATTAATACCTGCAATACGTGCCATATTATAAAACCTTATAAATGTATTTTAAATAAATCTATACGTTAAAGATGATGATTAATGTTTAAAAATATTTTAATCTATAAAAATTACTAACCTTGACGTTGCTTGTGTTTTGGATCATTACTACAGATAACTCTTACAACATTGTTCCTTCTTATTATTTTGCAGTTTCGACAAAGTATTTTTACAGAAGCTTGTACCTTCATTGTATTTCCTTGAATTTTTTTAATATAAAATATCTAATCTAGATTAGCTTTTTTTAGCATAGATTCATATTGATTAGACATTATCAATGTTTGAATTTGAGTAATAAAATCCATAATAACTACCACAACAATTAATAATGAAGTGCCACCAAAATAAAAAGGAACATTCATAGCACTTCGCATAAATTCTGGAATCAAACAAATAAATGTAATATATAAAGAACCAACTAGTGTTAGTCTTAACATAATTTTATCAATATATTTTGCTGTTTGTTCTCCGGGTCTAATACCGGAAATAAAAGCCCCTGATTTTTTTAAATTATCTGCTGTTTCACGAGGATTAAAAACTAATCCTGTATAAAAAAAACAAAAAAATACTATTGCAGATATGTATAAAATTAAATATAAAGGTTGATTAGGTTGTAAATAAGATGAAATAGTTTTTAACCATTCACTACTTACTTTGCACCAAGATATGACAGTTGCAGGAAACAGAACAACACTAGAAGCAAAAATGGCAGGTATAACACCAGACATATTAATTTTTAAAGGCAAATGAGTACTTTGAGCTGCATATATACGACGACCCTGTTGGCGTTGCGCATAATGTACAATAATTTTTCTTTGCCCTCTTTCTATAAAAACAACAAGAAAAATAACTAAAAAAATCAACAATAAAATAAACAAAAACAATAAAAAATGCAAATCTCCCTGTCTTGTTTTTTCAATAGTATTCCCAATCGCCGAAGGTAGACCAGCTATTATTCCTATAAAAATAATAATTGAAATACCATTACCAATACCATGTTCTGTAATTAATTCTCCCAGCCACATTAAAAACATGGTACCAGTTACTAAACTTATAATAGCAATTAAATAAAAACAAAAATCAATATTTATTATAATTGTACGCATTCCTACTATATTAGGAAGAGTAGTAGCAATTCCAACAGACTGAACAAGAGCTAATATTAAGGTGGCATATCTAGTATACTGATTAATTTTATGACGTCCAGATTCTCCTTCTTTTTTCATTTCAGATAAAGCAGGATATACTAGTGTTAATAATTGCACGATAATAGAAGCAGATATATAGGGCATAATGCCTAAAGCAAAAATAGAAGCACGACTCAAAGCACCACCAGAAAACATATTAAACATCTCAACAATAGTACCTTTTTGTTCGTTTAATATTTTAGATAAAATCGTAGTATCAATTCCAGGAATTGGAATAAACGAACCAATACGAAAAATAATAATAGCTGCTATTAGAAAAATAATTCTCTGTTTTAGCTCACTGACATTTTTTTTAGTATTTTTGAAATTTAATCCTAATTTTTTAACCATTATTTACCGCTTATCCTTCAATTTTACCACCAGAATTTTCAATTTCAGAACGAGCACCTTTAGTAACAAGTAAACCTCGAATTATTAAAGGAACATTTAATTTTCCTGTAAAAATTATCTTGGCATGTTTAATATTTTTTTTAACAATATTTTCTTTTTTTAATATTTTAAGATCAATAATATTTGTAGATAAATTTGATAAATCTGATAAACGAACTTCTGTTGTAATATTTTTTTTTCTAGAATTAAAACCAAATTTAGGAAGTCTTCTATATAAAGGCATTTGTCCTCCTTCAAAACCACGACGAATGCTGCTTCCTGATCTAGATTTTTGCCCTTTATGACCGCGACCTGCAGTTTTACCAAAACCTGAACCAATACCGCGACCTAATCTTTTTCGATTCTGACGTGCTCCATTTGCTGGAGAAAGAGTGTTTAAATACATACTTTTACTCCTCTTGTATTTTTAAAATATATGAAATTTTTTTAATCATACCTTGAATAGATGCTGTATCTTCACGTATGACAGTGTGTCCTATATAACGCAGTCCAAGTCCAATCAATGTTTTTTTGTGCTTAGGTAATCTTCCTATAGCACTTTTTATTTGAGTGATTTTTATGTTTTTCATTAAATCAAATTTATCCTAATATATCTTCAATACGTTTATTTCTTTTAGCAGCTATCATTTCTGGGGATTTCATATTAATTAGCCCATTCATAGTAGCCCGAACTACATTGATAGGATTCGTGGAACCATAAGTTTTAGCTAGCACATTATGTATACCTGCCACTTCTAAAACTGCACGCATAGCTCCACCCGCAATAATTCCTGTTCCATCAGAAGCTGGTTTCATAAAAACATTTGATCCAGTATGAGAACCTTTTAATGAATGTTGTAGAGTTTTATTAACTAACGGTATAGTAATCATATTACGTCTAGCTTTTTCCATAGCTTTTTGAATAGCAGCAGGAACTTCACGTGCTTTTCCATAACCAAAACCAACTCGTCCATCTCCATTTCCTACTACAGTTAATGCTGTAAAAGAAAATATACGACCACCTTTAACTGTTTTTGAAACACGATTTACTGTAATTAATTTTTCTTGTAAATCACTATTGTTCTTTTTTTCAATATTAGCCATTCTATAATTTTCGCCTTAAAACTTTAGTCCAACTTCACGTGCAGATTCAGCTAAAACTTGTACGCGACCATGATATTTAAAACCAGATCGATCAAAAGAAACATTTTCTATTCCTTTGGATAAAGCTCGTTCTGCAATAATTTTACCTATTTGTGCTGCAGCTTCTTTGTTTCCTGTATATTTCAAAGTGCAATTTATTTTTTTTTCTAGAGTTGAAGCATATGCCAATACTTTTGATTCTGTAGAAGAAACTATTTGAGCATACATATGACGTGGAGTACGATGTACAATTAGTCGAATAGCACCTAGTTTTTTAAGTTTACGACGTGTTTTGATAGATCGACGCATACGAGAAATTATTTTATTTTTATTGGAAAAACTCATTTTATTTCTTCTTAGCCTCTTTCATACGTACAATTTCATCTGAATATCGTATACCTTTTCCTTTATAAGGTTCCGGTACACGATAAGAACGCAAATTAGCTGCAATTTGCCCAACTAATTGTTTGTCTATTCCTTGAATAATAATTTCTGTTGGAGATGGATTTTCTGCGTTAATACCTTTAGGCAGACGATATGTAATCATATGAGAATAACCCAGTGACATGTTAATAACATCACCTTTTATTATTGATACACGATAACCAACTCCAGAAAATTGTAATTTTTTGCTAAATTTTTTAGAAACACCTATAACCATAGAATTTACAAGAGCTCTTGAGGTTCCTGCTTGCGCCCAACCATCAGAAAAACCTAAACGTGGCGAAAAAATTATTTTATTATCTAGATATTCAATTTTCACTGATCGATGAATAGTACGTGAAAGATGACCATATTTTCCTTTAATTGATATATTTTGTAAATCTAATTGAATGTTAATATCAGAAGGAATAACAATTGGACATTTAGCAACACGAGACATTCTTCCTCCATTTATTAATTAAGCTACATAACAAATAACTTCACCGCCAAGACCAGCTTGACGAGCCATACGATCCGTCATAACACCTTGAGAAGTAGAAATCACTGCTATACCTAGACCAGACATAACTTTAGGTAAATTATTCTTATTTTTATATATTCGTAAACTAGGACGACTGATACGTTGAATCATTTCTACTACTGATTTTCCCTGAAAATATTTCAAAATAACTTCTAATTCTAATTTAATATTACCTGTGATTTTATAATCTTTAATATAACCTTCTTGTTTTAATAGTTCGACAATTGATTTTTTTAATCTAGATGAAGGCATCTTAACAGAATATTTATTAGCTGATTGACCGTTTCGAATACGAGTCAACATATCTGCTACTGGGTCTTGCATGCTCATTTTTAAACTCCAAAACCTGAAAAATGTATTTTACCAACTTGCTTTTTTTAAACCAGGGATTTCACCTTTCATGGCTGCCTCTCTAACCTTAATACGACTTAATCCAAATTTACGTAAAAAAGCATGTGGACGACCTGTTTGACGACATCTATTTCTTTGACGTGATGGACTAGAATCACGTGGAAAAGATTGTAATTTAAGAACTGCATTCCAGCGTTCTTCTTCTGAAAAATTCATGCTGGAAATAATATTTTTTAATTCAATACGTTGTGTGTAAAATTTATTAGCTAATTTTACACGTTTAATTTCACGTGCTTTCATTGATTCTTTAGCCATTGAATAACCTTTTTTTACTTGCGAAAAGGAAAATTAAAAGCAGATAATAATAAACGAGCTTCATTATCAGATTTAGCAGTAGTAGTTATTGTCACATCTAATCCGCGAACGCGATCAATTTTATCATAATCAATTTCAGGGAAAATAATTTGTTCTCGAATTCCTAAACTATAATTTCCATGACCATCAAAAGAATTACTTGATAAACCACGAAAATCACGAATGCGCGGCACCGCGATGATAATTAAACGCTCAAAAAAATCCCATTTTTTCTGACCACGTAATGTGACTTTACATCCAATAGGATAACCCTGACGAATTTTAAAACCAGCTACAGATTTTCTAGCTTTAGTAATAATTGGTTTTTGTCCAGATATTGCTGTTAAATCTAAAATAGCATTATCTAAAATTTTTTTATCAGAAGCTGCTGCACCCACACCCATGTTTAAAGTAATTTTATCAATTTTAGGTACTTGCATAACAGAACTATAATTTAATTCAAGCATAAACTTTTTGATGACTTTCGACTTATAATAATCATACAATGTTGCCATCATATTACTCCAAACTATTGAATCGTTTTTCTATTAGATTTAAAAAATCGAACTTTTTTTCCTCCTTCAAATCTAAAACCAATACGATCTGATTTATTAGATTCAGGATTTAAAATAGCAATATTTGATATATGGATAGGTGCTTCTTTTTCTATAATACCACCACTTTTGTTTTGAGAAGGAACTGGTTTTTGATGTTTTTTTATCAAATTCAAACCATTAATAATTACTTTGTTTAAAGATAAAAAATTTTTAATTATACCTGTTTTTCCTTTATCTTTTCCAGTTAATATAATAACTGTATCATTTCGGCGTAACTTTGATGCCATTTTTATTCCTTAAAAATTTTATTATTAAAGAACTTCAGGAGCTAGTGAAATAATTTTCATAAATTTTTCTGTTCTTAATTCACGAGTAACAGGACCAAAAATACGAGTTCCAATAGGTTGTTCGTTATTGTTTAATACAACACAAGCATTCGTATCAAAGCGAATAACAGAACCATCAGATCGTCTAACTCCTTTTTTAGTTCTTACTACTACTGCTTTAAGAACTTCTCCTTTTTTTACTTTGCCTCGAGGTATTGCTTCCTTAATTGTAATTTTAATTACATCACCAATACTTGCGTAACGACGATGTGAACCGCCCAAAACTTTAATACACATAGCAGATCGTGCACCAGAGTTATCAGCTACATGAAGAATAGTCTGTTCTTGAATCATTTTTTTTAAACCTCAATTATTTTAATTAAAATAAAAAATTACTAATTAAAAATAATCTTATTATAATACTGCTTAAATTTTTTTGATCGAAAACATGAGCAGACCTGAGTTTGTTCATGTTTTTATTATTTTAAAAAACTGTTTTTTCAATCACACGTACTAAAACCCAAGATTTTGTTTTAGAAATTGGACGAGATTCTCGAATTTCTATTAAATCACCTATAGTACATTCATTTTTTTCATCATGAATATGAAGTTTTGTAGTACGTTTAATAAATTTGCCATAAATAATATGTTTTACAAAACGTTCAATTGCCACAACAGCAGATTTTTGCATCTTATTACTTATTACACGACCTTGCAAAGTTCTAATTTTTTCCATTATTTTATCTTCTCCTTTTGATGTAATAAAGTCTTTACTTGTGCAATATTTCGCCGAACTTTTCGTAACAAATGAGGCTGTTTTAACTTTCCAGAAACAGATTGCATGCGAAGATTAAATTGTTCTCGTAATAATTGCAAAAGTTCTTTATAAAGATTTTTTTTATCTTTTTTTTTAAATTCTACTATTGCTTTCATTACATCACCATCTTAGTTACAAAAGTAGTTTTAATTGGCAACTTTGCTGCTGCTAGTTTAAATGCTTCACGAGATTCTTCTTCAGTAACACCATCTAATTCATAAAGAATTTTACCTGGTTGTACTAAAGCGACCCAATATTCAACATTTCCTTTACCCTTACCCATTCTTACTTCTAATGGTTTTTGAGTTATAGGTTTATCAGGAAATATACGTATCCACATTTTTCCTTGTCTTTTAATACAGCGAGTTATAGCTCTTCGTGCAGATTCAATTTGACGTGCAGTTAAACGTCCTCTATCAATGGCTTGTAAACCAAAAGAACCAAAATTAATATCAGTACCAGAAGCTAAACCACGATTTCGACCTTTGTGCATTTTTCGAAATTTAGTACGTTTTGGTTGTAACATTATCAGCTTCTCTCTCTTTCTTGCTTTCTATTTTTACGATATTGCTTTTTTGTTTGAACAGAAGGTTTTTCTAATTTTTCAATAGTTTCCATACCACCTAATATTTCACCTTTAAAAATCCAAACTTTAACACCTATTACACCATATGTGGTATGAGCTTCTGAAATACTATAATCAATATTTGCACGTAAAGTATGTAAAGGAACTCTGCCTTCTCTATACCATTCTCTACGAGCTATTTCTGCTCCTCCTAAACGTCCGCTAACTTCTACTTTAATACCTTTAGCACCTTGTCTCATTGCATTTTGAACAGATCTTTTCATAGCTCGTCGAAACATAACTCTTCGTTCTAACTGAGATGTAATGCTATCAGAAACAAGTTTCGCATCCAATTCAGGTTTGCGTATTTCAGAAATGTTAATTTGAACTGGGACCCCAGTAATTTTGGCAATAGCGACTCTTAATTTTTCTACATCTTCACCTTTTTTACCGATGACAATACCAGGTCTAGCAGTATAAATCGTTACTCGAATACTTTTAGCTGGTCTTTCAATAATAATTCGTGAAATTGATGCTTTGTCTAATTTTTTCATTAAAAATTGACGGACTTTATAATCACTATCTAGATGATCAGCAAAATCTTTAGTATTAGCAAACCAAACAGAATTCCATTTTTTTATTATACCCAATCGCATACCATTAGGATGTACTTTCTGACCCATCACTGACTCTCCTCAATGTTTTAACGATCAGACACAATCACAGTAATATGACTCGTACGTTTTAAAATACGATCTGCACGTCCTTTAGCACGTGGCATCATTCTTTTCATTGTTGAACCTTCATTAACAAATATTTTTTTTATTCTTAATTTATCTATATCAGCGCCATCATTGTGTTCTGCATTGGCTACAGCTGATTCAAGTACTTTTTTAACTAAAATAGCAGCTTTTTTATTAGTATACGTCAAGATATTTAATGCTTGTGGAACTTTTTTTCCCCGAACTAAATCTGCAATTAAACGAACTTTTTGAGCCGAAGAACGTGCTTGACGATGTTGAGCTAAAGTTTCCATTTACTCCTCTTTTATCTTTCTTTTTTAATTAACGTTTTTTTACTTTTTTATCAGCAGTATGTCCTCTATAAGTACGAGTTAAAGAAAATTCACCTAATTTATGTCCTACCATTTCTTCAGTAATAAAAACAGGTATATGATTACGACCATTATGAATAGATATTGTCAAACCTACCATATTTGGAAAAATTGTTGAACGTCTTGACCACGTTTTAATAGGCTTTTTATCATTTTTTTTTACTGATTTTTCTACTTTTTTTAACAAACTAACATCAATAAAAGGACCTTTCTTAAGAGAACGTGGCATAAAATGATCCTTACAATAATTATTTTCTACGATGACGTAAAATAAACTTTTCAGTACGTTTATTTTTACGAGTTTTTTTACCTTTTGTTTGTATTCCCCATGGAGTAACTGGGTGCTTACCAAAATTTCTTCCTTCACCACCACCATGAGGATGATCAACAGGATTCATGGCTGTACCACGAACAGTTGGACGTATACCTATCCAACGAGAAGCTCCTGCTTTACCTAAAACTTTTAACATATGTTCAGAATTACCTACTTCTCCAATAGTAGCTTTACAATCAGATTGAGTTTTTCGCATTTCACCAGAACGTAATCTTAAAGTTGCATATTCTTTATCAAATGCTACTAGTTGCACATAACTTCCTGCAGAACGGGCTATTTGACCACCTTTCCCAGGCTTCATTTCTACATTATGAATAAATGTGCCTACTGGAATATTTTTTAGTGGTAAAGAATTTCCTACTTTTATAGGAGAATTTGAACCAGAAATTATAGTATCTCCTATCTTTAAATCTTTTGGAGCTAAAATATAATTTCGTTGACCATCTTTATATAATATTAAAGCAATATTAGAAGAACGATTAGGATCATATTCGAATCTTTCCACAGTAGCTTCTATGCCATCTTTATTTCTTTTAAAATCTATAATACGATATGCTCTTTTATGTCCGCCACCAATATGACGAGTTGTAATCCTACCATTATTGTTACGTCCTCCGCTTTTACTTTTTTTTCTTAATAATAAAGAACATGGTTTTCCTTTATACAACTGTGTATTAACAACTTTAATAACGTGGCGACGACCCGGAGATGTCGGTTTGCATTTAACAATTGCCATTGTTTTGTCCTCCGACTACTCTGTATTACCTATGAAATCTAAATTATACCCTTTTTTAACTTTAATATAAGCTTTCTTCCAGTTACTTTTTTGAATAATGCGATTAGATTGACGCTTTTTTTTTCCCTTCACTTTCAATGTCTTTATACTTTCAACTTCGACATTAAATATTTTTTTTACTGCATATTTTATTTCATATTTAGTAGCATTATTCAAAACCTTTAAAACAACAGTATTAAATTTTTCTATAGATACAGATGATTTTTCAGATACATGTGGAGAAACTAGTATTTTTAACAAACGTTCTTCAGAAATCATGAAAGTATTTCCTCTATTTTTTTCACTGCTTCAACAGTAATAATAACATGCTCAAAAGCAATCAAACTAACAGGATCTATAGAATGAACATCTTTCACATCAACTGAATATAAATTTCTAGAAGCAAGAAACAAATTGTTATCTATTTTATTCGTAATAATAAGAGCATTTTTCAAATCTATATCTTGCAATTTTTGAACTAAAAGTTTTGTTTTAGGTAAATCTAATGAAAAATTTTCAAAAACTGTTAATCTTTTTTGACGAATTAATTCAGATAAAATACTTTTTAATGCACCACGATACATCTTTTTATTAACTTTTTGACTATGTTCTTGCGGTTTTGCAGCAAACGTAACACCACCAGATCGCCAAATTGGACTTCTAAACGATCCTGCTCGTGCACGACCTGTACCTTTTTGGCGCCACGGTTTTCTACCTGATCCAGAAACTTCAGCGCGATTTTTTTGTGCTCTCGTACCTTGACGGGTAGATGCTGAATAAGCAATAACGACTTGATGAATTAGAGCCTCATTAAAATCACGAGCAAAAATGATTTCAGAAACACTAAGAGCACTTTGTACGTCTTTAACTACTAATTCCATGCTTTACTCCTCACTGCTCAAACCTTAATAGCTGGTTTAACGATAAGATCACTACCGGTAGCACCGGGAACAGCGCCTTTTACTAAAAGAAGATTTTTCTTTTCATCAATATGTACTATATTTAAACTTTGTACAGTAACACGATTATTTCCTAATTGTCCTGCCATTTTTTTACCTTTAAACACTCGACCGGGAGTTTGATTCTGACCAATCGAACCGGGTACTCTATGAGATAAAGAGTTTCCATGTGTTGCATCCTGAGTATGAAAATTCCAACGTTTTACTGTACCGCAAAAACCTTTTCCTTTAGAAATACCTGTAACATCAACTTTTTTTATATTATTAAAAATATGAATTGTAATACTTTGTCCAACTTTAAAAGTTTCATTTTGATCAATTCTAAACTCCCATAAACCACGACCAGGAATTACGCCAGATTTTAAAAAATGTCCTGCTTTTGGTTTTGTTAATCTATTTGCTTTTTTTATACCGGTTGTAACTTGAATAGCACAATAGAAATCATTACTTATATTTTTTACTTGTGTAATTCGGTTTTCTTTTAATTCAATTACTGTAACGGGAATTGAAGCTCCTTCTTTAGTAAAAATACGAGTCATTCCAATTTTTTTACCAACTAAACCAATCATTTATTCAATACCTTAATCATATCTATTATTTGATTAACCTAAACTAATTTGTACGTCTACACCAGCAGCAAGATCTAATCGCATAAGTGCATCGACAGTTTTTTCAGTAGGTTCTACTATATCAATCAAACGCTTATGTGTACGAATTTCATATTGATCACGTGCGTCCTTATTTACATGCGGAGAAACTAAAATAGTAAAACGTTCTTTACGAGTTGGAAGAGGAATGGGTCCACGTACTTGTGCACCTGTTCTTTTTGCTGTTTCAACAATCTCTGTAGTTGATTGATCAATTAGTCTATGATCGAAAGCTTTTAAACGAATACGAATTCTTTGGTTCTGCATTAGACCAGAACTCCAATTATTTACACATTGAAAATTTAATCTGCTCTGAATAAATTTAGATTATTAAAAGTAGATATAATTAATTGTTACCATATAACCCCTATATCAGGAGTATTTTTAAAATAAGTTAATACATATAAAATATTGATGTATACAATTCTTTGTAATATTAAAAATTAATTTTTAATACATGATTCTAGCAAAAGATAATAATAACTTATTTATATTAAGATATAAGATATAATCAAGAAAAGAGCATTTTATACTCTTTTCTTAATAAATTCAACTAGATGTCAGTATAAAAATATTTTAAACATAAAATTATTAAAGTAAAACTTTAGAAACAACACCCGCTCCAACAGTACGACCACCTTCACGTATAGCAAATCGCAATCCATCAGCCATTGCAATAGGATTAATTAAAGTAACAGTCATTTTTATATTATCTCCTGGCATAACCATTTCAACACCTTCTGGCAATTCAATAGAACCTGTTACATCAGTAGTTCTAAAATAAAACTGAGGACGATATCCTTTAAAAAATGGAGTATGACGCCCACCTTCTTCTTTGGATAGAACATAAACTTCAGACTCAAATGTTGTATGTGGATGAATACTACCTGGTTTGGCTAAAACTTGACCTCTTTCAATTTCATCACGCTTTGTACCACGAAGCAAAACACCTACGTTCTCTCCAGCACGACCTTCATCTAATAACTTTCTAAACATTTCTACGCCTGTACAAGTAGTTTTAGTTGTTTTTTTTATTCCTACAATTTCAACTTCTTCACCTACTTTAATTACGCCTTTTTCTACTCGTCCGGTTACTACTGTACCTCTTCCTGATATAGAAAAAACATCTTCTATTGGTAATAAAAAGGGTTGATCTACTGCTCGTTTTGGTTCAGGAATATAACTATCTAAAAATTTAGATAAATCAATGATTTTTGACTCCCATTCAGGATCACCTTCTAGTGCTTTAAGAGCTGAACCACGAATAATAGGAGTATCATCTCCAGGAAAATCATATTGTGTTAATAAATCACGAACTTCCATTTCTACGAGTTCTAGTAGTTCTTCATCATCTACCATATCACACTTATTAAGAAATACAATAATATACGGAACACCCACTTGTCTTCCAAGCAAAATATGTTCACGAGTTTGAGGCATTGGCCCATCAGTGGCCGCTACAACTAAAATTGCTCCATCCATTTGAGCTGCACCAGTAATCATATTTTTTATATAATCAGCATGACCTGGACAATCTACGTGAGCATAATGTCTAAATTCAGTATCATATTCTACATGAGAAGTATTAATTGTAATACCCCTTGCTTTTTCTTCTGGTGCATTATCTATCTGATCAAAAGCGCGTGCAGAACCACCAAATTTTTTAGATAAAACTGTTGTAATAGCTGCAGTTAAAGTAGTTTTTCCATGATCTACATGACCAATTGTACCTACGTTTATATGAGGTTTTAAACGTTGAAATTTTTCTTTAGACATTCTTTTTTCCTTATATAAAATATCTATCATTATAAACAAAAATATTGTATACATTACAGAAGAAAACTTCTACTTTTCTCTTCTTTCGATAATTTCTTTAGAAATATTAGATGGAGCTTCTACATATTTTAAGAATTCCATAGAATAAGAAGCTCGTCCTTGAGTTTGAGAACGTAAATCAGTAGCATAACCAAACATTTCAGATAAGGGGACACATGCATTAATAATTTTACTAATAGATAAATCTTTCATACCTTCAATAATACCTCTTCGACGATTTAAATCACCTATAACATCTCCCATATAGTCATCCGGAGTTTCGACTTCAACTTTCATAATTGGTTCTAATAAAACTGGTCGCGCTCTTTTGAAACCAGTTTTAAACGCCGTAGAAGCAGCTAACTTAAAAGCTAGTTCAGACGAATCAACATCATGATAAGAACCAAAATAAAGACGTACTCCAATATCTACTACAGGATAACCAGATAAAGGTCCACATTTTAATTGTTCTTGGATTCCTTTATCAACTGCTGAAATATATTCACCAGGTATAACTCCCCCTTTTATATCATTAATAAATAAATAACCTTTTCCTCCTGGATCTAATGGAAATAATTCTATAACCACATGACCATATTGACCTCTTCCACCTGATTGTTTAATATGTTTTCCTTCAACATCTTCAACTTTGTCAAGAATAGTTTCACGGTACGCTACTTGAGGTTTTCCAATGTTAGCATCGACACTAAACTCTCGTTTCATACGATCAATGATAATTTCTAAATGTAATTCACCCATTCCAGAAATTATTGTTTGATTAGACTCTTGATCAGTTCGCACTCGAAATGAAGGGTCTTCTTTTGCTAATCGTCCTAATGCTAAACCCATTTTTTCCTGATCTGCTTTAGTTTTCGGCTCTACAGAAATAGATATTACTGGTTCAGGAAACTCCATACGCTCTAATATAATAGGTTCATTTAAATCACATAAAGTATCTCCAGTAGTAACATCTTTTAAACCAATAGCAGCAGCTATATCACCTGCATATACTTCTTTTATTTCCTCTCTTTTATTAGCATGCATTTGAACAATTCTACCAAATCTCTCTCGCTGAGACTTCACAGAATTAAATACAGTATCTCCAGATTTGACTACTCCTGAATATACACGAAAAAAAGTTAAATTGCCTACAAATGGATCGTTTGCAATTTTAAAAGCTAAAGCAGAAAAAGGAGCCTTATCATTTGAATTTCTAATAGCTGAGGTATGTTCATTATCATTTAAAACACCTTTAATATCTTGAACATCATTAGGAGCAGGTAAATATTCAATTATTGCATCTAATAATGCTTGAACTCCTTTATTTTTAAAAGCTGATCCGCAAGTAATAAGTATAATTTCACTATTTAAAGCACGTTTTCGCAATGCAGACTTAATTTCACTTTCAGATAACTTGATTCCATTCAAATATTTTTCTAAAAGATCTTCATTAGATTCCACTGCAGACTCAATTAAATTTTGATTCCATTTTTCTGCTAATTCAATCATTTCTGTAGGAATTTCATCATAAATGAATGTTAAACCCTGATCAGATTCTTTCCAATGCACAGCTTTCATTTTAATCAAATCAACAATACCAACAAAAGTATCTTCTGAACCAATAGCTAACTGTAAAGGAACAGGATTAGCACCTAAACGTGTTTTAATTTGTTTTACTACTTTTAAAAAATTAGCTCCCATACGATCCATTTTATTTATAAACGCTATGCGAGGAACGTTATATTTATTTGCTTGACGCCATACAGTTTCTGACTGTGGTTGTACACCTCCAACAGCACAATAAACCATAACAGCACCATCTAATACACGCATTGAACGTTCTACTTCAATAGTAAAATCAACATGGCCAGGTGTGTCGATAATGTTAATTCTGTGTGGTTTAAATTGTTTAGCCATTCCACTCCAAAACGTAGTGGTAGCAGCTGATGTAATAGTAATTCCTCTTTCTTGTTCTTGTTCCATCCAATCCATAGTAGCTGCGCCATCATGCACTTCGCCAATTTTATGATTAACTCCTGTATAAAATAAAATTCTTTCAGTAGTAGTTGTTTTGCCTGCATCTATATGTGCACTAATTCCAATATTACGGTATCGAGAAATAGGTGTTGTACGAGACATTATCTTTCTCTCATTTTTTAGGTTTTAAAAAGTTAGACCTCATACGCCGAATTGAGATAATTGCCTCAATATAATTTATAAGTAACACAAAAAAAAATAAAGCTTTAAAATATTACCAACGATAATGGGCAAAAGCTTTATTAGCTTCTGCCATTCGATGTACTTCTTCTCTTTTTTTAACTGCTGCGCCTTTATTTTCTACAGCATCATAAAGTTCATTAGATAAGCGTAAAGACATAGATTTATCAGCACGTTTACGCGCAGATTCTACAATCCAGCGCATAGCTAAGGCATTACGTCTTACTGGACGAACTTCAACAGGTACTTGATATGTCGATCCACCAACTCGACGAGATTTCACTTCTACTGTTGGGCGTACATGTTCTAAAGCTATTTCAAATGCTTCCAATTCTTTTTTATCTATACGTTTAGATAAATTTCTTAACGCAGTATAAACAATTACTTCCGCAATAGATTTTTTACCATCTATCATAAGAATATTAATAAATTTAGCTAATAATTCAGAAGAAAACTTTGGATCTGGTAAAATTTTTCGAGTACTAATAATACGACGACGTGGCATAGAAGACTCCAATGAATTGCATAGTATTTTAATAATGCTTTTTTATGATTTTGCTTTTTTAACACCATATTTAGAACGACCCTGTTTACGTTCTTTAACACCAGCACAATCTAATGAACCTCTAACAATATGATATCGAACTCCAGGCAAATCTTTAACACGACCACCTCGTATTAAAATAACAGAATGTTCTTGTAAATTGTGACCTTCACCACCAATATAAGCAGTTACTTCAAAACCATTAGTTAATCTTACACGACATACTTTACGTAACGCTGAATTAGGTTTTTTAGGTGTAGTTGTATATACTCTAGTACAAACACCTCTTTTTTGAGGACTCTTGCCTAATGCAGGTACATTACTTTTGACAACTTTTCGTACACGAGGTTTACGGACCAATTGATTTACTGTGGCCATAAAAAACTCCTATCGTTTCAATTGATGTTCTGAAAAATATCAAAATAATATAAATAAAAAATATTTTCTATTATCATGAAGAATTTTAGGATTGGACATTTAAATTAAATATAACTTAGTTTTTTTTACCAAGTCATTTGTTTCTTATGTTTAACTGTTAATGAAACGAAATGCATATAACTTATTAAAATAAATTTACTAGAGATATTTTTGTTAATCCCTCTTGCATAAACATCTTCCCTTATAAGATATAACTTTACTGAAGACATAATTATAGTTTTTAAAAAAATATTGTTTTTTAATCCAATTAACACACCATCCTGTAATGCTAAAAAATCATCTGATTTTTTTAACATGTTTATAATAAGAGAGATATTAGTCTCAAAAGGAGATTTCATTAACGTGTGTAACATATTAATAAACCTTAAAAATTAATAATTGCATCATATTTATCTAATTTTAAACGTAAAATATCTGAGTCTAATATATTTATCTTTAATATAAAATCATTGTTATTTAATCCCCGTTCAATTAATGATGCTTTACAACAATAAAAATCTTTTATATTATAAAAAGATAATACGGGAAAAGAAGATGTATAATTACGAGCTAAAATATTTTCTGATTGATAACTTTTCATTAATTGCAAAACACCATCACCAATAAAAAATAAACTTATTTTTTTTAAAATTGATGAGACGCTAAAAATAGCATCTAAACCTTCTCTACCAAAACTAGTTCCATGTGGAGCATGCGAAAAAATAAAAGCAACCATATTCATTATAATAAATATACCAAATTAAAATTGTATTATGCGATCACATATTTTTATAGAATTAGCTAATTCCATTAAACCACTTAATTGAAAAAAAAATGCTAGATTACCTTTTTTAACAACGTTGACATTTAGTGTTTTTTCATCTTCTATCACACCTCTTCTTAAAGCTGCACTATTACAAACATATAATTTTACTTTATATTTTTTATTTAATCCCTGCCATGCTTTAATTAAGTTAAATTCATCAATTGCTGGTGTAGTCATACTGTTAGCATTAAGCACTCCATCACAATAAAAAAAAACACTATGTAATATATGTTTTGTTTTTAGTAAAGATTTACAAAACAAAAAAGCACTACTTGAGTTTTGTGTTCCATAAGCCGCACCTGTTACTAATATCGTATATTTCATTTGTAAAATTTTATATCAGAGTATTTTTAAAATAATATTTAATTATCTCATGTTTTAAAAATTAATAGTGGACAAGAGAGTATACTATAGTCTATTAACTACATCTAATAATTCTATATCAAAGATTAATGTTGAATTACTTGGAATACCATTAACTTCTTTTTCTCCATATGCTAAATTAGGTGGTATAACTAATTTTATTTTACCGCCTTTTTTTATATATTTTAAACCTTCTTGCCAACCTAATATAACATCTTTTAACATTAATGATATAGGCTGACCTCTTCTATAAGAACTATCAAATTCTACACCATTAATTAATGTACCTTTATAATGTACAGTAATTTTTGTATCATTTGTTAATGCTTCTCCTTCTCCTTCCCTTTCTAAAAGATACAAAAGACCGCTAGAAGTTTTTTTTACACCTTTCATTTTAGAGAAATTTTTCATATATAATTCTCCTTGAATGAAATTTTCTTTTATATTTTTTTCAGATTGAATTTTGTTTGCATGTTTTAATTTTGCTTCCAGCTCTTCAAGAATTGAAGAAATTTCTTGATGTGAAAGCTTTAAATTACCAGAAATTGCATCTTGTATTCCTTTTAAAAGACTATTCTTGTCTAATTTAACCCCCATTTTTTTTTGTTTTTCAAAAGATTGATTAACATAATTACCTAATGAAACACCTAAAGCATAAGCTAATTTTTCATTTTTATTTTGAAGTGTATTATTTGTTTTAGAATAAGATTGTAAATAGACATTAGATAAATTTTCTGATACTGAAAACGATTTTGGAACATATAATATTATAAATAACAATATTATTCTTTTTAGAAGAAAAAAAATCATTTATGACTCCAAAAAACATAAAATATTACATATTTTGCTATTAATATATTTTTTTTGCAGTATATATTTTTTTAATATATTTTAAATATTTTTTTAAATAGAAAAATAATAAAAATTAAATTTTTTCTATCTAAAAAAAATTAGATTAATAAATTTTATTCTTATTTTGATAATGTTTTAAAAAACAAAAGTTTTAATCAAAACTGCAGAATTAAAAAAATATTTCAGCTATTATGACGAGTATAAATCAAAGATAAGATTCACAAAAAGAATAATCCAGAAATTAGATATAATCTAATTTCACTAAAAAATAAAAACATATTAATTATTTTGAGTGAAATAATAATTATATAGAAGTCTAATTATAGAGACACTATTAATTTTATAACAATTTTTGATTTTTTAAATTATAATTTTGATAAAGTATTTATACAAAATTCTAATCTTTATAATAAACATTTTTCTAAAGCATGATAAAAACGTTTCATACCTTCAATAATATCACACTCTCTAATAATTAACGAAGGAGCTAGACGAATAACATTATTACCAGCTGTAAGAAAAATAACACCCTCTAAAAATGAAAAATTTAATATTTCAGTTATTTTATAAGAAATACTTGGTTTTAACACGATGCCCATTAAAAGTCCTTGACCTCTTATTTCTGTAAAAAATTTAAAACGCTTATTAATAGTATTTAGTTCAGATATTATTCTTATAGATTTTCTTGTTACTCCAGATAATACTTTTTTAGTATTAATAATATCGATCACAGATTCTGCTACCGCACAAGCAAGAGGATTGCCTCCATATGTAGTACCATGTATTCCGGGTTTTATTACAGATGCAACTTCATTTGTAGTTAACATTGCACTTATTGGAAAACCCCCACCTAAAGATTTTGCAAGAGTTAAAATATCGGGAATAATACCATAATGTTCATAAGAAAATAATTTTCCGGTTCTACCTACTCCTGTTTGTATTTCATCAAAAATCAAAAGTGCATTATATCGATCACATAATTCTCGTAATTCTTGTATAAAATCAATTTTTGCAGGTATTACTCCACCTTCGCCTTGGATGAGTTCTACAACTATCGCACACGTATCATGACTAATGATATTTTTTACAGTATTAATATCATTAAATAAAGCATGTGCTATACCTAAAGGTTTTGGTCCAAAATTATCAGAATATTTTGATTGTCCACCAACAGAAACAGTAAATAATGTACGTCCATGAAATGAGTTGTGAAAAGAAATAATTCTATTTTTTTTAGTATTATATATTTTATCCGAATAATAACGTGCTAACTTAAAAGCGGCTTCGTTAGCTTCTGCACCAGAATTTGCAAAAAACACCCTTGATGCAAAACTAGAAGAAACTAATTTTTTAGCTAATCTTAAAGCTGGTTCATTAGTAAAAACATTACTAACATGCCATAAAATTTTGCTTTGATTTTTTAATGTTTTATTTAATAAAGGATGGCAGTGTCCTAATGATGTAACTGCAATACCTCCAGAAAAATCAATATATTCTTTACCTTTTTGATCCCAAATACGGCTACCTTTTCCTTTTACAGGAATAAACGAAGCCGGATTATAAACAGGTAAAATTAACTTGTCAAAAGTATCTCGTGTAATTAACGTTTTTTTTGATATCATTCAATTGCCTGAAATATATTTGTTATAATAAAAAACTTGTAAAAATGATTTTTATGAATAAAAAAATATAGAAAATATACAAAACTTTTATAATAAAATATACATCATATTTTATTAAAATTAAACTTATTTTATTTTAACCCTCAAAACGTTTATTATTTTTTAGAAAAAATTAAAAAACAAGATACTATTTTATATAGTTAGTATATGCATACTCTGCATACTCAATTTAATTCTTACATAATATCGTGCGATATATTGAAAATATAAAAAAATATAATATATTTGATTGTATTTTTATAAAAAATTTACAAAAAGGTAATAAAAAATGAAAGATATTAATCGAATAGGACTTACATGGATTAGTTTTTTGTCATATGCGTTTACCGGTGCGCTAGTAGTTGTCACTGGCATGATTATGGGAAATATTTCTGATTATTTTCATTTATCTGTATCGCAGATGAGTAATACATTTACTTTTTTAAATGCAGGAATATTAATATCAATTTTTATAAATTCTTGGCTAATAGAAATTATATCGTTAAAAAAACAACTGTTATTTGGATTTATACTTACTATTATAGCTATAATCGGTATAGTTTTCTGTAATAGTATATTTTTATTTTCAATAAATATGTTCATACTTGGATTAGTAAGTGGAATTACCATGTCAATTGGTACATTTATTATTACTCATCTATACTCAGGATCAAAAAGAGGTTCTCAATTATTATTAACCGATTCTTTTTTTAGTATGTCTGGTATGATATTTCCTATTATTACAGCTTATCTTTTAGAAAAAAAATTTTTTTGGTATTGGACTTATGTTTGCATAGGAGCAATCTACTTATTAATTTTTCTTTTGACAATAAATTTAAATTTTCTAAAATTAAAAACTGACATAAAAAATATCAAAGAAGTAAAAGAAAAGTGGAACTGTAATGTATTTTTATTATCTATTGCAGCATTGCTCTATATTTTAGGACAATTAGGATTTATTTCTTGGATTCCACAATATGCTACTGAAATTATGAGTGTTGATATAAAAAAAACTGGTAGTTTAGTTAGTAGTTTTTGGATGTCTTATATGATTGGAATGTGGTTTTTCAGTTTTATAATTAAATTTTTTAATTTATATCGTATGTTTATATGTCTCACGAGCATTTCTACAATACTGATGTATTTTTTTATTCATAGTGCAAATTTTTTAAATCAGCAATATATAATTGTTAGTTTAGGTTTTTTCTCCAGTGCCATTTACACTATAATTATAACATTAGCATCGTTACAGACAAAAAAACCTTCTCCAAAATTAATAAATTTTATTTTATTGTTTGGCACAATTGGAACTTTGCTTACATTTATTGTAACTGGTCCTATAGTAGAAAAAAAAGGATTGTATATTACTTTAATTAGTTCAAACATATTATATGCTATAGTTTTTTTTCTATCTATTTTAATTTATTTCAATCAAAAATATAGAATTTTTAAATAAAATTATTTATATAAAAAATACAGTGCATTTAAAAATAAACTAGAAGAAAACTTTCTGGTTTATTTAAAAAATGGGATTAATCCTAATTTATCATGTATATTTTTTAGAGTTTTATCAGATTTTAATTGACATTTCATTGCTCCTTCATAGGCTATTTTTTTTAAATAAGATTCATCACAACGATAATTATTATAAGATTTTTGTAGTTTGGATAAAAATTTAGATAAAGAATCTGCAACAATATTTTTAAATTCTGAATACATTATACCTTCTAATTCTTGCAGTAAAATATTAATATCTTTATTAGTAATAGCAGAAAGAATTTCTAATAAATTTGAGATTCCTGGTTTTTTTTCTATATCATAATATATTTTAGATGGCATTTCTGAATCAGTAAGAGCATGCTGTATTTTCAATACAATCTTTGGAATGTCATCTAGTAAAAAAATTACATTATGTTTATTAACATCAGATTTCGACATCTTTTTATTTGGTTCTAATAAAGACATGATTTTAGAACCATATTGAGTAATTAATGGTTCAGGCAGCGTAAATATATTTCCATATAAAGAATTAAAACGATTAGCTATATTCCGCGTTAATTCTACATGCTGTTTTTGATCTCTTCCTACCGGAACAAAATTAGTTTGATATAATAAAATATCTGCAGCCATCAAGATAGGATAGTTAAATAAAGCTGCACTTGTTTTTTTTTTACAATTTTGTTCTATTTTTCTTTTGATTTTAAATTGTGTCATACGAAGTAATTCTGAAAATTGACTAAAACAATTTAAAATCCAATTTAATTGACTGTGCTGATAAACATGAGATTGAATAAAAATAATACTTTTATTTGGATCTACCCCGCAAGCTAAATAAAAAGATAGTGTATCTAATGTAGATTTTTGTAAATTAATTTTATTTTCTTGCACAGTTAATGCATGTAAGTCAGCAATACAATATAAACATTCGTAATCATCTTGCATTTTAGACCAATGGCGCATTGTACCTATATAGTTTCCAAGAGTTAAATTTCCAGAAGGCTGTATAGCACTAAATAAAACAGGTTTATAAAAAATCATTTCACATCCCAAATAAAATATTAATGAATAAATCTAGAATAAGCATGTTGTAATTCTTTTCGAATTTTTTTAATCATAATCTCATAATTAGAATATTTAAATAATCCAGATCCAATCACGAAAATATTTGCTCCCGAAAATGCGATCTCAGCAATATTATCTAATTTTACTCCACCATCTACTTCTAATAGAATATCGGGAAAATTAGCATCAATAATTTTTCTTACTTCACGCAATTTACTAAATGTAGACGGCAAAAAAGATTGATTTCCAAATCCCGGGTTTACTGACATTAATAAAATTAAATCTAATTTTTCTAACGTATAATCAAGAAAATTTAGTGGCGTTGTTGGATTAAATGCTAATCCTGCTTTGCATCCATGTTCTTTAATTAAGTGTAATGTTCGTTCGACATGAAGTGTTGCTTCTGGATGAAAAGTGATAAAAGTTGCTCCTGCTTTAGCGAATTGAGGGATTAAATTATCTACTGGTTTTACCATTAAATGAACATCAATTGGTACTGTAATATTGTAATTGCGCAATGATTCTAAGATCATAGGACCCATAGTCAGATTAGGGACATAGTGATTATCCATAACATCAAAATGTATTAAATCACTTCCTGCATCTATTACTTTTTTTGTGTCTTCTCCTAAACGTGCAAAATCAGCAGATAAAATTGATGGTGCTAAAAAAAATTTTTTCATCTTAATTTTCCTGTCTTTAATGTGAACTAATTAATTATAGCATTAATTATATAATGCTAATAATTCATTAAATTTTTTCCGACTATTCGTAGCACAAGTACAACTACTAAATAGAAGGTTTAGAACTTATGAAATACAAAAAAGCTTTTTGGTATAATAAACGTGTTAATAAAAATCTTGATTTGATAGTAGAAAAGGAATAAATTTTTTAAAAATAGATTCTATGAGGTATGCTAATTTTTTATACTCATAAAAATCAAAATGATTAATATAATATCTAGTAAAATTTGCAGCTGTAGATAAAGTCAAATAATGTGAATCACAATACACTGCAGAATCAGTACTAATTTTTTTTAATGTAATATCATAAGAAAAACATATGAAAACTGATTTTTGAGCATATCCAGAAAATTGATATAATTCTTTTTGTAGAGAATGTGTTTTTTGATAACTCCTAAAAGGAACATTAAACTATCCTTTTAAATTATATCGACATAATCTATTATAACAATATCTGTCTAAATATAGAAAAATTAGTACTTTTTGATAATCACTAGAAATTTTATTAAATATGATACAATGTATAAAATAAAAATCTAATTTATTAGTACGAGGGGCAAAAAAAAATTATGTATCATCAATAAAATGTAAAAAATAGTTTTTAACAACATTGAATAAATTAATGAGATCATTATTTATATCTGGTAAAATGTAACCATGATAGTTAGTATTTTAAAATACTTATCTGGTAGCTACAAACAGTTCAATTAAACATTTTCTTTCTGAAAAAATTTTAAGAATATGCTCTAATACTAAATATTTTCCTCTTGCACACTTTAAAAAAGAGCATTTTTTTCATAAAATATCTATTTTTTGATTTAATCCTAGATTGCAATATTTTTTAAAATATTATTTTTACTCTAAATAGTTTTATTTTTATAATTTAAAATATATTAATTATAGAGTATTTTTTAAAAATTTTATTAAAAAATACGCGAATTTTAAAGAAACACTTCTTAATACTCAATATAACTTTTACATTAAAAATATAGAATATGTAATGTCTTCTTAAAGAATAAAACTATAAGAGCAAAAAAAACAATGAAAAACTATATTGTGATATACAAATGATTTTAATATCTTAGACAATGAAAAATTTATTGAGAATTTTTAATAGCAGTTAAAATAATATTTTTATCTATATTACTATAAATTTTTGCTTTTCCAATAGATGTGGGTAAAACTAATCTAATCTCCCCTGATATTACTTTTTTATCTCTCATCATATATGGAATATATGAAGCGGCAGACATATTTTTTGGTCCTTTGATAGGCAACCCAGCTCTTTTCAATAAAACAAGTATTCTTTTAAAATCTATTGTTTTTAAGTATCCTAGTAGTTCAGCGGTACGTGCAGCCATAACCATTCCTACTGATATAGCTTCACCATGAAGCCAATTCCCATAACCTGCATGAACTTCGATGGCATGACCGTATGTATGACCGAGATTTAATAATGCTCTAAAATTATTTTCTCTTTCATCCAAAGAAATTAATTGTGATTTTAATTCACAACATTTTTTTATACAATAAGACGTTGCTGCATGATTAAGCGATAAAATATCTTCAATATTTTCTTCCAACCAAGAAAAAAATATTTCATCAAAAATAATAGCATATTTAATTACTTCGGCCATACCAGATACCAATTCAGTATACGGCAGTGTTTTTAAACAATCAATATCAATAATTACTGAAGAGGGTTGCCAAAAAGAACCAATCATATTTTTACCAAGTAAATGATTGACAGCTGTTTTCCCACCAACAGAAGCATCAACTTGAGACAGAAGAGTAGTAGGTATTTGAATAAAACGCACACCTCTCTGATAAACAGAAGCAGCAAAACCAGCTAAATCACCTATTACGCCCCCACCCAATGCAATTAAAGTTGTATCACGGGCGTGCTTTTTTTCTAATAAAGCAGAAATAATTAATTCCATTTCATTTAATGTTTTATACTGTTCTCCATCTGATAAAATAACTTGATCTATTTTAACTCCAGATTTTCTTAAATGATAAAAAACTTTATCTTTCAAAAGATTAGCTAATGTTTTATTAGTCACTAGCATTGCTTGATCACCTGGTTTCAAAGGCCAAAAAATATTATCTTCTTGAATAATACCAGATCCTATACTAATAGGATAACTACGTTCTCCTAGAACAACTTTTAATCGTTCCACAATTTTTCATACCTCATAAATTCTTTATTATCAATCTTTATTATATTTCTTCTAATAAACGAATTATATTAAAAGCTACAGATTTAGCACTTTGCTCATCAGTTTGAACTTTTATATCTGCAATTTCTTCATATAAAGGATTTCTTTCATAAGCTAGATTTTCTAATATAATACGATTTGAAGTAGAAACTTGTAACAATGGTCTTTTTTTATCTCTTTTAGTACGTGCTAATTGTTTTTCGATTGTTGTTTCTAAATAAACAACAATACCACGAGATGATAGAAAATTACGAGTTTCTTTAAACTTAACTGAACCTCCACCTGTAGCAAGTACAATACCTTGTTTAATTGTTAACTCATCAATAATTTTTCGTTCTCTCAAACGAAAACCACTTTCACCCTCTACATCAAAAACCCAACTTATATCGGCACCAGTGCGCTTCTCAATTTCTTGATCAGAATCAAAAAATTCCATATTAAGTTGTTGAGACAATTGACGACCAATAGTACTTTTCCCAGCACCCATAGGTCCAACTAGAAAGATATTTCGTTTTTCTGCCATGTTTTTATTACTAAGATAATTCGTTAATAATACCAATGCTCAGCATATTTTGCTGGCAGGACATAAACACACGTTGAAAATAGAATAAAATTAATTATTTTAAAATAAATTATGAATAATTTTTAATTATAAAAATATTTTATAAATTTTTAAAAAGAATATTTATAAAAATATTAATGAAATTATTCTATATTAACGATTGATACACATTTGAAAGATATTTTATATTATTTTTTCATTAATCTAGTTAATCCTTTTAATTGAATACAGCTAAAGTATAATTTTTTAAAAAAATATAAAATGTATTCTATCAGAACCAGCATAATTTTTTCTATTTTTTTTATTTTAAAAAAGATATTTTTTCTGCTTATATAAAAAAACATTAAATATAATTTAATCTAAATATAATCTACAGAAGTAAAAACTTGACGTAGTTTATTTTTTTATATTAAAATATAAAAATCAATTTTTCAGTATTATTTTAAAAAATGGTGAGATGTCCGAGAGGCTTAAGGAGCACGCCTGGAAAGCGTGTATATGGAAACGTATCAAGGGTTCGAATCCCTTTCTCACCAAAATAATATATTGTGTACTTGAAAAGAACATTTTTTATAAAACAGACTCTAAAGCTAGTTCAATCATATCATTGAAACTTGATTCTCTTTCTGTTGATGAAAGAAACTCTTTTTTTACAATATGATCTGATACTGTACATATTGATAATGCTTGTGCTTTTAATTTAGAGGCAACTCCATATATTCCTGCAGTCTCCATATCAACTCCAATAATGTTGTATTTTTTTAAAATTTTAAGCATTTTATCATCATCATTGTAAAAAGAATCTGTTGTAAAAAAATTACCAATAGAAATCTTAGTTTTCATTTTTTTTGCAACGGAAACTATATTATAAATCATATCAAAATCTGCAATAGCAGAAAAATCATGGTTATTAAATCCTATTCTATTTACTTTTGAATCAGTAGAAGCGCCCATACTAATTACTATGTCACGTAACTTTATATCATCGCGTACAGCACCACAAGTGCCTATTCGAAGAATTTTTTTTACATTGAATTCAACAATCAATTCTCTTGTATAAAGAGAAGCTGATGGTATTCCAATACCATGACTCATTATGGAAATTTTTCTGTTTTTATAAAACCCAGTATAAGCTAACATTAAACGAGTATTATTAATTTGAATATAATCATTCAAATATTTTTCAGCAATATATTTTGCTCGAACTGGATCTCCCGGCATAAGAACTACATCTGAGAAATCATTTTTTTTACTATTAATATGAGGAGTAGACACTAATTTTTTCCTTTTTTTACATATAAAAACTACGATCTAAAATTTTAAAGCATATTTTGACCATATTGCATTTCAGTCAATAGAAAATATTTTGCAATAGTTTGTCCTATATCAGAAAAAGTTTTACGATGACCTAAATAATGTTTCTTTATGTTTGGTGAATAAATTAATATAGGAACATTTTCTCGAGTATGATCTGTACCCTTCCATGTCGGATCACATCCATGATCTGCTGTTAAAATTAATAAATCATTTTTTTGAACTAAATTTATTATTTCAGATAATCTATAATCAAAAAATTCTAAACCTTTAGCATATCCAGCAACATCACGACGATGACCCCAACTTGAATCAAAATCTACTAAATTAGTAAAAATTATGGTATTATTAACAGCTATTCTCATTTCATTAATTGTTGCATTACATAATTCATTAAGACCAGTAGATTTAATTTCTTTACTTATCCCTACTCCACCATAAATATCAGAAACTTTTCCAATAGCAACTACTTGTCCTTCTTTTTCGTCTATTAATTTTTTAATAACTGTTGTAGAAAAAGGCTTAATTGAAAAATCACGTCTATTACCTGTACGCTGAAAATTTAATTTATTATTACCAATAAAAGGTCTTGCAATAACTCTTGCAACTTTGTATTTATATTGATCTAAAATAGCACGAACAGTTTCACATAATTTATAAAGATTTAGTAGGCCAAAAAAATCTTCATGACACGCTATTTGAAAAACAGAATCTGATGAAGTATATACAATAGGTTTTTTTGTTTTAATATGTTCTTCGCCTAAACGATTTATAATATCAGTTCCTGATGCATGACAATTTCCAATAAAACCTGTTACTTCTGATTGATTTATAATTTTTTCTAATAAATGATTAGGGAAGCTACATTTTTTATTTTTAAAATAAAACCAATTATCTAAAACTGGTACTCCTGCGATTTCCCAATGTCCTGAAGTAGTATCTTTTCCAGAAGAAATCTCACTAGCGTAACCATAACTAGCAATAATATTTAAATTATTTTTAAATCCTAAAGGATATTTTCCTGTAGATTCTTTATATGCATTTATTAGACCCAATCTTACTAAATTAGGAATATACAAAGAACCTTTTCTTCCTATATTTGCTTTGCCTAAAAAACATTTTTCTACTATATGTCCAAATGTATCTGAACCAACATCATTAAATTTTTCCGCATCAGAACTAGAACCTATTCCAAAAGAATCTAAAACAATTAAAAAAACGCGTTTCATAATTAAACGTCCAAAAATTTATCAGAAAATAATTATTTTTTGATTTTTTAAAATATTATTGTTCTCGTATTTTATCAAAAAAAATATCAGAATTCTGAGTCATAACTACATCTAAATTAGCACTACTTGGTGCTAAGTATATTAAACTATTAGAAGTATCATATGCTAAATAAGTACTATGATTGTTTTTAAATTTATCAATACTATCACCATTTTTAGACCTAATCCAACGAGCAAGAATAATATTAACTTTTTTGTATATTGCATCTATATTATACTCTGCTCTTAAACGTTCAATAACAACATCAAATTGTAATATTCCAATAGCACCTAAAATTAAATTATTGTTAAGAATAGGGCGAAATACTTGAACAGTTCCTTCTTCAGATAATTGCACTAAACCTTTTTTTAATTGTTTTCGTTTAAGAGGATTTTTCAAGTAAATAAGACGAAAAATTTCTGGTGCAAAACTTGGTATTCCAACAAATTTAATTTCTTCACCTTCTGTAAAAGTATCTCCAATTTTAATCGTCCCATGATTATGAAGACCTATAACATCACCGGGATACGCTTTATTTACTGAAATTCTGTCGCCAGCCAAAAAAGTAAAAGCATCAGAAATAGTTATATTTTTTTTTACTCGTACATGTTTTAATTTCATTCCTTTTGTGTATTGTCCTGAAACAATCCTCATAAATGCTATTCTATCACGGTGTTTTAAATCCATATTAGCTTGAATTTTAAATATAAAACCTGTGAATTTCTTTTCTTGAGGATATACTTTACGTTTACTGCTTTGACGATATAAAGGAGTAGGAGCCCATTTTATGAGACTATCTAATAAATGATCAATTCCAAAATCTCCAAGTGCACTACCAAAAAAAATAGGAGTGATAATACCTCTTAAGAACTTTTCTTTATTAAATTTTGAATATATATTAATAATTAATTCTAATTCTTGATGAATAGATATAGCTATGTCAGTTCCAATGTATTCGCCGACTAAACCATTATAAAAATCAGAAAAACTATCTAAATTTAAAAAGTTTTTTTTAAATCGTTTATTTTTATATAAATAAACCATTTTATCATAAATCTGATAAACCCCTTTAAAATTTTTTCCACAACTTATTGGCCAATTAATAGGGATACAATTTAGTTTTAACTCTTTCTCAATTTCATCTAAAATTTCTATTGGTTCTCGACTATCACGATCTAATTTATTAATAAAAGTAATAATAGGAGTATTATGAATACGTGTAACATCTATAAGTTTTTTAGTTCGCTCTTCTATACCTTTAGCAGCATCAATTACGACCAGACAACAATCTACAGCAGTTAGAATACGATATGTATCTTCTGAAAAATCTTGATGACCAGGAGTATCTAACAAATTCATTAAAATATTTTTATATGTAAACTGCATAACTGAAGTCGTTACAGAAATCCCACGTTCTTTTTCAATATTCATCCAATCTGATTTAGCATATTTTCCATTTCCTCTGCCTTTTATTGTTCCAGAAATACGGATTGCTTTTCCAAGTAGCAACATTTTTTCAGTAATAGTAGTTTTTCCCGCATCAGGATGAGAAATAATCGCAAAAGTTCTTCTTTTGCTTAATTCCTGTTCATGATTTGAATTAAACATATATACACTCATTTAAAATATTCAATATTAAATACTTCTTATATCAAAATATAATACATAAAAAAACATTATCTATCTAATAAAATAACTATCAAAGTCTGTTTTAAAGTTCTTATACGAACTTACCTTGATTTATTTTACAAAAATAGTAAAATTACTTATTTCATTATATTAACATTTTTAATATCTTATATATTATAATTAAAAAATAAATCTAAGCTGCATATTTTTTTTAAAATATAATCTTAAATATAATCATTTTACATAAATGATAAAACGAGTTGCAGAATGAAGAAAAAATTTATATATATTGCATATACAGGTGGAACAATTGGTATGCAAAAATCAAAACGTGGATATATTCCTATCTCTGGATATCTTCAAAAACAACTACTAAAAATGCCTGAATTTTATAGTAAGGAAATACCGAATTTTATTATAAAAGAATATAACCCGTTAATCGATTCTTCTAATATGACACCAATAGAATGGCAAATAATTGCTGATGATATAGAAAAAAATTATCATAAATATGATGGTTTTATTATTCTGCATGGAACTGATACAATGGCGTACACAGCTTCTGCTTTATCGTTTATATTAGAAAACCTAGAAAAACCAGTAATTATAACAGGTTCTCAAATTCCTTTATCAGAAATACGTTCTGATGGCCGTCAAAATTTATTAAACTCACTCCTAATGGCGGCAAATTATCCTATTAATGAAGTGACTTTATTTTTTCATAATAAACTTTATAGAGGGAATAGAACAACTAAATCACAGGCTAATAGTTTTGATGCTTTTTCTTCTCCTAATTTAAAACCATTATTAGAAGTGGGAGTCAATGTTCGTTGTTTTTATAAAAAAAAAATAAAGCAAAACAAAAAAAAACTAAAAGTTTATCAAATAGCACCGCAACCAATTAGTATAATTACTATTTACCCAGGAATCTGCAAAAAAATTATTCAAAATTTCTTATTGTATCCAGTGAAAGCATTAATTTTATGTACGTACGGGGTAGGAAATGCACCTCAAAACAAAGGTTTTTTAAAAGAATTACATCTCGCATATGAAAAACATATTATTATTGTTAACTTAACACAATGTGCATCTGGAAGAGTCGATATGAACGGATATGCAACTGGTAGTTCACTGATAAAAGTTGGAGTTATTAGTGGTTATGATTTGACAATAGAATCAGCTTTAACTAAGTTGCATTTTTTACTAAGTCAAAATATATCAAAAGAAAAAATTCGATTTCAAATGCAAAATAACTTACGTGGCGAATTAACAGAACCTGTTAAATAGTTCAAAAATATTATGCAATTATATTATGAAATATTAATAAAAAGAATGTTTCCCATGTAAATGATCCGTATCATCACATACTTTTTTTATTTCAGGAAAAGAAGATAATAATCTTTTTTCAACTGTTTCTTTTAATGTCAATCCGATCATTGAACATCCATTACAACCTCCGCTAAATTGTATTGTAGCAATTCCATCTTGATTTATTTGAATTAAATTGACTTGTCCTCCATGCATTGATAATTGAGGATTGATTTCTGCATTTAAAAAATATTTTATTTTTTCTTCTAATGAAGAAGATGTTTCTTTAGAAAAATTATTCTTAGCATATGGTGCTTTTAATGTTAATTGCGAACCAAGTTTATCAATTACAAGATCAATTTCCGAGTTTTTTAAATAAGAAAGAATGTCTTTATTAATATAAACGAAAAATTTATCATATTTTAATTCAATATCTAATTCTTCTACCTCATTTTCTGGACAAAATGAAACACCACATTCTGCACTAGGTGTACCTGGATTAACAATAAAAATACGTATTTGGGTTCCATTAGGTTCATTTGATAAAAGCTTTGTAAAATGTTCTTGTGCATTTTGAGAAATATTAATCATAAGAGTTAGTCAAAATAAATTTTTATTTTATAAATAATATCATTAATTTATTAAAAAAAAAATAATATTATTAAGTATTAAAAAAATATTTTTTTAAAAAATACAAAAATAAATATAAAAATAGATAAAATAAAGAAATTTTTATTAGACTATTATAGGAACAGAAAAAATAAATATTGTGGTATTAAGTAGATGGAGAATAAATTCAAAAATATGGTTTCTGATAACTGAAAAAATTAAATTTTCCTTTAAATTCTCTTTAATTAATATTTCTGAATCCAGAAAAAATAGATAAGAAAATTCAAATATTAAAGCGTAATATATCGAAGAATTTTATTTTTCTAGTCTGATCTATGGGTGTAATGATTGCTAGTTATTTTATATTATCTTATCCCAAAAAATTTTATCTATAATTGGTGTAGATTTTTCTTCATATTTTATAGAAAAAGATAATTTTATAGGAATAAAAGAAGATGTAGAATACCGTTTTTATATTAATATATAAACACAATGTTATCAGATAATAAGTGAATTTTTAAATTTACAAAATATGAGTTTTGTAAAACACTCTCAAAATATAAATATATTAAAAAAAAATATTATTTGCTCAATCTATGCCAAGTTTAAAACTATTCGAAAATAGTTTAGAAATAATTTTTTTAATTAATTTATCTTCAGATGTCACTTTTATTAAAGTTCTTATTTTGAGAATATATGGTACACTAGATAATTTAGTTATTATAAAAAAAGCAGCTCATAATCTTTTTATTGTATATTTTGTATATTGTATATAAAAATTTGCACATAAAAATGAATTTTTTTCTATCTTATTAAATTTTTAAAAATCTCTATAAATTTAAAGAAAAAAAATTGCCCCAAAAAAACTGGGGCTTTTGTTTATTTTATGCTTAAAATATTTACACTAAAAAGGAATTTCATCATCAAAATCTATTTCTGAAGAAGAATGAATTAAATCTTTACTAGCTTTATGTGTTTCTATGTTTTTATCAAAATCTACTTTATCTATTTTTTTTGTTTGCACTGTAGCAGTGTTATTATCATGTATTGGGATTGTCTGTAAGTTAGAATTGCGATTACCTAACATTTGCATTGTACCACCAATATTTACAACAATTTCTGTAGTATAACGTTCAAGTCCATTTTGATCTTGCCATTTTCTAGTTTGTAACGATCCTTCGATATATACTTGAGAACCTTTTCGAAGATATTCGCCAGCAATTTCCGCTAATTTTCCAAATAAAACTATTCGATGCCATTCTGTTTTTTCTTTATTTTCGCCAGTATTTTTATCTTTCCAATTTTCTGAAGTGGCTAATGTCATATTTACTACTGCATTACCATTTGGCATATAACGAACTTCAGGATCTTGCCCTAAATGTCCAATAAGAATAACTTTATTTACGCCTCTACTTGCCATAATAAAAACTCCATTTTTTGAAATTTGATTTAAAAAAAATACTCAAATGTATTAATTGAAATTATATATGTTAAATATTTTATTTAGTATAATCAAATCTATAAAAATGCTATATTGTTTTTTAGAACTTTTTAAATGTGTTAAATATTGACTTCTTTTTATTTCTCATTATTAATACAAAAAAATGTTTTTATTTTCATATTATCAATTTAAAATTAGTATTTATTTTACAAAAAATAGTCATATATTCTATCTTTTACAATATGAAAAAATATTTATGAATTTTTCATAAAACTTTTATATTTTTTAAGTTTAAAAAAAACTAATATTATTTTAAATACTAAACGCCTTTCTTAATAATTTAAAAATATAAATGTAATATTTTTAATAAATAATTAATTATAATATATATATAAATATTTCTTATAAAAATATTGTATAGAACAATTTTATTATTTACACATATTAAAATCTAATAATATTAAAATTACACAATCACAATCAAACCAAAAAATATTTAATAAAAACATCAAGAATATATATCAGATATATTTTATAATTTTTTAATTCATAATGATAAATAAAAAAATACTAAAAAATGACTTAAATAGATTAGTCCTTAGATAGTATATTATTGCAATATTACGATATAATTTCATGCAGATTCACTAAATAATGGTATATGCAATAAATATGGCTAAAAATAAATTATATTTAAATCAAATCAATAGATTAAAAATTCCACCACATTCTTTAGAAGCAGAACAATCAGTATTAGGTGGATTAATGTTAGATAATGAACAATGGGACAGTGTTTCAGAACATGTAGTTGCTGATGATTTTTTTAGCAAACCTCATCGCTTAATATTTCAAGAAATGCAAAAACTTCTTGATTTAGGATATCCAATAGATTTAATTACTCTATCTGAATCTTTAGAACAAAAAGGAAAATTAGAAAGCGTTGGTAGATTTTCTTATTTAGCTGAATTATCAAAAAATACTCCTAGCACAGCAAATATCACTGCATATGCCGATATAGTCCGAGAACGTGCAATAGTAAGAGAAATGATATTAGTAGCTAATAAAATAGCTAACGCTGGATATGATACACAAGGTAGAAAAAGTGAAGAATTATTAGATTATGCAGAATCAAGTGTATTTAAAATTGCAGAAAAACGTTTTAAAAAAGATTCAGGACCTAAAAATGTTGAACAAATTCTTGATGAAACTGTCGCTAGTATTGAGAAATTATTTTTATCACCTCACGATGGTGTAACAGGAATTAATACAGGATATCAAGATTTAAATAAAAAAACATCAGGATTACAACGTTCTGAACTTATTATTATTGCAGCTAGGCCTTCAATGGGAAAAACAACGTTTGCAATGAATTTATGTGAAAATGCTGCCATGCTTTATGATAAACCTGTTTTGATATTTAGTCTAGAAATGCCTGGCGAACAAATTATGATGCGCATGTTAGCATCTTTATCTAGAGTTAACCAAGCACGAATTCGAACTGGACAATTAAATGATGAAGATTGGGCACGTATATCTGGCACCATTAACATACTTCTGAAAAAAAAGAACATCTACATTGATGATTCTTCAGCACTAACTCCTAGTGAAGTTCGTTCAAGAGCACGTCGAATTTATCGTGAAAATAATGGATTAACTTTAATTATGGTAGATTATTTGCAATTAATGAGAGTGCCTTCTTTATCGGAAAATCGCACACTTGAAATTGCAGAAATATCTAGGACATTAAAAGCATTAGCAAAAGAACTGCAAGTTCCAGTAATAGCACTATCACAACTTAATCGGTCTTTGGAACAGAGATCTGATAAAAGACCAGTAAATTCAGACTTACGTGAATCAGGATCTTTAGAACAAGATGCAGATTTAATAATGTTTATATACCGCGATGAAATTTATAATGAAAATAGTGATTTTAAAGGAATAGCAGAAATTATAATAGGAAAACAAAGAAACGGACCTATTGGGACAGTCTGTTTAACTTTTAATGGACACTGGTCTAGATTTGATAACTATTCTGGTCACAAATACGATTAAATGTTAATATTCTTTTAAAACTTCTAAATGATTTAAAAATAAAATATAAATTATAATTATCAAAAAATATTTTTTTAATTATTTAATAATAAAAAATTAATTCTTTTTTTAAAGAAATTATTTAAATATTAAAAACTATTAAATTTTATAAAATTAAAATTTTTATAAAAATAAGTTTATCAATATATTTTAAAAAAATAATTAAAATAATATTATTTTAGATGTAAATATATAAATGTTTTACTAATTTTACTTAACTAAAAAAAATATTATCTACTCATAAAAATTATTCAATTACTAAGACAAAATACATGTGCAAAAAAACAAATTTAAAAATTGGAATATTAATGGATTCTATTGAATCGATTAATGTTAAAAAAGATTCAAGTTTTGCTATTTTACTAGAGTCTCAAAAAAGAAATCATATCATTTACTATATGGAAATGAATGATATTTTTTTAAGAAAAGGCCATCCATATGCAAGAACTCGTTTAATAAAATTAAAAAAAGATACAAAACAATGGTATCAATTCATTAAAGAAGAAAATATTTCTTTAAGCGAATTAGATGTTATTTTTATGCGGAAAGATCCTCCATTTAATACTGAATTTATTTATGCAACATATATTTTAGAACGTGCAGAAGAAACAGGTGTTTTAATAATAAATAAACCTCAAAGCTTACGAGATTGTAATGAAAAAATGTTTATATCATGGTTTTCTGATTTAACTGCTGATACTTTAGTAACAAGAAATCTTTTTGAAATACATAAATTTTGGAAAAAACATCAAGACATTATAATAAAACCATTAGATGCAATGGGAGGAGCTAGTATCTTTCGAATCAAAAAAAATGATCCTAATTTTTCAGTTATTATTGAAACAATGACAAAATATGAAAAAAAATATTGCATGATTCAAAATTATTTGCCAGAAATACAGTTTGGTGATAAAAGAATTTTAATTGTTAATGGAAAACCTATTCCTTGGTGTGTAGCTAGAATTGCACCAACTGGAGAAACAAGAGCTAATTTAGCTCTAGGAGGCAAAGGAAGAATACAATCCCTAAGTAAAACAGACTGGAAAATAGCAAATTATTTATCTCCTATCTTGAAAAAAAAAGGGTTAATTTTTGTTGGATTAGATGTAATAGGTGATAAACTAACAGAAATCAATGTGACAAGTCCAACATGTATTTGTGAAATTGAATCAGAAAAAAATATTTCTATTACTGGAATGTTATTAGATTATATTGAAAAAAAAATATCACATTAGAGATCATAAAATGATAGCGCTTGCATTTGATTTTGGCATAAAAAAAATTGGAGTAGCTGTAGGAGAAAATATAACTAAAAAAGGAAGACCTTTAAACGTTTTAAATGCTCAAAATGGCTATCCAAATTGGGATATTGTAAATAATTTAATTCAATATTGGCAACCTAAATTCATAATTGTGGGTCTTCCATTAAATATAAATGGAACCAAACAAAATATGACTAATAAGTCAGAAAAATTTGCTAATTTATTAAAATACAAGTTTGATATTACTGTAAAAATGCATGACGAACGTTTAACTACTGTAGAAGCAAAATCAATAATATTTAAAAAAGATGGTTTTAAAGGATTAAAAGCAGAAAAAATTCATTCTTTTGCTGCTACAATTATACTAGAAAGTTGGTTTAGTCAATATTTTTTCAAAATATAGTCATTTAAAAAATATTAATAAGAGAATAACATGAAAAAAATTTATTTTAATTATCAATTTATAAAAAAAAAATACAAGATATTATAAAAGATAATAATCTCCCCTTAAAAAAAATTAAAATAATAGCTGTAAGCAAAAATCAAAATATTAATATTATTGAACAAGCAATATTATCAGGAATTAATAATTTCGGAGAAAATTATCTGCAAGAAAGTATTGTTAAAATAAAAAAATTACAAAAATATAAACATATTACATGGCATTTTATTGGAAAAATACAGTCGAATAAAACTAAAAAAATTGCTCAAAATTTTTCTTGGTGTCAAACAATTGATCGAGAAAAAATCGCTATTTTATTAAATAAATTTAGACCAAAAAATTTACTTCCAATAAATGTATTAATACAAATTAATAATTGTAAAGAATTAACAAAAAATAATATTGATGTAGATCAATTTCAAAAACTAGCAAAGGTAATTTCCTCAATGCCCAACTTAAGTTTAAGAGGAATTATGGCAATGCCTTTAATGAAAAAAAATATTGTTGCAAACAATATTCAATATGAAAAAATAAAAACTATATTTAATCAATTAAAAAGAAAATATTCTTCAGTCGATACTTTATCATTAGGTACTAGTCTTGATATAAAAGAATCATTACTTGCAACAAGTAATATGATAAGAATTGGACGTGATATTTTTAATAGATAAATGCTTATTTTTTAAAGTTAATCTAAAAAGATGAAATTATTATTATGTTTACATTGCCTCCTATTAGTCTATATATTCATATTCCTTGGTGCTTAAAAAAATGTGGATATTGTGATTTTTATTCATATGTTAGTAAAGAAAGTATTCCTGAAAAAAAATATGTTGAACATTTATTGAAAGATTTTGAAAAAGATTTATATTTAATTAACGATAGGGAGATAAATACTATTTTTATTGGAGGTGGAACGCCTAGTTTGTTACAGAGCGACTCTATAAAAAAATTAATACATGGCATAAAAACAAGAAACATAATTTCCAAAAATGCAGAAATCAGCATAGAAGCTAATCCCAAAACATTAGAATATCAACGTTTTATTCACTATAAAAATGCTGGCGTTAATCGTTTTTCTTTAGGTGTCCAAACGTTTAATTCAAATTTATTAAAAAAAATAGAACGCACATATACTTCAAAAGAAGTAATAAATGCAGTTATAGAATCAAAAAAAATTAATGATAATTTAAATTTAGATTTAATGTATGGTTTACCTGATCAATTACTAGAAGATGCATTATCAGATTTACAATGTGCTATTAAATATAATCCATCTCATATATCATGGTATCAACTAACTATAGAACCTAATACCTTGTTTTATGCAAAAAAAATAAAACTACCTCATGAAAATATAATATTTAATATGTTAATTGAAGGAGATAAATTATTAGAAAAATCAGGATATAAAAAATATGAAATATCTTCATATTCAAAACTTAATTATCAATGTCAACATAATCTTAATTACTGGAATTTTGGTGATTATATAGGGATAGGTTGTGGTGCTCATGGTAAAATCACTCAAAAAAATGGAACAATTATTCGAACTATTAAAAATAAAAATACAAATCATTTTTTAAGTGGAAATTACCTTAATTCTATACATACAGTATCTGAAAGAGATAAAATATTTGAATATTTTATGAACGTTTTTAGACTCTATCAACCAGTGTGTAAAAAACATTTTCGAGAAAAAACTAATGTAAATGAAAGTTTAATAGAAAAAAATATTCAAATAGCAATAAAAAAAGGGTTTTTAATTAATGAACTAGATTTTTGGTGTACAACAAAAAAAGGAAAAAATTTTTTAAATTTACTATTGGAAATATTTTTATAATAAACTTATCAGTCTATTGTTTTCAATTGAAACATTAAATCAAAAATTTTATTACCTTGTAAAAATCCTTTTTTTTCAAATTTAGTTGTAATACGAGAAATAGGACGTTTAATAAAATTATTTTCTTCAGATACATTTTTATAATTTTTAATATCTTTTATTTCGTCTAGTATGTAGAAGGCATATGATTCTGAATCAGTAGCAATATGTAATATACCGTTAATTATTAATTTTTTTGCAATTATTTTTAAAAAATTATTTTTTAAAAGCCTTCTCTTATGATGACGTTTTTTATGCCAAGGATCTGGAAAAAAAATTTGTATAGTCGATAAAGTATGGTCTAGAATCATATTATGCATAACTTCAATTGCATCATAATAAATAATCCTTAAATTTTGAACCTTATAAGCGGAAGCAAAATTTAAACAAGACCCTATTCCCGATTTATATACTTCTATTCCTAAAAAATTCTTATCAGGGAAATTTATTGCATTTTTTACTAAAGACTCTCCTGATCCAAAACCAATTTCTAATACAACTGGAGCATAACAGTTAAATATAGATGATAAATTTAATGGTCTTAATTGAAAATCAATACCAATAAAAGACCAGTATTTTTGAATTGCACTCATTTGGGCTGTAGTAATACGACCTTTTCTACATACGAAACTACGGATTTGACGCAAAAAGATACCATTAGAATTATGCTTTGGGGTCAGAATATTATTTTTCATATTTTATTTAATATCTTATTTAAAATTGATTAAAATATTTTATCTAAAAAATATTATTTTTTAAAAAATACACTTATAATTTTTTATTAAAGAATGGCTTTTATTATAATGACAAAATATATTTTTTCACAATTAGTTTTAAATTGGTATCACAAAAATGGTAGAAAAGATTTACCATGGCAAAAAAATAAAACATTGTATATAGTTTGGATATCTGAAATAATGTTACAACAAACAACAGTAAAATCCGTCATCCCTTATTTTAAAAAGTTTATATTAAATTTTCCAAATATAAAATCTTTAAGTGATAGTAAATTAGATGATGTTTTATATATATGGAGTGGTCTGGGCTATTATAAAAGAGCTCAAAATATTTATAAATCAGCACAAATCATTACAGAAAAATACGAAGGAATATTTCCTAATCAATTTTTAGATGTTATTAAATTACCTGGCATAGGAAGATCTACAGCGGGAGCTATTTTATCTTTATCGTTAAATTTTCATTATCCTATTTTAGATGGGAATGTAAAAAGAATTTTAATTCGTTATTATGGAATAATAGGATTTTTAAAAGATAAAAAAACAGAAAAAATATTATGGAATATAACCGAATCAGTTACACCAATACATAACACCGGTAAATTTAATCAGGGAATGATGGATATAGGTTCATCAATTTGTACATCTAAAAAACCAAAGTGTATAATTTGTCCATTAAATAAAGAATGTATTGCTAAAATAACACAAAAATGGGAAAAATACCCTTTAAAAAATATAAAAAAAATATATCCTGAAAAAATCGCTTGGTTTATTATTGTCAAATATAAAAATAGTATTTTACTAAAAAAAAATACAGAACAAGAAATTTGGAAAAATTTATTTTATTTTCCAAAATTTAATAACAAAAAAATAGCTTTGAACTGGTTAAAAGAAAAAGAAATAAATATAAATACATATAAGAATATGGTATCATTTTTTCATAAATTTAGTCATTTTATTTTACATATTCATCCAATTTTAATTACAATACCCTATATTCCAAAATTTTTAAAAACAAATAAAAAAAATATTTGGTACAATTTAAAAAATCCTCAACATATAGGATTACCTCAACCAATCGAGAAGATACTCGAATCCTTAAAAAAAGATATTTTTTGAAAAAGGAATATTAAAATAATGAACCGTATCATTTTTTGTACGTTTTTAAAAAAAAAATCTGCAGGTCAAGATTTTCAATCTTATCCAGGTGAACTAGGTAAAAAAATATATAATCATATCTCAAAAAAAGCATGGAAAAAATGGCTTGAAAAACAGACTGTTTTAATTAATGAAAAACATCTTAATATGTTAATATTAGAAGATCGTAAAAAACTTGAAAAGTATATGAAAATATTTTTATTTAAAAAATAAAATCATTATATCTTAAAAATTTATATAAAATTTTAAAAATTTAAAATTTTTTCTAACATCTATTACTTACTTTATAAAAAAATTTAAACAGTGCTTATATTTGATTCTGGGGTCGGTGGACTATCTGTATTAAAAAATATAAAAAAAATTCTACCAAAAATTAATTATGTTTACATGCTAGATAATGAAGCGTTTCCCTATGGGAATAAAACAGAACTGTTTATTCTTCAAAGAAGTATTAAAATAATTAACATAATAAAAAAAATTTATCCTATTACTATAGTTGTTATTGCTTGCAATACAGTAAGCACTATAGCTCTATCTATTTTAAGAAATAAATTTAACTTCCCCATTATTGGAATATTTCCTGCTATAGACACTGCTGAAAAAATTACCAAAAACAAAATTATTGGTTTAATAGCTACTAAAGCAACAATTAATTCTTTTTATACGAAAAATAAAATACATAAAAATTCTTCTAATACTATAAAAATAATAAGTACAAATAAACTAGCTTCAATAGCTGAAAAAAAAATTCGAGGTACTACAGTTTCACAAATACAATTAAAAAATATTTTTAAACCATGGACAAATCTTTCAATATATCCAGACACTGTTATCTTAGGTTGTACTCATTTCTCGCTATTAAAAAAAGAAATAAAAAAAATACTATGTGTGAAATCATCAATTCATTTTATTGATTCAATAAATATAATTACATGTCAAGTTAAAAATTATCTTGATCAATCTAAAATTAAGACAAGTATAAAAAAAAATATTTTTTTATATTCAAAAAAAAATGACAATTTTAAAAAATTATTAGTTTTTTTAAAAAAATATCGATTTGAAGTAATAAAATATATTAATCTAAATTAAAATCTTTAAAGAATAATTTTTTATATTTTTTTAAAACATAATCTAATAATTTTTTTAATAAAACTACTTTTTCTAAATTATTAGAATACTTTTTTAATAAATATTGAATTTTTTTTTGATATTCATCTAAAGATGCTGAATTGAAAAAATTCATACAATGTTTTAACCATATTTTCTTTTCATTATGATCTAGAGTATTAAAAAAATTACGAGCACGATAACGAAAAAATACATTTTTTAAACGATAATCATGGAAATCAAAATTAGTATTTTTTAAAAAAACTGGTTCAGTATTTCTTATAATTTTTATGATACTTTTATCATGATCATCAAAAAAAGAACTGTATATTTCTAAATCAACATTAAAATTTTTTTTAAAAACCTTTTCTTTAGAAAAGATAATTTGAACATTTTTAATAAAAAAATCATTTTTTTTTATTAAATCAATATTTTTATAAAAAAAAGAAGTATTAATATTCAATCGATTATAATCTTCTTTTCGCATTGTTTTAATCGGTGCCAATATAGGACAACGATTTAAGTATAAAAAAACTATTCCTAAATTAAATAAATTTTTAATAAAAATATCATCAAAATATATTTTTTTACAAATATGTATTAATTTTTCAACATCTTTAAATAAATCAACCGCAATAACTATATTACTATTGTTTTGATTCCATATTATAGGAAGTACAAAACTCATATTATGACGAATAGCACCAAAATAACTAGAAATGTAAATTATTGGTTTGAATTTTTTTAAATTAATCAATTTATGCAATTGATTTTTTTTTCTTATTTTAAAGAAAAAATCAAAAAGTCTAGGCTGTTTTTTCTTAATAAGTTTTGCTATTTCAATAGTCGCATATACATCTGAAAGAGCATCATGTGCATTTAAATGTGTAATGTTGTTTATTTCCGTTAAATCAGATAGTTTAAAACTTGCTAAACCGAATTTATTTTTAGGCCATTTTATACCACTAGGTCGTAACGCATAACATGCTCGTAGTAAATTTAATAGATCCCAACGAGAATTTCCATTTTTCCAGCTCCATTCATAAGGATCAAAAAAATTTCTATAAAATATATTCCTTGTAATTTCATCGTCAAAATTAATATTGTTATAACCAAGAATACAAGTATTAGATTCTATTAGAATATTATATATTTTTTTAGAAAAATTATATTCATTAGTTCCATTTTTTTCTGTATATTGAGGTGTAATATGAGTAATTAAAACAGATTGAGGATCGGGTAAATAATCATCTGGCGGGAAACAGTAAAAATACTGCGGATTATCTATTATATTTAAATTCATGTCCGTTCTAACACATGCAAATTGAGCTGGTTTATCTAAAGATGGATGTATACCAAAAGTTTCATAATCATAAAACAAAAAAGTAGATATGTTTTTTTTAAATTGCATCATTTTTTAATTTTAATAAAATAATTAAATAAAATATTAAACTCCTAGAAAATTAAATCAATTAATAAAAATTGAATGAAAATATAAAAAAGGCTTCTTAACATGTCAGATACAAAAAAATCATTTAAAAATGTATTAGAATTTGTACATAAATTCAGAAGAAAAAACAGAATTAAAAGAGAAATAAACGATATTGAAAAAAAAATAAGAGATAACCAAAAAAGAATATTACTGTTAGATAATCTTAGCCAGTATATTACTTCAGATATGAATTATGAAGAAATTAAAAAAATAATTTTCATGATGAAGAGTGATTATGAAGATCGAGTAGATGATTATATTGTTAAAAATGCAGAATTATCTAAAGAAAAAAGAAATTTGTCAAAAGAACTAAAATTAATTATTAATTAAAAATATTTTTCTCCTCCGACTGGATTCGAACCAGTGACATACGGATTAACAGTCCGCCGTTCTACCAACTGAACTACAGAGGAAACAAGAATATATATATCAAAATTTTTTATATCTGTCAAATATATATAAAAAAATATTTAAAAAAATATAAAAATTTTAAAAGAGTTCTAGATTATTAGAAAAAATTGATTTATAGTATGAAGGTAAGAAAAATGGCCCTTTAGCTCAGTGGTAAGAGCAGGCGACTCATAATCGCTTGGTCGCTGGTTCAAATCCAGCAAGGGCCATCAATAAAAATAAAATTAACTTTTTCTCTATATTTTATCTAATAAAAATAAAATCATGCTTAATTTTTAATATTAATTCAAGTTATTAATATGTAAAATTCTATTCTAAATTTTTACAATTAATTAGGATTTAATTTTTATGGACTGGAAAAAAGAATTTATTGATTTCTCCTTTAAAAAAAAAGCATTAAAGTTTGGAACTTTTAAACTAAAATCAGGACGAACTAGTCCTTATTTTTTTAATTCAGGCTTACTATCTACAGGCACAGACATTATTAAAATCGGTTTATTTTATGCTCATTCTATAATAGATTCAAAAATAGAGTTTGATATTTTATTTGGTCCAGCGTACAAAGGTATTCCTATAGCTGTAGCTACTTCTATCGCCTTAAAAAGTCATTATAATTTAAATGTACCATATTCTTTCAATAGAAAAGAAGAAAAAAAATATGGAGAAAAAGGAGATTTAATTGGAAAAAAAATAAATAAAAAAAGAATTATCATTTTAGATGATGTAATCACATCAGGAACTGCAATACATAATTCTATTGAAATTGTTGAAAAAAAAGGAGCAAAAATTTCTTCTGTATTTGTGCTTTTAGATCGTAAAGAAAAAGGAAAAAGAAATTTATATACTATTGATCATCTTAAAAATAAAAAAAGTTATAAAATTATTTCTATAATCACCATTGAAGATTTAATCGATTACTTACTAGAAGATAAAAAATTAAAAAAACACATACCCGAATTGATAAAATATCGTGAAAAATATGGAATTTAAAAGTATTTTTTTATTAGATGACACCAGAATGACCAAAACCTTTTTCTGACCGGAAAGTTTTATTAAATTCTTTTACTAAAGAAAAACATGGTCTAATAATTGGAATAAATATTATTTGTGCCACTCTATCATTTGGATTCACATAAAAATCTTTATTACTACGATTCCAGAGAGATATCATTAATTGACCTTGATAATCAGAATCAATTAAACCAACCAAATTACCTAAAACAATACCTTTTTTATGGCCTAGTCCAGATCTAGGTAAAATTAATGCTGTAATATTAGGATCTGCAATATATATTGCTAATCCAGTTGGTACTAAAATAGTTTGCTGAGACTGCAATTTAATTTTTTTTTCTAAACAAGCTCTAAGATCTAGACCAGATGATCCTGATGTTGCATATGAAGGCAAAGAAAAATTTTTTTTTATGCGTGAATCTAAAATTTTTATTTCAATATTATTCATAATAAAATTATATATTTTTTAAAAGATGAATGGAATGTTAAATACAACATTATAATGCAGATGCATAAAAACCGGAATTAACAAAAGAACAACGAGAAGATAATGAATAATTTATATTCTCACCAGTCCATGTTTTGACTTTTCCACCAGCAGCAGTAACAATAGCATGACCAGCAGCAGTATCCCATATATGAGTATTACCAAATCGCGGATAAATTTGAGCAGTTCCCTCTGCTATTAAGCAGAATTTTAATGAAGAACCTAACTTTTTTAACTTATAGTTTTTCATCTCTGTTAAGTAGTTTTTTAATTCTTTATCAGAATGCGAACGACTAGCAATTAATAATGGTATTTTTGATTGAGAAACATTAATTTTTTCTTTTAAACCTAACCGTTTTTCTTTCCAAGCATGATTATAAAATGAAGAATATAAAACATCAAAAAAAGGAGCGTATATCACTCCTAAAACAGGAGATCCATTGTTAATTAAACTAATATTTACTGTAAATTCACCATTTTTTTTTAAAAATTCTTTAGTTCCATCTAACGGATCAATTAACCAGTAATTCGTCCAATGACGACAAATTTTAAAATCATATGATTCTTCTTCAGAAATGATTGGAACTTCAGGAGAAATAGATAGGAGACCTTTTTTAATTATATTATTCGCTGTATAATCAACATTAGTTATAGGGGTGTTATCTAATTTATAAGAAACATTTATAAATTGTTCGGAATTGTAAAAATTCATAATACAACTACCGGCACGACGCGCTAATTCACAAATTTTATCTAACATTTTACGCCATATTTTAATAGTATTAGAAAAAAATTTTAATAAAATTAATTTTTTGAAATTATATTAACTATAAAATTAATAGAGACTTTGATATGTGGCTGAAAAATAACTACGTGCTCACCAACTTGACGAAGCAGACCGTTGGGTAATCGAATTTCTTTTTTATTGATTTTTATACCCAACAACGTAATTTCTTTAATAATATTTCTAACACCTACGGAACCAAATATCTTGCCTTCTTTTCCAACTTTAGATGAAATTGTTATGGAGCCTATTTTTTTTAATTTTTCAGCTCTTGATTGAGCTATAAGAAATTTACTAATATTTTCTTCTTCTAAAGCAATGCGTTGAGCTTCAAAAGATTCGATATTTTTTTTATTAGCTAAAATAGCTTTTCCTTTTGGAATTAAAAAATTTCTCGCATAACCAGATTTTACATTTATAACTGAACCTGAATCACCTAATTTATGAATTTTAGATAAAAGTATAACTTCCATAATTTATTATTCTCTTTTTTGTAATATAATAATTAAATTATCTTAACGATGTTGATCAGTATATGGCAATAAAGCAAGATAACGTGCTCGTTTAATAGCTCTAGACAATTGTCTTTGATATTTTGCTCTAGTACCAGTAATTCGACTTGGAACGATTTTACCACTTTCTGTGATGTAATTTTTTAAAATAGCGATATCTTTATAATCTATTTCTTGAATTCCTTCTGCAGTAAATCGACAAAATTTTCTACGACGAAAGTAACGTGCCATTTATTTTTTCTCCAAAAATTATTACAAATAATAAAATTTTTTGTATAATTTTTTATAACATATACTACGAGGTTTAAATTTTATTAAGAATTGTGTTTTTTAAAGATAGTCGAATGTATTAATCTATTTTTTTTCTTTTTTATCATCTTTTAATTTTAAAATAGGTGATAATTCAACTATTGCTTTTTTCATAGACATAATCATATTGCGAAGGATTATATTATCAAAACGGAATTCCGTTTCTAGAAGAGTTATAGTTTTAGGAAGGACTTCTATGTTCATTAAAATATAATGTGCTTTTTGCAATTTATTTATTGAATAAGATAATTGACGTCTACCCCAATCTTCCAAGCGATGTATAATGCCATTTTCATTACTAATAATTTTTTTATATTTTTCAAGTAGTAATGATATTTTTTCGCTGTGATCAGGATGGACCATAAATATTATTTCATAATGACGCATTACGATGCTCCTTTTGGTTTATTTAGCTTCCTCACAAGATAATTTTATAAATATTTTTCAAGGAAGCAAGGAACTTTTCTAAATATTAAAAATAATTACTTTATATAGTAATTCAATTTTTCAAAAAAATCAATACTATTTCATAGTTTTAAAAACAAAAACTAATAGGATTTACACAAAGATAATTCTATTTTCCTTTCGTTTAAATTAACAGAAATTACTTTAACTTGCAAAGTATCGCCTAGACAATAAGTATTTTTACTAGATTTACCAATTAATTTAAATCCTAAAGAATCAAAATAATAATAATCATCATCTAAAGAATCTATATGAACTAAACCATCAATAAAAAATTGATTTAAACGAACAAAAAAACCAAATGAAGTTACATTAGAAATAACACCATTTAATATATAACCAATTTTTTTATGCATAAAATCACATTTCAACCAATCAATTACATCTCTATTTGCTTCATCTGCACGTCTTTCAGTTATAGAACAATGTACCCCTATTTTTTTCATTTCACTTGTACTATATAAATAAGAAGCACTAAAATCATAATTACCGATAGACATATTCTCGTTTTTTAATAACAAATATTTAATAACTCTATGCAATATTAAATCAGGATAACGTCTAATAGGTGAAGTAAAGTGAACATAACTAGATAAAGATAAACCAAAATGACCACGATTATCTGGAGAATATACAGCTTGTTTCATAGAACGTAATAATATTGTTTGAATCATTTCATATTCAGGACGATTAGAAACATGTTTTAATAAATTTGAATAATGAGTAGATTCTGGAATATCTCCTCCTGATAATTTCAGTCCTAATTCATTTAAAAACAAACGAAAACTAATAACATTATCTTTTTTTGGACGATCATGGTTCCGAAATAAAACAGGATGTTTGTGTTTTTCAACAAAATAAGCTGAAGCTATATTTGCTAAAATCATACATGATTCAATAAATTTATGTGCGTCATTACGAACATTTTGATAAATATTTTCAATTCGAGAATTAGAATTTAAAATAAATTTAGGTTCTATATTTTCAAAATAAATACCTTTTTTAGAAATATTATCTTTATTTAATATTTTTTGTAAACATGATAAATTTTCTATATCTGTTAAGAATTTTTTATATTTAGCACGCAATAAAATATCACCATTCCAGATTTTAAAAATTTCATCATACGTAAATCGTCCATGAGAACATATAATTCCTTCATAATGTTTATAACTAATTAATTCTCCTGTATTTGATAAACTCATTTCACATATTAAACACAAACGTTCTACATGAGGATTTAAAGAACATAAATCAGTAGAAATTTTTTCTGGTAACATAGGAATAACTGATGAAGGAAAATATATAGATGTGCCTCTTTCTAATGCTTCTTTATCTAAAGGAGTATTAGGTTTAATATAAAAGCTTACATCTGCAATAGCTACCCATAAGTTCCATCCCTCTTCTAAATTTTCTTTTCTTTTACAAAAAATAGCATCATCAAAATCACGAGCATCTTCGTCATCAATTGTAAAAAAAGGAAGATGTCTTAAATCTACACGATCTTTAAGATCACGTTGATTTATTTTATTGCTAATTTTATATAGTTGTGTTTTAATTTCTTCTGACCATGAAGAGGGAATAGAATGTGTACGTAAAGCTATGTCTACAGCTAAATCAGTACCCATTTCTTTACCAAGAATTTCTACTATCCATCCTTCTATTTTCTTATTTCTTATAGGATGTTGTTTTAACTTTACTACTACGATAGATCCTACAGAAATATCTTCTTTAATATCTGAAAAAATAAAAATCTTAAAACTAAAACGAGTATCATCTGGAATTACAAATCTAATTTTATTATTAATGTAATACCTACCAACAATTAACATATTATTAGGCTGTAATAATGTTAAAAATCTTGCTGAACTCCTTCTTTTTCTATGATCATTAACAATGTAAGCAAGAATAACATCACCATGAATACAAGATTTCATTTGTTCTGATGAAAGCCAAAGATCATCTTTTAATGTTTCTGTTCTAAGAAAACCATAACCATCTCTATGTCCTATAACTTTTCCTTTAACTACTTTGAGACTTTCAGGAGCAATATAACAACGATTTCTAGTATATATAACTTGACCGTCTCGCTCCATTGCTCTCAATCTTCGGCGTAATGCTTTTTTTTCTTCTTGATTATTAATACCAAATTTCTTTTCTAAATTTTTTTGACTTATTAGATCTTCACACTTTCTCAGACATAACAAAATATATTCTCGACTGGGAATGGGGTTTTTATATTTATTAGCTTCTCTTTTTTGGTAGGGATCTACTACCATATTTACTTCTCCATGTATATTATTTTATAATATAATTATATATTAATAATTTTTAATCTATTTTATTTTTTATTTGATTCATTAAAAATTTAACTAAAACAGAAATTACTTTTTAATTTTTAATATTAAAAAAGTTTATCTTCTAATAAAAAATATCTCTAACTAAAATAATATCAGAACGATCAGGACCAGTAGAAATAATATCAATAGGAATTTTTATTATTTCTTCTATACGACTTATATAATTACGTGCTTCATAAGGTAAATCTTTTAATTTTTTCATCCCTAAAGTTTTTTTTCTCCATCCAGGACAAATTTCATATATTGGAATTATATTTTCCCATTCGTCTACATCAGGAAATGATATAATTTCTGAAGTATGAATATTTTTATAACCGATACAAATTTTTATTTCATTTAATCCATCTAATATATCTAATTTTGTTATACATAAACCAGATAAAGAATTAATATTTACTGATCTAGATAAAGATACTGCATCTAACCAGCCAGTACGTCTTTTCCTACCAGTTGTTGAACCAAATTCATGACCTTTATTTGAAAAATGTTTATCTATATCATCAAATAATTCAGTAGGAAAGGGGCCATATCCAACTCGTGTAGAATATGCTTTTGTTACACCAAGTATATAATCTAAATTTTTAGGACCTACTCCTGTACCTGTAATAACACCACCAATAGTACTATTAGAAGAAGTTACATAAGGATATGTGCCATGATCAATATCTAAAAAACTACCTTGAGCTCCTTCAAAAACTATTTTTTTCTTATCTTTAATAGCTTCATGAAGGATACTAGTAGTATCCTTTATCATATCATAAATCACATCTATTGTTGGTAATAAATCTCTTAAAATGATTTTATAATCAATAGGTTTATGTTTATAAAAAGACACTAATTGGTGGTTATAATAACTAACTATTTTTTCCAAACGCATTGATAAAGTTTTTTCATTTTTTAAATCTCCAATACGTAAAGCCCTTCTTGCAATTTTGTCTTCATACGCTGGTCCAATACCTCTTCCTGTTGTACCTAGTGCACTGATTCCTAATTTCTTTTCACGAGCTATATCCATTGCAATATGATATTCTAAAATTAAAGGAGAAGCGCTAGAAATAAATAAACGTTTATTAACAAAAACATTGTGTTGTTCTAACATTTTTATTTCTTTTATTAATTCCAAAGGAGAAACGACTACACCATTAGCAATTATTCCAATCACGTTTTCATGTAACATTCCAGATGGAATTAAATGAAGAACAATCTTTTTTCCATTAACAACTAAGGTGTGGCCTGCATTATGTCCTCCTTGATATCGGACCACATACGAACCATCTGAAGTCAAACAATCTACTATCTTTCCTTTTCCCTCATCACCCCATTGTGTTCCTAATATTACAATATTTTTATTCATTTCTTTATAATGCCTATTTTGATTGAATTTTTTACTATGATATTTAAAATTATCAATTTTTAATATTGAGCATTTTATTCATATATTGAAAAAATTCACTATCTGAATTAATTAATATAATATTTCCATCATTTTTAAAACTATTTTCATATGCACGCAAACTACGAATAAAAAAATAAAAATCTGGTTCTTTACTAAAATTTTCTGCAAATAGCTTTGTTACTTCAGCTTCTCCTTGACCTTTAATTATCAAAGCTGATTTTTGTGCCTCTGATAATATCATAGATACTTTATAATCCGCTGTTGCACGTAATTTTTCAGCCTTTTCTTGCCCCTGAGAACGTTGGCTTCTAGCTACAGCTTCTCTTTCAGCTCTCATGCGATTATATATAGCATCAGAGACTTCGATTGGTAAATTAATTTGTTTAATGCGAACATCTACTACATGAATTCCTAATGCATTCATACTATTAACATTAATTAAAGAATTTTTTTCTAAATTAACACTTCCTTTATTTAATGAATTTAAAACATCAGTTGTTAATCTTCCTCTTGAATCAGTAACAATTTCTCTGACATTAAGACGACCTATTTCAGAACGTAATCGATCACTAAATTTTCTTTTTAATAATACTTCAGCCTGAAAGATATCTCCTCCTCCAGTTGCAAGATAATAACGACTAAAATCATTAATACGCCATTTGATATAAGAGTCAACAATAAGGTCTTTTTTTTCTTTCGTAACAAAACGATCTGCTTGATTATCCATAGTATGAATTCGTCCATCTAACATTTTAACAGTTTCTAAAAATGGCAATTTAAAATGTAATCCAGGATTATATACTACTGTTTTTTGTTCATTGTTACGTAAAACTTTACCAAATTGTAAAACGATTCCACATTCCCCTTCTTTGACAATAAAAAAAGAGGAAGATAATAAAAGAAAAAAAATGCTTGATAGAAAAATAAAAACTTTGTTCATATTCATTCTCTCTCTATATTTTTAAGATCACTTCGAATCGAATCAATACGACGTTGTTCTAAAATGTTATTAGGAGATAATGAAGGAAAATAATTAATATTTTTTTCTTTCTTGTTAAGCGAAGAATTATTTTTATTAAACTTAATATTGTTTTTAATATTTTTATTAAGTGATTCTATATTAGAAAAAAAATGGTCTAAAGATAAAAAAAATACTGAATTATCTTTTTTATCAATAAATATTTTTTTATTTTTACTTAATAATCTTTCCATGGATTCTATGTAAAGACGTTTTAAAGTTATTTTTTTAGCTATTTTATATTGAGGTAAAATTTTAGAAAAACGAGCGACTTCTCCCTGAGCTTCTAAAATTATTCGTGAAGAATATGCTCTAGCTTCTTCTATAATTCTTTCCGCTTTACCGTTAGCTTTAGGTTGTACTTCATTTGAATAAGCTTCAGCTTCACGTACATATTGTTCACGGTTTTCACGTGCAGCAATTGCATCATCAAAAGCAGCTTTTACTTCTTCAGGAGGCCTGGCTGTTTGAAAATTAACATCTAATATTGTAATACCCATTTTATATGGTTTTATTGTTTCTTCAATTTCTTTTTGAGTATCGCTTCGAACTAAAGTTCGACCTTCTGTTAGCACTCGATCCATAGTCGAATGTCCAATAACACCTCTTAGTGCGCTATCTGTTGCTTGACGTAAGCTATCATCTGGATAACATACAGAAAAAAGATAATCAGCAGGATTAGTTATTTTATATTGTACATTCATTTCAACACGTACTACATTTTCATCTGAAGTCAACATTACACCTGAAGTGGCTAATTCACGTACTGTCTCAACATTAACAGCTTTAACCTCATTAATAAAAATAGGCCTCCAATTTAATCCTGGTTGGACTAAATGACTAAATTTGCCAAAACTGGTAACCACGCCACGTTCAGCTTCTTTAATAGTATAAAACCCACTAACACCCCAAATAAAAAAACTTATAAATATTATTATTGAAAAAGGATGAATTACTTTTTTCGATGAACCTGAAGAATTAGTTTTTTTAGTAATAATATTTCTCAGACCATATAAAAAATTTTTTACATCGGATACAGTAGTTTTTTTTTCATGTGTATTATCTGAACCATTTTGATTATTACTGTTATTATTCCCCCATGGATCAAATTCAGGTTTATTATCATTTGGTTTGTTCCAAACCATATTATGCCTCATTTATTGTTTTTTTTGCTAAAATAAATTTTAAAAAAAATAATTCAAGTGATTATGTTTTTTAATAATAAAATTTAAAGAAAATTTTATTGAAAAGAGCGAATCTTTTATCTTCTAATAATAAAATATAACTTTTATCAAAGTTGTTAAATTTATATAGATAATTCATTTTTTTTAAGAACATTTAATATATTTTGAATTAAAATATCAGGAATGGGATTATATAATATTTTATTGAGATTTTTCCATTTTTTTAGCCATGTTAATTGATGTTTAGCAAGTTTTCTCGTAGCATATATTATTTTATTAAACATTTCTTGATAACTATTTTTATATTCAAGATATTCCCACATTTGACGATATCCGATACATCGAATAGATGGTAAATTTATATGCAAATCTCCCCTTAAAAAAAGAATTTCTACTTCTTTTTGAAAACCTAAAATTAACATTTTTTTTACACGAAGTTCAATTTTATTATTTAACCATTCTTTATCTGGAGGCATAATTGCGAATTGAAAAATATTATATGGTAATTGATAGTTATTATATTTTTTTAGTTCTGTTAAATTTTTCCCAGAAAGATAAAAAATTTCTAAAGCTCTTAGCAATCTTTGAAAATCATTTTTATGAATTCGACTAGCAGAAACAGGATCTATCAATTCTAGTTTCTTATGTAAAAAATTTTTTTCATGACTGTTTTGTAATAAAAATTCACGAATTTTGATATTAGATGGTGGCAAAACAGATAATCCATGTAGTAATATATTATAATAAAACATCGTCCCACCAACAAGACAAGGTATTTTTCCTAATTTAATAACATCATCAATTTCTTTTAAAACGTCTTGTTGAAATTCTGCAGCTGAATACTTTTCAATTGGATCTTTAATATTTAATAAACGATGAGGATGACTAGATAAATCAGAAAAAGTTGGCTTATCCGTTCCAATGTCCATTCCACGATAAATTAATGCAGAATCTACACTGATTAATTCTATTGGCAAGTACTTTCTAAGACAAATAGCAAGCTGACTTTTTCCACATGCTGTGGGTCCCATTAAAAAAATAACAATAGGTTTTTTTTTATAAATATTTATATTTTTAACATACATAATGCTTTGTTAATATTTATTTTTTGCAATAATTTTGGTGGAGGATTTATTAGCAATAAAGGACAAAAATATTCTATTTCTAAAAGCACTGCAATTCCGTTAGAACAAGTCCAATTTTTTGATTCTATAAAAACATTAGTATAAAACCAATTTACTATTTCTGAAATTGAGACTTGTCTTTTAAGAAATAAAAATGCAAAAAAATCCGATATTATTAGATGAATATTCCGTTTTTTTAAAAAAATAGGAATAGAAGATAAAATAACATATTTTTTTTTAAAAATTAAATGAAATCCGATTTTTAATAAAATTTCTTTATTGTGAATCAAAATTAAATATTCTTGAGATGTAATATTGATTTTAATATTGCTTAAAAAACATTTAAGCATAGCTTTTTTTTTAATATCATTTTGCAATTTTTCTTTTCTAACTATTGCTTCAGCTAAAGGAAAAGAAATTAATGAAAAATTATTGCGATTATAAATTAAACCATAATATTTACGTACAATTATTAATAGTTTTCCAATAGAACACTTATATTCTTCTAACGAATTATTTAAAATAAAATGATTATAGTTTTTTTCTGAATTGAAATTTTTAGAAAAATTTTTTCTTAAAAAAAATAAAGGCATTAATGTAAAAAAAATAAAACGTAAGGAATCTAAATGAGATTCTTTCTGTTGAGAAGTATTATTTTTTTTTTCGCAAGAATAATTGTTTAATGAATATTGTTTTTTAATTTTTTTTAAATGATATAAAATAGTTTGATAAATAAATATATAAACCATATTAGGTTTATGAAATTTTATTTCACTTTTAGCAGGATGAATATTAACATCAATATCATTAGGTGGAATATTTAAATACAAAATAAATGATATATTTATTTTTCCTGATATTTTATAATAAGCAGAACGAACAGCATTTATAAAAATATTATTATGAATATATCGATTATTAATATAACAATACTGAATTTTTTTTAATTCTTTAAAATCGTATGGATTTGATATCCATCCAAAAAAACGCATATTATGTTTTTTTTCTGCAATTTCTAGAAATTGATTTATATCAACTGTATTGATTATATCTTTTAATCTATTAATTTTATTCTTTTCATAATTTATTGAATTATATTGTATAATTAATTTATTATTATGTTTAAGAGAAAAATTTATATAAAAATAAGATAAAGCTATTTTTTTTACTATTTCCAAAATTTTTAGAAATTCTAATTTTTTATTTCTTAAGAATTTAAGACGCACTGGCATATTATAAAATAAATTTTCTACTAAAACAGTAGTTCCCTGAGGATGAGCTATTGGTTGTACAGCAATGTGATTACTAGGAAATCCTTCTAAGTATATTTTCCAAGCAATATCATTAAATTGATCAGAAGAAATTAAAGTCAGTCTTGAAACCGCTCGAATACTAGCTAGAGCTTCTCCTCGAAATCCAAAAGTAACAAGTTTGTCTAAATCTGATAATGAATTAATTTTACTAGTAGCATGATGACATACTGCAAGTAATAATTCTTTTTTATGAATACCACAACCATCATCGTTTAACATAATAGATTGAAATCCACTTTTTTCTATTACAATATTGATATTTTTTGCACCAGCATCTATGCTGTTTTCTATGATTTCTTTAACGACTGAAGCTGGACGTTCAATGATTTCTCCAGAAGAAATTTGACTTGATAAATCAGATGGTAATATACGAATAGGCATTACCTTAATCTCTAGATTTATTTACAATACTATTAATAAAAAATAGAACAATAGTATTTTAAATTAAAAAAAATAAAATCTTCTTGTAATTTATTACAATCTATTTAATTGTCTTCATAATTGTATTATATTCTGAAATAATAAAATGCAATGCATCACTATTTTCATGTAAATTACAAATCTCAATTAAAGTATTCTTTAAACCTTGTTTTTTTATTAAAGACGCAATCTGTGTTGATTCTAGATCATTTGGGTTATTATAATGAAATGCTGCCGCAATACCTTTAATTAAATTAGAGCAAGGTAATTGATATTTAATAGTGCCTAAAAGAGGTTTTATTAAACGTTCTTCTTTTCTTAGTTTCTGTAGTGGATTCCTTGCTATACGTTCAAGTCTGTCTGACAAAAAAGGATTTTCAAAACGTAAAAAAATTTTATCAATATAAGCTAAATGATCATTTTTTTTAAAATTATAATTTTTTATTAATACTGATCCACTTTCTTCCATGGCACATCTTACAATAACACGTATTTTTTTATCTACGATAGCTTCCTGCATAGTTTTATATTTTTTCATCAAACCTAAATAAGCTGCTATAGCATGTCCGGTGTTTAATGTAAATAATTTTCTTTCTATAAAAGCATCTAAATTATTACTCAGCTTCATATCAACTATTTTGGGTAATATGCCTTTAAATTGAGTAATATTAACAATCCACTCTTTAAAATCTTCAACAATCAAAAACAAACAATCTTTCTTGTTAACTAAGGGTATAATTGTATCAATACTACAATCTACAAAACCAATATATTTATTTAAATAATCGTGATATTTTATAGGTAATTTTTTAAGAACTGCTTTTTTTAAAAAAGAGCTAGCTTTAATTTTATTTTCACAAGCAATGATATTAAGTGCTTTTTCAGATTTATTTTTAATCTTTAATATTATTCCACAAGTAATAATCAAAGCGATTTTATCTAATGCACTCGGACCAACCGCAGTTGTAATTAAATCAACTGAAGCAATTATTTTGATAATATCTGGATTGTTAGAATTTATAGCACTTATTTCTGTAACATTAAAAATTTTATCTTGATTTGCTCCTATTATTTTAACAGAATATTCTTTTTTGTAATTAATAGCGTCAACTATATCTTGATTAACATCAGAAAAAATAACATTAAAACCAGATTCTGATAGTGTTTTTCCAATAAAACCACGACCAATATTTCCAGCTCCAAAATGTAGTGCTTTCATACGCAAGTCCAATGAAATTATATATTTAAAATTAATAGTACATTAAATTTTTTCAATAGTTAAAAGTGATAATGCTTCTTTTACACTGGTAGTATTAGATAATCTTTTAATCGTATCTTTATCATCTAATGCATTAGTGATATTACTTACTACCATAATATGTTCATTATTTTTAGCTGCAATTCCAATTACAAGATAAGCGATATCGTCTACATCTTCTCCAAAATGAACACCTTGTGGAAATTGACAAAAAATTATCCCAGTTTTTAATACAGAATCTTTTGATTCAATAGTTCCATGCGGTAATGCTATTGATTCCCCTAGCCAAGTAGAAGCGATTTTTTCTCTTGCCAACATTGAATTAATATAATCGGGCTTAACATAACCTTGTTTGACTAGATTTTTCCCAACAATATTAATTGCTTCTTCTTTATTATTTGCATGTTGATTAAGAATAATATTTCTTTCACTTAACTGAAATAAATTATGTGATTTTTGTTTATTATGTGTATTTATAGAATTAATATAATTATCATCTGAACTGATCATGCTTTCTATTAATTTTTTCACTAAATTATCATAAAAACTATTATTAAGAAAGTTTTTTAAAGATATATGCTGAGCATATGGAGCGTATTTTTTAGCCCGTTGGGTTAAATTTTGATGTGTAATGATTAAATCTGTATTTTTAGTAGGTAATACATTAATTGCCATATTTAAAACAGAAATATGATTTAAATTAGCATTTTTTATTTTTTTGCGAAGAATACTTGCACCCATTGCACTGGATCCCATTCCCGCATCACAGGCAACGATAATTGTATTAACATCACTAAACCTAAAAGTTTTATGACTATCTTTTAATATTCTTGAATTTAAATTATCTTCACATGTATTTTCAACATTTTGATCATCTTTTTGGGTTGTATAAAAATGATATTTTAAAAACACAGAAGCACTTATAAATGAAATTATAAAAGAACAAAAAATAGAAATGATATTAGCAAAATAAAGGCCTTTAGGTGTCATAGCTAAAATAGATAAAATAGAACCTGGTGATGCTGCTGAAATTAAACCTCCATGTAATGATACAAGCATGAAAATACCACTCATACCACCCAAAATAAGAGAAATAATTAATTTTGGTTTAATTAGAATGTAAGGAAAGTAAATCTCATGAACACCTCCTAAAAACTCAATGACTGCTGCTCCTCCAGAAGATTTAGATAACTCCCCTTTTCCAAAAAAAAACCATGCTATTAACACACCCAGTCCTGGACCTGGATTAGACTCAATTAAAAAAAATATAGAACTATTTTTATCTAATGCGTCTTGAATTCCTAAAGGAGAAAAAACACCATGATTAATAACATTGTTTAAAAAAAATATTTTAGCTGGTTCTATAATTATAGAAGTAAGAGGTAATAAATTATACGATACAATAATTTTTATTAATTCACCTAAAAAAAGAGAAATCCACTCAATAAATGGACCGATTGTAAAAAACGAAATTATTGCCAACAACATTCCAAATATGGCAAGAGAAAAATTATTTACTAACATTTCAAAACCATTTTTTACTTTATTTTCTATCTTTTTATCAAAATATTTTATAGTCCAGCCACCTAAAGGTCCTGCAATCATTCCACCTAATAACATTGGTATATTAGTACTAGTAATAACTCCTATAGTAGTTATACTTCCAACTAAACCTCCTCTAGATTTGGCAACTAAACTACCTCCGGTATATCCAATTAGAATAGGTACAAGATAAAAAATAATTGGTGATATTAATTGTTCTAAAGTTTTATTAGGTTGCCATCCTAACGGCATAAATAAAGCATTCATCATTCCCCATGCGATAAAAATACTTATATTAGGCATTATCATATTACTTAAAAATCGACCAAAATTCTGTATTTTTAATTTAATTAATATCAACATAATAATCACTCATATTCTTACAAAAACTAATATTTTTAAAATCATTTAAAATTAAAGCGTCAATAATTAAATTGCTAATTTAATTATCTAAAAATAAATATTTAACTGATATATATACAATACTTAAAAAAATTTTTAATCTCTACTTTGTAATTTATATATTTTTTTTAATAATAACATTTTTACATCAGAAAAGATTGATAAAAATCAATAAGACCTTCAGTTGAAGAATCGTAATATCCATTTTTAATATTATTCTTTAAATAATTATAAATATTTTGAGACAATTTTTTTCCTATTTCAACACCCCATTGATCAAAACTAAAAATATTTAATATATAACCTTGAACAAAGATTTTATGTTCATATAAAGAAATCAATGCTCCTAAATTGTAAGGAGTAATTTTCCGGATTAAAATTGAATTAGTAGGTTGATTTCCATTACATATTTTAAAAGGTAAAATTTTTTCTATATCATCCTTATTTTTTTTAGATGATATCAATTCATGTAAAATGTTATCTCTAGATCTACCAAAAGCTAGTGCTTGTGTCTGAGCAAAAAAATTAGATATTAATTTTATATGATGATCACCTAAATCATTATGTGAAAAAATTGGAGCAATAAAATCGCAAGGAATCAATTTAGTACCTTGATGTATCAGTTGATAAAACGCATGTTGACCATTAGTACCAGGTTCACCCCAAATAATAGGACCAGTTTGATACTGTACCTTTTCTCCATTTCTATTAATTGATTTACCATTAGATTCCATATTAGCTTGTTGAAAATACGCAGAAAAACGATGCATATATTGATCATATGGAAATATCGCTTCTGTTTCAGACTTAAAGAAATTAGTATACCAAATACTAATCAAGGCCAATATTATTGGAATATTTTCATTGTAATCGGCATTATAAAAATGATTATCCATAGCATGAGCACCATCTAAAAATTTCTCAAAATTATGAAATCCAATGGATAATATTATAGATAATCCTGCTGAAGACCATAATGAAAAACGCCCTCCTACCCAGTCCCAAAATTTAAAAATATTATCAATGTGAATACCAAAATTTAAAGCATTTTTTATATTAGCTGATAAAGCAAAAAAGTGCTTATCTAAATCATTTTTATCTTTTAAATAATCTAAAAACCATTTTTTTGCACTATATGCATTAGTTATAGTTTCATCTGTTGTAAATGTTTTAGATGCAACTAAAAAAATAGTGGTTTCAGGATTTATTTTCTTTAACACTTCATTTAAATGAGTACCATCGATATTTGAAACATAATGCATATTTAAATGATTTTTATATGGACGCAATGCTTCGCTAACCATATAAGGTCCTAAATCAGAACCTCCGATACCAATATTTACAACATCAGAAATAGACTTTCCTGTGTAACCTTTCCATTGTCCATTAATAACAATTTTTGAAAAATTTTTCATTTTTTCTAGTAAATTATTAATTTCCAACATAATATTACAATTATTTACTATAATAGGATGATTACTTCTATTCCGTAATGCTATATGTAACACAGAACGATCTTCTGTTTGATTTATTTTAGAACCGGAAAACATTGAATATATTCCAGATTTCACATCAGTTTCTTTAGCTAAGTTTAATAGATACATTAAAGTGTCATCATTAATACGATTTTTTGAAAAGTCAATTAACATTTCATTTTGAAATAAAATGGAAAACTTTTTAAATCGATTTAAATCAGATGAGAAAAGATCTTTTAAATGAATATTTTTTATTTTTTTAAAATGGTTTTTTAAATCTTGATAAGATTTGGTATGATTAAAATTCATATTTTTCATTAAAGAATTTATCCCTCTTAAAAAGTATAAAAGATTTTTATGCCGAAGATCCTAAAAACCTAAAATTATTTCAATTTTTTTATAAAAAATTTTAAATTATTCTAAAGAATATATTTCCAATTAAAAATTTTTATATATAATTAACATATATAATACAAAAATTAAATAAAAAAAATATAATAAAAAATCATAAATCAATAATTAAACCATTCTGTCCTTCTCTTTTAAAAATTGAATTTAATAGTCAATATAAAAAATTTAATTTGATAATCATAAAAAATGAACATTAATAAAAAAAATCTAATTTGGATAGATTTAGAAATGACTGGATTGAACCCTAAAATACATCGTATTATTGAAATTGCCACATTAATTACAGACATTAACTTGAATATAATTTCCGAAGGTCCAGTAATTCCTATACATCAAGAAAAAAAACAAATTTTACTAATGGATAATTGGAATAAAATAATTCATAAAAAAAATGGACTAATAAAACGTGTTAAAAAGAGTTTATATGATGAAAAAAAAGCAGAATTTGAAACTATACTATTTTTAAAAAAATGGGTGCCCATTCAATCATCCCCAATTTGTGGCAATAGTATTGCGCAAGATCGGAGATTTTTATTTCAATATATGCCAAAATTAGAGAATTATTTTCATTATAGATATATAGATGTTAGCACTATTAAAGAATTAGCTTACCGTTGGAATCCATCGACATTCAATACATTTAAAAAAAAAAACAATCATAGAGCATTAGAGGATATTCGCGAATCGGTAAGAGAGTTAGATTTTTATAAAAAAAATTTTTTTAAATTTAAATAAAAAAAAACAATTTTTTACAAAAGAAAGCTTGAAAAATATATTTTATATATATAAAATACATATTTAAAACTATTTAATCTTTATATATTTATATTATTGCGGGAATAGCTCAGTTGGTAGAGCACAACCTTGCCAAGGTTGGGGTCACGAGTTCAAGTCTCGTTTCCCGCTCCAATAAGATTATTTGTAATAACTGCATGATTACTCTATAATTTCAGTACAACTGTATTATTAACATGATAAAAATTGTTAATACGATAAAAAATATTTATTCTAAAATTCAAAATATTGTTTTTCAATTCAATAAAAAAACAATAATTATATATAAAAATAACAATTTAAGGAAATTTATGTTTTTTTCTTATAAATGGATGATATTTTTTATTTTTTTACTCACATTCCAAATCGAAGCCAGCAATAAAACAAATGTTTTATCTATAAAAGATAGTCCAAAAAAACAAAAAATTTTTTTTTAACAAAATGTATTTAGTAAAAAACAAGAAAAATAAAAATTTTAAAAAAATTAATTATTACGCTATAAATAAATTCTACAAAAATTATAAAAAAAATAATTTAAATGCTTTAAAAACAGTTACTATAGTAATAGATGCAGGACACGGTGGATACGATCCTGGAGCAATTGGAATTCAAGGATTACAAGAAAAAAAAGTAAACATTGAAATAGCACTTCGACTTAAAAATTTACTAAATCACGATAGCATGTTCTACGCAATCCTAACTCGTAATAATGATTCTTATCTTTCATTAACAAAAAGAAAACAGTTTCTCAAAAACAATCACGTAAATTTATTAATATCTATTCACGCTGACTCTTCTAAAAAACAATATGTATCAGGAGCATCCGTTTGGATGCTATCAAAAACTAGAATGAATCGTGAAATCGATAATTATTTAAAAAAAACACCGGCAATACTTTTTTCTAAAAAAATTGAAAATATATTTAACGAAAATAAATATGATTTTTTTTTAAAAAAAACTATTCTAGATTTGCAATTTAATAATTTTCAAAAAATAGAATTAGATATATCTAAAAAAATATTAGAACAACTTAAAAAAAATACAAAGTTAAATAAAACATATCCAAATTATGCTAGTTTAAGCATATTAAGTTCTATTAACACACCTTCAATATTAATAGAAACTGGTTTTATTACAAATTTTTTAGAAGAAAAAAAATTGAGAACTGCTGATCACCAAAATAAAATTGCTAATTCTATTTATTTAGGTCTTAAGAATTATTTCAATCATTCATCTAATTTTTAAGAAAATAAATATATTTTAAAATAGTAATTTTGTTATCGTTAAGCATCTAAATATGCAATTTTCAGATGCTTAAATTTTAAAAATATTAATTATAAAAAGAAAAAATAATTTTAATTTAATTCTTTCTTAATAAATTTAAAACGCTTTTTAAATCTTTCAACACGGCCTCCAGTATCAATAACTCTTTGTTTTCCCGTATAGAATGGATGACATTTTGCACATATATCTAAATTTAGATTATGATTAATAGTAGAATAAACTTCAATTATGTTTCCACAAGAACAGGTAGCTGTTATTTTAGAATAACAAGGATGGATTTTTTTTTTCATCTAAAACATTCCTGAATTAATTTTGAATATCTATATTTATTATACGAGTATTAATATATTAATACTAAAAAATTATCAATTTTTATTTATAAAAGATAACATTAAAAAAATATATGTATGATAATAAAAGAAAAATCAATTCTGTGTATTTTAATAAAAAAAAAAATAAAAACAAAAAATTAAATTCATATATTTATTTAACTCTAATATCTATATTCATTTTTTTTATTTGTTTAAATGTAAATTTAAAAAAATTTTCCGAAACCAAAAGTAAAAATATCATAAAAAATATTGAAAATAATAATATATTACCACCTAAACCAAAAGAAAAATGGGAATATATTCACAAACTAGAAAATTTGTAAAATACATATCTTTTAAAAATTAATTAAATTGAACTATTATAGTTTTACATAATTAAATAAAATTTAGTTTTACATAATTAAATAAAATTATTTCAAAAAGTATTTTAGAAGAATATTTTAAAAAAATAATATAACTGAAAATCATATGCTATTTAAAAAAAGTAGCTAATTACATCTTATATATAAAATATTTTTATATTAATAAACAAGTATAAGAAATAAAAATATTATTTTGAAGAGGTTTTTCTTGTGACCACAATATTAAGCGTAAGATTAAAAAATAAAGTAGTAATTGGAGGTGATGGACAAGCAACTTTAGGCAATACAATCATGAAAAGCAATGTAAAAAAAATTAGATCGTTATATCATGAAAAAGTAATTGCTGGTTTTGCAGGGGGAACTGCAGATGCATTTACACTATTTGAAATGTTTGAAAAAAAACTAGCTATGTACCAAGGTCAATTACAACGTTCTGCTATTGAATTAGCAAAAGATTGGCGATCAGATAGAATGTTACGAAAACTTGAAGCTTTATTAGCAGTTGCTGATAAAGAAACTTCATTAATAATTACAGGAAATGGAGATGTAATACAACCTGAAGATGATTTAATAGCTATAGGATCTGGTGGTTCTTATGCTCAATCTTCTGCTAGAGCATTAATAGATAATACTGATTTAGACGCGAATCAAATTGTAAAAAAATCATTAAATATTGCTGCTAATATTTGTATATATACAAATCACACTTTTACTATAAAAGAACTGTTTTCAGAAAAATAAGGATTATCTCTATGTCTGAAATGACTCCTCCTCAAATTGTTTCTGAACTTGATAAATTTATTATTGGTCAAGAAAAAGCAAAAAGAGCTGTGTCTATTGCATTAAGAAATCGTTGGCGCCGTATGCAGTTGAATAGTGAATTACGTCATGAAATAACACCTAAAAATATTTTAATGATTGGGCCTACAGGAGTAGGAAAAACAGAAATTGCAAGACGTTTAGCTAAATTAGCAAATTCTCCTTTTATTAAAGTAGAAGCAACTAAATTTACCGAAGTAGGATATGTTGGAAAAGAAGTAGATTCAATTATTCGCGATTTAACTGATGCTGCAATAAAAATGATTAGAATTAAAAACATCGAAAAAAACAAAATTCGAGTAGAAGAAATAGTAGAAGAGAAAATTTTAGATGTCCTCGTTCCTAGACCTAAAAAAAATTGGACAGAAAACGAAAAAAATGAAAGTCTTTCAAAAACAATTCAAATATTTCGAAAAAAATTACGAGAAGGTGTTTTAGATGATAAAGAAATAGAAATCAATGTATTAGCAACTACTATGGGTGTTGAAATAATGGCGCCTCCAGGAATGGAAGAGTTAACTAGTCAATTGCAATCTTTATTCCAAAATTTAGGAGGACACAAAAAAAACAGCAGACGTCTTAAAATTAAAGATGCCATTGTACTTTTAACAGAAGAAGAAGCAGCTAAACTAATTAATCAAGAAGAAATTAAAAAAGAAGCTATTAATGCAGTTGAACAACATGGAATAGTTTTTATTGATGAAATTGATAAAATATGTAAACGAGGTGATTCCTCCGGACCAGATATTTCTCGAGAAGGTGTGCAAAGAGATTTACTTCCATTAGTTGAAGGATGTACTGTATCTACTAAACATGGGATGGTTAAGACAGATCATATTTTATTTATTGCATCTGGAGCATTTCAAACATCTACACCTTCTGATTTAATTCCTGAACTCCAAGGTCGTCTGCCAATTAAAGTTGAATTACAAGCACTTACTATTGATGATTTTGAAAAAATTTTAACTGAACCTAAAGCATCTATTACTGCACAATACAAAGCACTTATGGAAACAGAAGGTGTCTGTATCAATTTTACAAAAGAAGGAATACGTAATATTGCAGAAGCTGCTTGGAAGGTGAATGAATCTATGGAAAATATTGGAGCTCGTCGATTACATACTGTATTAGAAAAATTAATGGAAGATATATCTTTTAATGCTAGCGATAATAAAGGTAATACAATTGAAATCAATTCAAATTACGTAGGCGAAAATTTAGATCAATTAATATCTAATGAAGATCTTAGCCGTTTTATTTTATAGTTTTTGTTTAAAATATATATTGTTAAAATATGTATTAATTATTTTTTTTTATAAAATAAATAAATATTTTTTACATTATTAAAAATAAATTTAAATTAATTTAACAATTACTATTGAAAAAAAAAAATAAAACCTTACTATAAAATAAAACATTTATTGATTTTTTAATCAGAAAATATTTAAGAGGAGTTTGCTATGTCTTATCGTTCTCTTTCATTTATTCCAAATTTCAATGATCATAATATTTTTTCAAACAGATTTAATCAAATCGATAAAATGTTTAGCACTTTAACAGGAGAGAAACCAATATCTGATACGCCAACATATAATTTATGTCAAATAAATGACATTCAATATCAATTGACACTAAGTATTCCTGGATATAAAGAAGAAGAATTAGATATCTCTGTACACAACAATCAATTATCTATTCAAGGTAAAAAAGAAGATAACAAAAATCATAATAACCAGGAATGTAGTAAATGGTTACATAAAGGTATAATATTTAATAATTTTTCTTTAAATTTTAATTTAGATCATAAAATCAAAGTAAAAAAAGCAGAATTGTCTTTAGGTTTATTAAAATTAGACTTTGAATGTAATATTCCAGAAGAAGAAAAACCTAAAAAAATTTCAATTAATCTTCCTGAAGATACTAAAAAAATTGATAAAAAATAAAACTATAAAAAAGATAAAAATCACTGTACTTATTTTTATAAGTACAGCGATTTAATTATAAATTATTGAGAATAAATAATGAATCCATGGATTAATGCAGATATTTTAACAGTAAAAAGATGGACTAAAAATTTATTCAGTCTTGTGTTAAATGCTTCTGTAGAACCTTTTTATGCAGGACAATTTACTAAATTAGCTTTACCTGATAGTGATTCTTTAAATCAAAATAAAATTCAAAGAGCATATTCATATGTTAATGCTCCTAGTGAAAAAAATTTAGAAATTTATATTGTTCGTGTAATAAATGGAAAACTAAGCAATCTATTATATAATCTTGAAAGCGGTGATCAAGTCTTTATTAAAAAAAAAGCGTGTGGTTTCTTTATTATAGATGAAGTACCAGATTGTGAAATATTATGGATGTTTGCTACTGGCACGGGCATAGGTCCCTATTGTTCAATTTTAAAAGAAGCTAAAAATATTGACAGATTTAATCGTATTGTCTTGATACATGCAGTTCGGTATCAAAATGAATTAACTTACTTGCCTCTTATGAAAGAACTATGTAAAAAATATAATGGAAAATTAAAGATTCAGACTATTACTAGTAGGGAAAAAAATCCAAATTCTTTAACAGGCAGAATACCTTTTTTATTAAAAAATAAAATACTAGAAAAACATATCGGTCTTTCAATCAACCCTGAAACTTCACATGTTATGTTGTGCGGAAACCCTTTAATGGTAAAAGATACCTTTTTATTCTTAAAAAATAATAGAAATATGGAAAAACATTTACGTCGAAAAAAAGGCAACATTACAGTAGAAAATTACTGGTAAAATATTTTTTATAATCTTAACAACGATCTAGTGGAAAAGAGATAACTTCTTGAATGTTTTTTTTATTTAAAACCAACATAATTAATCGATCTAAACCTATTGCAACTCCTGAACAAGGAGGTAAACCATGATATAAAGCATCTAAAAAACAATCATCTATTTTTTGTGTTGGAAGGTTCATAGAAAAACGTTCTTTATTATCTTTGATAAAACGTTTTTTTTGTTCATTAGCATCTGTAAGTTCATAAAAACCATTTCCTAATTCTATTCCTTTAAAAAAAATCTCAAATCTATCTGATATACGAGAATCTTGTGAATTAATAGCCGCAAGAGATGCTTGTTTTGCAGGAAAATGATAAACAAAAATAGGTCTGTCTTTTCCTATATTAGGTTCTATTTTTAATGTAAATAATAATTGTATAAATTTATTTAAATCGTTTTCAAAACGAGTTAAATAATCTAATTTCAATTTTTTAGATATTTGATGTAACTCTAATAAATTTGTAGATAATGGATCTATTTTAAAAAAATCTATAAATAGATTTTGATAAGAAATTTTATCTGATTGATTGTAATTTAATATCTGTTGAAGGAATTTATCTATTTCTTCAATAAATTTCTGCATAGAATAAAACGGTTGATACCATTCTAATATAGTAAATTCCGGATTATGATATCGACCTGATTCTTCATTTCGAAAACTATGACAAATCTGATATATAGGTCCACTTTCTGATGCTAATAAACGTTTCATATGATATTCTGGACTAGTTGTCAACCATAGTTTTAATTTATCATTAACATTATTTAATGAAAAATAATTAGTTTCAAATGATGATAAATGTATATCAGTAACTGTTGAACGTGATAAAATTGGTGTTTCTACTTCAAGAATATTTTTTTGGTAAAAAAATAAACGAATATCAGAAATAATTTTCGATCTTTTGATTAAACTTTTAATAGAAGCACTAGGTTTCCAGACTATTTTTTTCATCTTAATTTTCTTTAAAAATTTATTAAGGTCAAGAAAAGTTGTTTAAAAATAAAAAAAAATAAAAATATGAATAAAACTGCAATATATCCAGGTACTTTTGATCCAATTACATATGGACATTTAGATATTATAACACGTGCAACAAAAATATTTGATAGTATAACTATTGCAATTTCTAATAATGTTGAAAAAAAACCGATTTTTAATTTAAAAGAACGAATAGAATTAACTAGAATAGTCACAATTCATTTAAAAAATGTAAAAAAAATACTTGGATTTAATGATTTGCTTGCTAATTTAGCAAAAAAAGAAAAGGCTAATATTTTAATTAGAGGAGTTAGAACAATATTTGATTTTGACTATGAAATAAAATTAGCTGCTATAAATAAACAGATTTATCCAGATTTAGATAGTATTTTTTTACTTTCTTCTAAAGAAGTTTCTTTTATATCTTCATCTTTCGTTAAAGAAATTGCAAAATATAAAGGTAATATAAAACCTTATCTTCCTAAAGAAGTCCATTCTGCATTATTAAGAAAACTCAATAATAATTCTATAAAATGAAAGTATTTTTTTTAATTAGTAGGGTATATAGTCTACCCTACTAATAAATTAAAAGTTTAAAAATATTTATTTTACAAAATGCGAATATTTCATTATCGGTGAATTATTTGGAGGAAAAATTATAGTTGCACGTATTCCAAAAGATCTATATTTTTGAACATAATTATTATCATTATTTGCATCTAAATCAGATAAATTAGTAGCAACTAGTTTAATTGAACCGTCATTTAGAAAGTCTACTTTATAAATGTTTCTTGAATTTTTCACTTGATATTGATCAATCTCTGGATGTTCAGAAATTAACTGAAGATAAGATTGATATAAAAATTTTTGATTTGCATATGTGGAAATTAATTTTTGAGATTCAACGTTTGGTATTATTTTCTTAAAATTTTCTAGCATTTTTTGTCGATTGTTAATAGGAATAAAATCGTTGTTTATAATAAAAAAAAATGGATTGGAATCAGCCATAAATTTTCGATCTAAATTATTAGATAATTTTAAAGATTCATAGTTTTTTTGAAAATTTTTAATTGTAAATCGAATATTGTGAAATGAGTTTAATTGATCTGAAACTATCCATTGATTATTACTAATAAAATCACTATAATAAGCTTCCTGAATGCTTTTATTCATTCTTGTTTTAAAACTTTGATCTGTTTTTAATATATCTTTTCTTCCTTCTAAATCAAAATTTTCATCTAATCTTTTAAAAGGATAAAAATCATTTTCATTCTTAGGTTTGGGTGTTGGAGTCAAAAGATCAGGAAATGAACTTTGATATTCAGGATGAAGTGGATTACCATTCAATTTGTTAACAATTTTTATTTTTCCTTGATATCTAATTTTTTCAATGATAGCTCTAATATAAACTTTTGAAGATTCAATAATTCTTTGAAGCTGTTCAATACGTTCAGATAAAGAAGTAACGGATTCTGATTTTGAATTTGATTTTAAATTTTTATCGTCTGGTAAAAAAAACATTTTTTTAAATGTTGTACCATTAAATAAATTTATAGTTTCTGTTTTAACAGTTTCATAAGTTTTTACGACTGTATTTTTTATTGTTTCAAGAACATTTTCCGCTATTTCTAAAATATCAAAATCTAGGAATTTTTTATTAGATGATTCTGTTTTGTTTTTGAAAAAATTTGCGGGAGATTCTTCAAGAATTTTTTTTTATGAGTATATTTTGATTTTTTTCATCATCACTTTTTTTAATAATTATGTTATTGTCTTTTTCTTTATTCTCTTCTATATCATAATTCTCTTCTATATCATAATTCTCTTCTATATCATATTTTTCAAGAATAGTTTTTTCGATTTTTTTTTGCATTATATCCAATAAAATTAAGGAATTTTTATATGAATTTTCTAAATTTGTTAAGTGTGTTTTATTTTCAAGATTATTTAATTTTTCAGAATTTTTATCATCAAAATTAGTTTTTTGAAATTTATCAATATTTTTTTTGTTATTTAATGTTTTTTTTATAGTGTCTTCATAAATACCTATTTTATTTGAATATCTTTTGTTTACTATATCTATATTAAATAAAAAATTAGATGACATAATGTTTTTGCCTTTTTAAAGAATTATTTTTAATATACTTTAAATGTGTTCCTTAAAATTTAAAATATATGAAAAAATTATTAATCTATATTCTAATTATTTTTCTTTAAAAGTCAATTATTAATTTTAGAAAATAAAAAAGATAGAAAACATGAAAATATACTTAAAACTCAACCATTATAATAAAAGAATATACAGTTTAATTAATTCACTTAAATTAAAACATGATGAAAATTGTTCTATGGGTTTAATAATAAATCATGACTCATTAGAGTTGTATAACCGTGAAAATTTTAATCAAAAATCTATAAAAGTTGATTTTACTTCAAAAAAAAATAATTATCGATGTTTTCATTTTAGAAAAAAAAATGAAGTTTTATTTAAAGTTGCAGGGATAAAAAATTCTTATTTTCCTTCTATATTAGATGCAACTGCAGGTTTAGGTAATGATTCCTTCATATTTTCTTTTTTAGGATGTCAAGTTCTTATGATAGAACGTCATCCAATAGTTGCTGCTTTATTAAAAGATGGTTTACAAAGAGGATATCAAGATAAAAAAATAGGTCATTGGCTAAAAAAAAGATTACATTTGGTAGTAAACGATAGTTCTAATATGTTAGAAATGCCTATTTCAAGACCAGATATAATTTATTTAGATCCTATGTATCCATCTCATAATAAAAAATCCTTACCTAAAAAAAAAATGCAACTTATTAGAAAATTAATAGGATATAATTATGATTCTGAAATATTGTTAAATATTTCTAGAAAATTAGCAAAAAATAGAATTATTGTAAAACGTCCTTATTATGCAAAGCCTTTATCTAAAGACAAGGTAAATTTTACTATTACTACAAAAAAACATCGTTTTGATATATATCAACCTTTTTAAATATAACAGGAGTACATATATTTCGCACGTACTCCTATTAAATTAATAAATATTATGAATATATTAAAAATCAATTTTTTATATTATAAATAATGTAATCCAATATAAAAATCCAGACAATAAAATTGAAACAGGAAGAGTTAACACCCATGCTAAAGCGATGTTTTTTATGGTTTTTATTTGAATTCCATCACCATCAATTAACATTGTACCTGCTACAGAAGATGAAAGAATGTGCGTAGTAGAAACAGGTATACCTGTATAACTTGCTATTCCAATAGAAAAAGAAGCTGTTATTTGTGCTGACATAGCTTGTGCATATGTCATTCTTTTTTTTCCTATTTTTTCACCAATAGTAATAACTATACGTTTCCAACCTATCATTGTTCCTATTGATAAAGATAAAGCAACAATTAATATAATCCACATCGGTGCATATTCGATTGTTTTAAGTATCATTTTTTTACTTGTTATTAAAAAATATTTATCTTTTGCATTAATATTAGAAGAATTGACTGTTTTATCAATGAAATCAGAAATAGATAGTAAAAAATGCCGTAATTGAAATCTTTTCTTAATATTTAACACATTATAGTCAGATATGTTTTCTAATAATAATTTAGTATTTTGAATATTTTTTATAACATCATAAAATTGATAATTTACAACTGAATTATTTATTACATTTTTATTTTTTATAATATTTGATTTGTGAATGGTTTTTTCTAAATAATATTCTTCTAAATTATTTAATGTGTCTTTTGTATATTTTATTTCATATTTATTAGCATTTAAATTTACTAAAAAAGAACCAGGTAAAATACCTATAAGTACAAGCATTATTAATCCAATACCTTTTTGTCCATCATTTGCACCATGAGCATAACTAACTCCAATAGATGATAAAATTAAAGCTATTCTAATTAAAAATGGCGGTGTTTTTTTACCATCTATTTTTTCACGTTCTAATGGTGTCATGTGAATACGATAAAAATTTTTATTATTATTTAAATAATAGCGTAGTAAAAAAATCAAACTTCCAGCTACTATCAATCCAATAATAGGAGAAAAAATAAGAGATAAAAAAACACTAGTCATTTTAGGAATATTAAGTGCATTTACTAAAGATGAACCTGTAACTATTGCATTTGTTAAACCTATTCCAATAATTGCACCAATCAAAGAATGCGAACTTGATGCAGGTAAACAAAAATACCATGTAGATAAATTCCAAAGTATAGCTGCTAGTAACATTGAAAAAACCATAGCAAGAGCGTTTTTTGAGGTAGTATTTAATAATAAATCGTTTGGTAATAAATGAACAATTGCATAAGCAACAGTTAAACCTCCTAGTAAAACACCTAAAAAATTAAATATACCAGACATTATAACTGCAATATTTGCAGACATTGCTCGAGTATATATTAAAGTTGATACTGCATTTGCTGTATCATGAAAGCCATTGATAGCTTCATAAAATAAAACAAAGAATAAAGCTAAAAAAACCAATAAACTATGATTCAAATCAGAATAAGAAAATAAATCTAGCATAATCTTTAAGCCATTTTGATGAATTGAACTAAGTTTATTATCTGTGAGAAACTATGTCTGAGGAAAGTAAAATATATTTTTTATTTTATAAAATATTTTATATAACATAAAAAAATATTAAATTTTTTTTAAAAATTTTTTTTCTTTAATTTAAAAGATAAAAAAACACCAAAAAATAATGTTATTATTATAAAAATAGAAATTCCAGGCCATTTCATATGAAACCAAAAAAACCCACCAAATGTACCAAATACACTAGAACCTAGATAATAAAAAAATAGATATAAAGATGTAGCTTGAATTTTAGCAACATGGGTATATGAACCAACCCAGCTACTAGCAGTAGAATGAGATGCAAAAAAACCGCCAGAAAATATTATCAAACCTAAAATTACTATTAATAATTGATTATATTGTGTAATAAAAACACCTATTATCATTAAAAGTAATGATGCGATAAGAATATTATTACGATGATACTTGTTAATTAAGATGCCAGCTTTAGGAGAACTGTATACTCCAGTTAAATAAATAATAGATATTAATCCTATGCTTGATTGACAAAGAAAAAATGGTGCTAACATCAAACGATAACCAATATAATTAAAAATAGTAACAAAACTGCCCATCAGTATAAAACCTATAATGAAAAGAATAAATAATGCTGGGTTTTTTATTTGCAAATAAAAACGATTTAAAAATTTATAAAAATTAATAGAAATGGATAAAAAATTTTTAGAAGGAGGTAAAAAATACAAAAAAAAACAAGATGCTATGAAAGCAAATAAACCGATTATCATCAGTGAAACATTCCAAGAAAATTTTTCCGCTAAAATACTACTTAAAAACCTTCCTGAAAAGCCACCTATAGTATTTCCACTAATATATAATCCCATACAAAAAGACAAAGAATCAGGATGTATTTCTTCACTAATATATGTCATAGCAACAGCAACAACACCGCTTAAGGCTAATCCAGTTAATGATCGTAATAGCACAATACTAGTCCAGCTAGTCATCATTGAACATATTATAGTTAATATTGCAGCTATAAATAAACAAGCAGACATAATTGATTTTCTACCAATAATATCAGATAACGGTCCAGTAAAAAGCATGCCTAAAGCCATTGTTACAGTTGCAGCAGAAAGAGATAAACTACTTTCTGCAGGAGTTAAATAAAATTGTTTAGAAAATATTGGTAAAATTGATTGCACACAATATAGAATAGAAAAAGTAGCAAAACCACCGGAAAAAAGAGCTAAAATAACTTGATTAAATTTTTTTGTATTTTTTTTTATATATTGTTTCTCTAATAATTTTTTTTTATTATTTAATGAAATCAAAATATCTAGCCTCTTTTTTAAGTAAAAAATAGTTTTTATATATATATATAACCGTCATACACATGTTTAGCAGGTCCTATCATATAAAGCGGGGTTCCAAAACCCTTCCACATTATAATTAGTTTCCCACCTAATAGTTCAACTTCAACAACATTAGAAAGTAATTTTTGTGCTATGCCTATTGCAACTGCAGCACAAGCAGCACTTCCACAAGCTTGTGTTTCACCTACATCACGTTCGTACACTCTTAATTTAATATTTTTTTTATTTATAATTTCCATAAAACTTACGTTTATTCCTTTAGGAAATATTGAATTTTTTCCTATACGTTTACCAATGATATTTACAGGTGCATGTTTGATACATTGTACTTTAATAATACAATGAGGATTGCCAATAGACACTAAACTACAAATTAAATTTTCATTAAAAAGTTTTATTGAGAAATTTTTATATAAAATATTTTTTGATAAAAACAAATTATGAAATTTAAAATCAGGTTCATTCATATTTACTTTAATCATATTTTTAGGTAGAAATTCGATAATTAAATGTCTTTTTTTGGTGCTAACTGAGATTTTATTTTTATTAGTTAAGCCGTTTAACAATAAAAAAAGACCAAAACATCGAGCGCCATTTCCACATTGTTCAACTTCATTCCCATTAGCATTAAAAATTCTATAGTTGAAATCAACTAAAGAACTTTTTGATTTTTCTACAAGTAATAATTGATCAAAACCAATTCCAGTATATCGATTAGATAATTTTTTTATTGTAAATGATGATAAAATAAAATTTTCTTTAATACAATTAATAACCATAAAATCATTGCCTAATCCATGCATTTTAGAAAAGTTTATTTTTTTTTTATTTTTATAGTATAAATCCATTTTTTCCTCTAATAATTATTTTTATATTTTTAATATCTTTATTTATTTATCATAAATAATATTTTAATACTGTTATATGATATTTTAATTTTATTAAAAAAGTAAGATGGCGTTTATTTATATAAATTTGATTATTTTTATTTTTTATAATTTGTTATAATTAAAATTAAATTAAGGATTATTTTATGAAAAAAAAAATAAGTTCTAAAAAAGAGAATAACAATTTTTATGTATTAGTAAATAATTTGTTTTCAAAAATAGAAGACAGTTTAGATTTACATGATCAAATTGATTTTGATTATGAAATTCAAGATTATGTCATAACTATTACTTTTGAAAATAAAAGTTTAATTATAATTAATAAACAAGAACCATTAAAACAAATTTGGCTAGCTACAAAGGTAAATGGACATCATTTTAATTATAAAAATAATGAATGGATCTGTAATCGTAGTAATAAAAATTTTTGGGAAATATTTGAAAATGCATGTTCTATTCAATCAAATAATGATTTCATTTTTTGTAAAAAATAATATATGTTGAATATAAAAAAATGATAATATTTTTTAAATAAAAAAAATATTTTTATTGTACAAAATTATAAAAAATGTATCTATATTAATATGAATCCTGATATGCACAATAAAACATTAAGAATTGCTACTAGAAGAAGTCCTTTAGCCTTAGAGCAAACTAAATATGTTCAAAAAAAAATACTATCTTTATATCCTGATTTAAATATCAAATTAATTCCTATTGTTACTCATGGAGATAATATCTTGAATAAATCTCTTTCAAAAATTGGCGGAAAGGGATTATTTATTAAAGAATTAGAACGTGCTTTACTTGAAAATAAAGCAGACATTGCAATTCATTCTATGAAAGATCTTCCGGTAAACATTACAAAAGAATTATGTTTAGTTAGTATATGTAAAAGAGGAAATGCTTTAGACTCATTAATATCTAATAATTATCAATCCATAAATCACTTGCCTAAGGGTGCTATAATTGGCACATCTAGCTTAAGAAGACAGTGTCAATTAATTACTTATCGTCCAGATTTAATTATTTCTCCTTTAAGAGGTAATATAGAAACTAGAATAGCTAAATTAGATCAAGGTAAATATGATGCAATTATTCTTGCTACTGAAGGATTGAATAGATTAAGTTTAAAAAATAGAATCACTCAAATTATACCTGCAGAATTATCTCTACCATCATGTGGACAAGGTGCTATTGGCATTCAATCTAGAATACATGATAAAAAAGTTTTATTCTTTTTATCTCGTCTTAATCACAAAAATACTTTCATTGAAATAAATGCAGAAAGAGCTTTTTGCAGAAAATTAGAATCGGGATGTCAGATTCCAATTGGAAGTTATGCTATTTTAAAAAAAAATAAGATTTGGTTAAGAGGATTAGTAGGTTCGCCTAATGGTAAAATAATATTAAAAGGAGAAAGAATAGGTTGCTATAATACAGGAGAAAAAATGGGATACTCACTTGCTGATGAATTACTTAGTAATGGAGCTAAAAATATTTTAAATAATCTTCATATTAAACAATCTTATTATATATGAAAATATTAGTTGTGCGCCCTTCTCCTTCAGGAGAAGAATTAGCAAAGCACTTAAATAAAATTGGTATACCTTCTTGGCATTTTTCTTTATTTGATTTTTATCCAAGTACTAGCCCAATAAGTTTATCAAAAAAAATTAATGAATTATATGAATCAAAAATTATTGTTATTTTTTCTAAAAAATCTATTTTTTATACTAATTTATATTTAAAAAATAATAATTTAAAATGGCCTTTTCATGTAAAATATTATGCTATTGGAAAAAGTACTGCTTTTTTTCTTAAAAAATATATTAAAAAAAAATTACTTTTCCTCCAAAAAAAGAAAACAGTGAAGGTTTACTAAAGATATTATATAGAGATAAAATAAAAAATAATAAAATTGTTTTATTACAAGGAGAAAATGGTCGAAAATTAATAGAAAAAAAATTAAAAAAAGAAGGTTTTAAAATTTGTTTAATTGAATGTTATAAAAGAGTTTTTAAAGTTTTAGATAGTAATATAGAAGTAAAAAAATGGCGTTTTTATAAAATAAACACTTTATTAATAACGAGTAGTGAAGCTTTATATCAAATAAAAAATATTATTTCTAATACTAATCAGAATCAATGGTTATTTAAATGTAAAGTTTTTGTTGTAGGCAGACGATTATTACAGATAGCAAAAAAATTAGGATGGAAGGATATCATAGTTTTAAACTATGCTAATAATGAATATTTTCTTGAAAAAATTAAAAAAATAAATGTTACAACATAGTCTTTTGGTCGGCGAAAGAGGATTTGAACCTCTGACCTACTGGTCCCAAACCAGTTGCGCTACCAAGCTGCGCTATTCGCCGTTTTTAAAATAATAATAAGCAGTTTTAATAATATCTATTGTACATCATATTATTTGGGGTGGCTAATGGGATTTGAACCCATGACCACTGGAATCACAATCCAGCACTCTACCAACTGAGCTATAGCCACCAATCTAAAAAACTTTCTCTATAAAAAGGAAAAGTGCGCTCGACAGGATTTGAACCTGATACCTCTACCTTCGGAGGGTAGCGCTCTATCCAAATGAGCTACGAGCGCATTAATATAAAAACAAGTTAGATTTTAAAAGTAATAATCTTGATTGTCCAGCTTTTTTTAAAAAAATTTACATTTAATAAATATTAAAAATATTTTTAAGTTTATGAACGTTTCATCATGTCAAAAAATTCATCATTTGTTTTAGTCATAGAGAGTTTGTTAAGTAAGAACTCCATTGCATCTATTTCACTCATAGGATGAATAATTTTTCTTAGAATCCACATTTTTTGGAGTTCATCTGGCAAAGTTAATAACTCTTCTTTTCTAGTTCCTGATCGATTGTAATCAATAGCTGGAAAAACACGTTTTTCTGCAATTTTTCTAGATAACGGAAGTTCCATATTACCTGTTCCTTTAAACTCTTCGTAAATTACTTCATCCATTTTAGAACCAGTATCTACTAGTGCAGTCGCAATAATTGTTAAACTTCCTCCTTCTTCTACATTGCGTGCAGCACCAAAAAATCTTTTAGGTCTATGTAAAGCATTAGCATCAACTCCTCCTGTTAGGACTTTTCCAGATGCCGGCACTACTGTATTATAAGCTCTTGCCAAACGAGTAATAGAATCAAGTAAAATAATTACGTCTTTTTTATGTTCAACTAGTCTTTTAGCTTTTTCAATAACCATTTCGGCAACTTGAACATGTCTTGATGCAGGTTCATCAAAAGTAGAAGCAACTACTTCTCCTTTGACTAGTCTTTGCATTTCAGTTACTTCTTCTGGTCTTTCATCAATCAACAATACCATTAAAACGCAATCTGGATGATTATAAGCAATGCTTTGTGCTATATTTTGAAGTAATATTGTTTTTCCGGCTTTTGGAGGTGCTACAATTAATCCTCTTTGTCCCCGTCCGATAGGTGATGCTAAATCTAATACCCTTGCTGTTAAATCTTCAGTGGATCCATTCCCACGTTCCATTCGTAATCTAGAGTTAGCATGCAATGGTGTTAGATTTTCAAATAATATTTTACTTCTTGCGTTTTCAGGTTTATCATAATTGACTTCATTTACTTTAAGTAGAGCAAAATATCTTTCACCTTCTTTAGGTGGTCTAATTTTTCCAGCGATAGTATCACCTGTACGTAAATTAAATCTACGAATTTGACTTGGTGAAACATAAATATCATCAGGACCAGCTAAATAAGAGCTATCTGCAGAACGTAGAAAACCAAATCCATCTTGTAATATTTCTAAAACACCGTCTCCAAATATATCTTCTCCACTTTTTGCATGTTGTTTAAGGATGGCAAAAATAATATCTTGTTTACGCATACGCGCTAAATTTTCCAACCCCATTTTTTCACCAAGAGTAATTAGTTCAGAAACTGGCATATTTTTAAGTGCGGTAAGGTTCATAATGGTGGGTTCTTAGTAAAATCGGGGTATATCTCGAAATAAAAATTATGACATAATTTTAAAATTTACTAATAAATTTTAAATAGAATTAAATTTTTAATGTGTTTAATTAACTATTTTAATAATTTTAGCTAATGTGTTCATCTAAAAATTCTTTCAGTTGTAGTTTAGATATTGCTCCAACTTTAGTAGCAAGAACTTCACTATTATGAAACAATAATAACGTAGGAATACTTCTGATAGAATATACTGGTGCAGTATTGGGATTTTCTTCAATATTTAATTTTCCAATAATAATTTTATTAGAATATTCTTTTGATATTTCTTCTAAAATAGGTGCTAAAATTTTACAAGGATTACACCATTGAGCCCAAAAATCAACTAAAACAAAACTTTTTGAGTTTAAAACTTCTTCTTTAAAATTTTGATCGGTTAGTTTAACTATTTTATTCATTTTGATATGTTTACTCAGTCGTAAGAAATTTTAAATAAATAAAATTTAAATTTTTATAATTTAAAAGTATATAATATGATAATATCATTTTTAATAATTTTTTAAAACTAAATTTAAAAAATTTTATTTAAAATTGTTCTATTTTTTTTTTAATATTTTTTTTAAATTAGATATTTTTAATTTAATTTGTTCTATTTTTTTGATGGATTGATTTGAAAAAATATTTTTATCCCATTGCAAATCTTCTTGAGGTAATTCAAATAAAAACCTACTAGGTAGCATATCTAATATTTGTCCATATTGATTCCGTTTACCACAATAAGTAAAAAATAACTGTTTTTTTGCTCGAGTTATTCCTACATAAGTTAATCTTCTTTCTTCTTCTATATTATTGTTATCAATGCTTTTTTGAGTAGGCAAGATTCCCTCGCACATACCAATTATAAATACTGAAGAAAATTCTAATCCTTTAGAAGCATGTAAAGTCATTAATTGTACTCGATCCTGTTGTTCTTCTCTTATATTTTTTTCTGGAATGTCACGAATTGTCATTCGTGTGACAATTTGTGACAAAGTCATTGGTTGTTCAAAATTATCTCCTTTAAGCATATTTTTAAACCATTTTGATAAAGTATAAATGTTATTTATACTGTTTTTAATTTTATTGGATTCTTTCAAAATTTTAGATAACCATATTTCGTATTTAATATCATCGATAATATAATCTAAAATATTATGCGGTTGTGAATAAGATAGTTTGGAAAACTCTTCTATTTTAAAAATAAATTTTTTTATTCTATTGACAGTTTTTTCTTTTAAAAAATTTTTTATTAATATATCATTACTTGCTTGAAAAAGACTTTTATTTGTTTTTTTTGCCCATTCTTCTAATTTTTTTAATGTAATTTTTCCTATTTGACGAGAAGGAATATTAATAATTCTCAGGAATGCATGATTATCATCTGGATTAATAACAATACGAAGATAACTTAACAAATCTTTAATTTCAGGGTGAGAAAAAAATGATGATTTTTCCGAAATGTTATACGGTATATTTTCTTTTATTAAAGCTTTCTCAAGAATTCGAGATTGATAATTACCACGGTATAAAATAGCATAATCTTGATATTTTATTTTTTTTTTAGAATGTTGAGAAATAATTTTTTTAACTATTTTTTCAGCTTCATTTTCTTCATTTTTACCTATTAGAACTTTTATAATTTTTCCATATTTAAGTTTGGAGAATAACTTTTTTTCTAAAAAATGCATATTATTAGCAATAAGAATATTAGCAGCTTTTAATATTCTACCTGAAGATCGATAATTATGTTCCATTGTTATAACCTTTAAACTAGGAAAATCTTTTTTTAATAAAAAGATATTTTGAGGATTCGCTCCTCTCCATGAATAAATCGATTGATCATCATCTCCAACTAATGTAAAACTAGAATTAGTATTAGTAAGCATTTTAATAAATTCATATTGACTATTATTTGTGTCTTGATATTCATCTACTAACAAATAAGAAATTTTTTTTTGCCAACGTACTTTTATTTTTTTGTTATTTTTTAATAACAATGTTGGTATACAAATTAAATCATCAAAATCTAATATATTAGCTCGATAAAGATAACTATTATATTGTTCATAAATATATGCAAAATCCTTTTCTTCACTAGATTTTGCCAACAATTGAACTTGTAAAGGAGTAAGAAATTTATTCTTCCAATAAGAAATCATAAAATTTAATTTTTTTAATGATTGAATATTATTGTATATTTCTTTTTTACATATTTTTTTTAATAAGCTCACTTGATCTTTTTCATCTAATAGAGTGAAATTATAATTAAATCCTAATTCATCAATTTCTCTCTTAATGATATCTAATCCCAATGAATGAAAAGTTGAAATAGTGATTTTTTTTATTTTTGAGATATTTAAGCATTGTGATAAGCGCATTCTCATTTCATAAGCAGCTTTATTGGTAAAAGTTACTGCTGCAATATTATCGGGTTCATATTCACATTTATTAATTAAATAAATGATTTTATTGATAATAACTTTTGTTTTTCCAGAACCAGCCCCTGCTAATATCAGACAGGGACCATTAGTAAATTCAATAGCATTTTTTTGAGCAAGATTTAGAGACATAAAATATTAATATTTAATTGATAGATGACATTGTTGAATTGATAAATAAAAATTATGTATTTTAATTTTTATCTTGCAACTTTAATAGATTTCATTTCACTCATATAACTTCTTAGTTTACGTCCAATAATTTCTATTGAATGATTTTGAATCTTTTGATTTATTTTATATAACTCAATATTATCTATTGGTTGATTAGGTAGTGAACAACCAAGATCATTTTTTTCAAGAGTTAACATGAATTTCTGTAAAATAGGATATGCTGCTTCAGAAAAAAGATAACTACCATATTCAGCAGTATCTGAAATAACTTTGTTCATTTCATATAATTTTTTTCTTGCAATAGTATTCGCAATTAATGGTAATTCATGTAATGATTCATAGTAAGCTGATTCTTCTATAATACCTGTTTGGATCATTTTTTCAAAAGATAATTCAATACCGGCTTTTAATATTGCAATCATTAATATACCATGATCATAGTATTCTTGTTCTGGTATTTTTTCTTGATAAAAAGGAGCTTTTTCAAAATCTGTATTTTTTGTATTATATCGCCAATTTAATAATTTTTTATCTCCATTCGCCCAATCTTTCATCATTTCAGTAGAAAATTCACCTGAAATAATATTATCCATATGTTTTTGAAATAATGGTGATAATATTTTCTTAATTTTCTTAGAAAGTTTATAAGCTCTTATTTTTGATGAATTAGATAATCGGTCCATCATTAAAGTAATACCACCATGTTTAAGAGATTCTGTAATAGTTTCCCATCCATACTGTATTAATTTTGAAGCATATGCTGAATCATAGTTTTCTTTAATTAATTTTTCATAACATAATAATGAAGCAGTTTGAAGCATTCCACATAAAATTGTTTGTTCACCCATTAAATCTGACTTTACTTCGGCTACAAATGATGATTCAAGTACACCTGCACGATGTCCTCCAATAGAAAAAGCCCATGCTTTTGCAATTTCTAATCCTATTTTATTGATATCATTTTCATAATGAACTGCAATCAATGTAGGAACTCCAAATCCTCGTTTATATTCTTCTCGTACTTCTGTTCCAGGACATTTTGGAGCAACCATAATAACAGTGATATCTTTTCTTATTATTTCTCCAAATTCTACAATGTTAAAACCATGTGAATAACCTAAACAAGAATTTTTTTTCATTAATTTTTGTAATTTTTTTATAACATCATGATGTTGTTTATCAGGCGTTAAATTAATTACTAAATCGGCATTTGGTATTAGTGATTCATAATTGTCTACATTGAAATTATTTTCAATAGCGTTAATCCAAGATTGATTTTTTTCTAAAATACTATTTTTTTTTAATGCATAAGAAACATTTAGTCCTGCATCTCTCATGTTTAATCCTTGATTTAAACCTTGAGCACCACAACCAATAATAACTATATTTTTATTTTTTAAAATATCATTTTTTTTGTTAAATTCTTTTTTTTTCATAAAACGACATTTATTTATTTGATTGATTTTTTGACTAAAATTCAATGTATTAAAATAATTCATGTGGTAAAGATTCCTTTATCTTAAAAATATATTTTTTAGTTTAAAACTAATTCTTTAAATATTAGATATTTTTTTATTATCTCTAACCGCTCCTTTATCAGCACTAGTACAAAAGAAAGCATACGTTTTTAAAGCAGAAGAAACATATCTTTTACGATTATGAGGTTTATAAGCTAAAGATCCTTTTGATTCTTCTTCAAGAACACGATTAGATAGTTCTTTATCTGTGATATCCAAGTGAATAATTCTTTGTGGAATATTGATATCAATAATATCATTATTTTTTACTAAAGCAATTATACCTTTGTTTGCGGCTTCAGGTGAAATATGTCCTATAGAAATACCTGATGTCCCTCCTGAAAATCTACCATCAGTAATTAATGCACACGTTTTATCTAAACGCATAGATTTTAAATATGTAGTTGGATATAACATTTCTTGCATTCCTGGTCCCCCTTTCGGACCTTCATAACGAATAACAATAATATTACCTGGTTTTATTTTTCCATGTAAAATAGCATTTACTGCTTCTTCTTGACTTTCATATACTTTTGCAATTCCAGAAAAAATATAGTTTTCTTTATCTATTCCTGCGGTTTTTATTATACAACCATTTTTTGCTAAATTTCCATATAAAACAGCTAATCCTCCATCTTGACTATAAGCATATTTACAAGAACGAATACAACCTTTTTTACGATCATTGTCTAATGTTTTCCATCTGAAATCTTGAGAATATGGTTTTGTTGTACGAATCCCACCGGGTCCTGCTTGAAACATATTAATTATATCGAGATTTTTTGTCGATAAAATATCATATTTATTTAATGTTTCTTCTAAATTAAGTTGCAATATATTTCTTGTATTTTTATGCAATAAATTAAAACGATTTAATTCACCTAAAATACCCATAACACCACCTGCGCGATGAACATCTTCTACGTGATATCGTGAAGTACTCGGTGAAACTTTGCAAATATGGGGTATTTTTTTAGACAGTTCATTAATATCAGACATTTTGAAATCAACTTTTGCCTCTTGAGCTGCTGCTAATAAATGTAAAATAGTATTAGTTGAACCTCCCATTGCAATATCTAATATCATTGCATTTTCAAAAGATTCTTTATTAGCAATATTTCTTGGTAAAACATTTTTATTGTTTTTTTTATAATATTCTTCAGTAATTTTAATTATAGTTTTAGCTGATTTTATAAATAAATTTTTACGATCGATATGGGTTGCTAATAAAGTGCCATTTCCAGGCAAAGATAAACCCATTACTTCTGTTAAGCAATTCATGGAATTAGCTGTAAACATACCTGAACAAGAACCACATGTAGGACAAGCGGATAGTTCAATATTTTTAAGAAAATCATCTGATTTATTAGTTTCTCCTCCGTGAATAATAGCATCAACTAAATCAATTTTTATTGTTTTATTGTTTTTTTGTATTTTACCTGCTTCCATTGGACCACCAGAAATAAAAACTGAAGGTATATTTAAACGTAAAGTTGCCATAAGCATACCTGGAGTTATTTTGTCACAATTTGAAATACAAATCATTGCGTCGGCACAATGTGCATTAATTACATATTCTATAGAATCAGAAATTAATTCACGTGATGGTAAAGAATATAACATTCCTGAATGTCCCATAGCTATTCCATCATCTATCGCAATAGTATTAAATTCTTTTGCAACACCACCTGATTTTTGAATTTCTTTAGAAATAATTTTTCCAACTTCATTTAAGTGAATGTGTCCTGGAACAAATTGAGAATAAGAGTTAACTACTGCAATAATTGGTTTTTTAAAATCTTCATCAGTCATACCTGTAGCACGCCATAATGATCTTGCTCCAGACATATTTCTACCTTGAGTAGTTGTAAAAGAACGATATTTAGGCATTTTAGATGACTCCAAAGATAAAAATTTTTAAAAATTCTTTCTTACCATATAAATTAATTTATAAAACTTTTTATTAATAAGTTTTACTTGAAAAAAATTTTTTATTGGAAATATATATTTAGAAATTTTTTAAGAAAAAGCAGGAATTATATATTTATATAATAGTGATATTTAGTGATATTGATTTATTTTTTAATAATTTGAATAAATTTAAAAGTAATTATTAAAAAATTTTCAATTAGTGAATTTTGGCAGGGGTGGAAGGATTTGAACCTACAACTTTCGGTTTTGGAGACCGATGCTCTACCAAATTGAACTACACCCCTAATAATTATAAATTATTGTTAAATATATTATATTCTTAATAGAAATAAAAGTCCAGTATGTATTTTACATATTTTAAAAAAATTAAATTTTAGTAATTTTTAGATTTAAAATTTTATTAAAATGATAGAATATATTTTCTATAATGTCATTTAAAGGTAAAAATTTATTATGAAAACTCCTATTTATTTAGATTATGCGGCAACTACTCCTGTAGAGTTTGAAGTTGCAAAGAAAATGATGAATTATTTAACAATTGATGGAGTTTTTGGGAATTCTGCATCACGTTCTCATAAATTTGGTTGGAATGCAGAAGAAGTAGTTGATATCGCACGCAATCAAATATCTGATTTAATTGGAGCAGACTCTCGTGAAATTGTTTTTACTTCCGGTGCCACTGAAGCTAATAATTTGGCTATAAAAGGAATAGCTTTTTTCCACCAAAATAAAGGTAAACATATTATTACTAGTAAAACAGAACACAAATCTGTTTTAGATACCTGTAGATATTTAGAAAGTAAAGGGTTTATTCTGACTTATCTCACTCCTAAAAATAATGGTATTATTGACTTAAATGATTTAAAAAAAAATATAAAAAAAGATACTATACTTATTTCAATTATGCATGTAAATAATGAAATTGGTATTATACAAGATATTAATAGTATATCAAAAATTTGCCGAAATAATGGAATTTTTTTTCATGTAGATGCAACTCAAAGTGTAGGAAAAATACCTATTGATTTAAAAAAATTATCTATAGATTTAATGTCTTTTTCCGCTCATAAAGTTTATGGCCCAAAGGGAATTGGTGCTCTTTATGTTCGTCGCAAACCACGTGTTCGATTATTATCTTTAATACATGGAGGAGGTCACGAAAGAGGTATGCGTTCAGGAACACTACCGGTTCATCAAATTGTAGGAATGGGTGAATCATTTATGCTGGCCAAAAAGAAAATACATGATGATTTTATTCATTTAACAAAATTAAGAAATTTTCTGTGGAATGGTATTAAAAATATTGAAGAAGTATATTTAAATAGTGATTTACAACAAGGTGTACCTCATATATTAAATGTTAGTTTTAATTATGTTGAAGGTGAATCGTTAATTATGGCTCTTAAAGATTTAGCTATTTCTTCTGGTTCTGCTTGTACTTCTGCTAGTTTAGAACCTTCTTATGTTCTAAAAGCTTTAGGTATAAAAGATGAATTAGCTCATAGTTCTATTCGTTTTTCAATTGGTAGATTTACTACAGAAGAAGAAATTACACACACAATAAAACTAATTCATCAGTCTATTAATAGATTACGTGAACTTTCTCCTTTATGGGAAATGTTTAAATCAGGAGTTGATTTAAATAGTATAGAATGGGATCATAGTTAAAAACTATAATTAATATAAGGTAATTTAAAATGGCTTATAGTAAAAAAGTGATGGATCATTATGAAAATCCACGAAATGTTGGATCTTTTTCTAATTCCGATCTTAATGTAGGAAGTGGATTAGTAGGTGCACCTGCTTGTGGCGATGTGATGAAATTACAAATAAAAGTTAATGAGAAAGGTATTATTGAAGATGCATGTTTTAAAACATATGGTTGTGGTTCTGCTATAGCATCAAGCTCGTTAGTTACTGAATGGGTTAAAGGTAAATCGATAACAGAAGCAGAATCAATTAGAAACACCACTATAGTAGAAGAATTGGATCTTCCTCCCGTAAAGATTCATTGTTCTATTTTAGCAGAAGATGCTATTAAAGCGGCTATAGCTGATTATAAAAGCAAAAAACATTTAAATTAGTTCTATAATTGTTTAGTGTTGAAAGAATATTTTCTTTCAACATGTTATTTTTTTTATATTTTATGCTGTTAAATTTGATATAGGTGATTTATGAATTATTTTTCATTATTTAAAGTGCCAAAAAATTTTAAAATTGATGAAAAGTTACTTTCTGAAAATTTTTATAAGTTACAATTAAAATTTCATCCTGATTTGTTTATGAATGATTCTGAAGCTAAAAAAAAAATAATTTTAGAAAAATCAATACAAATTAATAAAGGTTATGAAACTTTAAAAAATTTTCTAAGTAGAGCAATATATTTTCTTTTTTTAAATGGTTTTAAAATAAAAAAAGAAACTATTTTATTAGAAAATAATAATTTTTTAATGAAATATTTTTCTTTATATGAAGAATTAGATGAATTAAAAAAAAATAATTTTAATAAACAACATTTAGATAATTTTATAGAAAAAATAGAAAAAAGAATTATGAACTGTGAAAACAAAATTGAAATAAAATTTGAGAAAAAAAAATATGAAGAAGTTATTCAAATAATTGCAAAATTGCTTTTTTTTAAAAAAATACAAGATAATTTAAAAAAAGAATATAATATGTTTTTAAGACGAACAAATTAGGATAATTTTACATGATTTTTTTTAAAAAAAAACATAATAAAAAATTATTTTTAGGTATTGATCTTGGGACTACTTATTCTCTAGCTGCTACAGTTAGAAAAGATAATATAATTTTATTATTAGATAAAAAAAAACGTTATTTATTACCATCAATTGTTCAATATAAACAAAATAGCATATCAGTAGGTTGGGAAGCTTTAGAAAATGTTGTTAAAGATCCTTCTAATACAATTACTTCTGTAAAACGTTTATTAGGTCGTTCTCTTGATTTTATTAAAAATAAATTTCCAGTCCTTCCATATATCATTGAAAAAGATCAGAATGAAGATATATTTTTTCATACAAATGCAGGTTATATTACCCCTATTGATGTTTCTAGTGAGATATTAAAACATTTAAAGAAAAGAGCTGTTTTTTTATTTAATCAAGAAATAGATGCAAGTATTATCACAGTTCCAGCATATTTCAATGATCTCCAGAAAAAAGCAACTAAAAAAGCTGCTATTAAGTCTAAAATTAATCTTATAAGATTATTAAATGAACCTACTGCTGCTGCTGTAGCATACGGTTTACAAATAAAAAAAAGAGGCATTATCGTTATATATGATTTAGGTGGTGGAACCTTTGATGTTTCTATATTAAATTTAAATAACAAAGGCATATTTGAAGTATTAGCCACTAGTGGAGATTCTAATTTAGGTGGTGATGATTTTGATTATGCTCTGGCAAATTATATTTATAAAAAATCAAATTTATTAAATAGATGCAATGAATTTTTTCAAGCATCTTTACTTCAAATTGCAAAATCAATAAAGTTAAAATTAACAAAACATGAAATAGTTAAAATTCATTTTTTAAATTGGAAAGGTCATATTACTCTTGATGAATTTAATTCAATTATTATTAATTTTGTTAAAAAAACTTTATTAATTTGTGCGAATTTATTTGAAGAAATTAATTTATCAGTTAATAAGATTGAAGAAGTAATAATGGTAGGTGGTTCTACTCGTGTTCCGTTAGTTTATACAGAAGTTTCAAAATTTTTTAAAAAAATTCCATTAAATTCAATTAATCCTGATCAAGTTGTAGCAATAGGCGCAGCTATGCATATTAATATGCTTATGAATAATAATTGTGTTAAAAACAAAATAATATTGTTAGATGTAATACCGCTGTCATTAGGTATTGAAGTTATGGGTGGATTTGTCGAAAAAATTATTTTACGAAATACTTCACTTCCTATTTCAAAAACAAAAGAATTTACAACTTATAAGGATAATCAAACATCTATTCTTATACATGTTGTACAAGGTGAAAGAGAATCAGTAAAAAATTGTATTTCATTGTCTCGTTTTGTTTTAAGAGGTATTAAACCCCAAAAAGCTGGATTAGCTAGAATTTTAGTTACGTTTCAAGTTGATACAGATGGATTAATTAATATAAAAGTTTTAGATAGCTACAGTAATAAAGAAAAAAATATTAAAATTGATAATAATATTATTTTGAAAAATGTAAATGTTCCTGAAATATTAGAAGATTCTTTAAAATATTCAAAAGATGATTATTATTTTAGAGTAAAAGAAGAAAAAAAAATTGAATCTATTCGTATTTTAGAAATTTTAAACCAATCTTTAAAAAAAAATAAAGAATTAATTACTAAAGAAGAACTAAGAAAAATAAAATACATCCAAGAAAAATTGCAAAAATCTATTGAGAAAGATGATTTTTTTTCTATGAAAACTAATCTAAAAAAATTAGATGAAGTGAGTAAAAATTTTTTTTCATTACAACTTAAGAATGCTATTGATTCTTCTACTGTTAAAAATATTTTAAAAGAGAATATATAATGCCTAAAATTTTATTTTTACCTCATAAGATTATATTACCACAGGGTGGCGAATTTGAAGCAAAGCAAGGAGAAACAATATTAACTGTTGCATTACGAAATAATATTAAATTAGAACACGCATGTGAACAATCATGTGCTTGTAGTACTTGTCATTGTATTATAAGAAAAGGATTTTGTTCTCTTTCAGGATGGTCTGAAAAAGAAGATGATGTTTTAGATAAAGCTTGGGGTCTCGAATCTGAAAGTCGTTTGAGTTGCCAAGCTATTATTGGGGATATTGATATTACAGTAGAGATTCCTTTATATAATGTAAATTATACTACAGAATGTTAACTTTTATTTTTTATGTAGGGATTTACGTTATCTTTAAACTTTATTTGAATAGGTGTTCCTTTTATTTTAAGACAGTTATAAAAAAAGTTTGTTAAATATCGTTTATAAGGTAAAGATAAATATTTAACTTGATTACCATGTATAATAATTTTAGGTGGATTAGAACTACCTAAGTGTGCATATTTTAATTTTATTCGACGTCCCTTTATAATCGGTGGTTGATGTTTTTTAATTGCCATATGCATGGTTTTTGTAAGCATTGATGTACTGATCTTTCTTTTAGATTCTCTATAAGACTCATTGATTGATTTAAATAATTGAAATATTCCCTTTTTGTATAACGCAGATACCAAATGTATTCTTGAATAATAAAGAAATTTTAATTTGTTTTTAATTAGTTCTTTTATTTTCTTGAATTCTAAAGAATTTAATAAATCACATTTGTTTGCAACTATAACAATCCCCTTTCCAGAATTAATAATAAAATCAGCTAATGATAAATCTTGATGACATACTTGAATACTTGCATCTATTATTAATAATATCACATTAGATTTTTCAATAGTTTGTAACGTTTTTATTATTGAAAATTTTTCAAAATCATTAATATCTTTCTTTTTTTTAGCCGCTCCTGCAGTGTCAACTAGGGTATAATTTTCATAATTATATTTAATATTTGTTGATATACTGTCTAATGTTGTACCAGGAATATTGCATGTAATCATCCTTTCTTCTTTTAAAATTCCATTAATTAAAGTTGATTTTCCGACATTTGGTCGACCAATAAAGGCTACCTTTATTACTGATTTTTTTGGTTCTTCATTTTTATATGATTGATCTATTTTTTCTTTTTTAAAATTTATTTTTATCCAAGGAATTAAGTGTTTAGTAATAAGAGTATTTATTCCTTGATTATGACTAGCAGAAATTTTTTGTATTTTTTCAAATCCCAAAGAGTAGAATTCATTGAATGTAGAAGTGTGATTAATACCATCAATTTTATTAATAACTAGAATAGTTTTTTTTTGATAAATTCTTATTTTTTTAGAAATTTCATATTCTTGCAGCATTAATCCATCTTGAGCGTCTACTAGAAATAAAATTAAGTGAGATTCTCTTATAGCTATTAATGTTTGTTGATATGCTTTTTTTTCTATTTCGTTCGATTTGATATCTAGACCTGCTGTATCAATTAAAATTATTTTTTGATTTGTTTCTAATGTGCAGTATCCATATTGTCTATCTCTAGTAATTCCTGGATAATTAGCTACTAATGCATTTCTAGTTTTTGTTAAAACATTAAATAAAGTAGATTTTCCTACATTAGTACGGCCGATTAATACAATAATAGGTATCATTTTAAATATACACTCTTTTTTAATAATTTTGTATTATATAAATAAATTTTAATATTTTTATGTTTTGCATTTATTTTTTCATTTATTAAATTTATTTTTATTTTTTTAATTCATTGATTTTCATATTAATAATCTCTTTAGATGCATTAGAATCTTCAATTAAAAAACTTTTTTTCCAACATTTTAGCGCTTGTTTTTTATTATTTTTCATAGCAAAAATATCACCTTTCATATTCTCAATTATATTATCCCAATTATGGTTATTAATTGTTTCGAGAATATCTATTGCTTCCTTGTTTTTGTTTGTTTGAATTTGTATTTTTGCCATATTTAATTTTAAAATATTTTTTAAATTTTCTTCTTTTGTATACTTCAAACTGTTTTTTAACTGAATATATGCTTTATCGAAATTTTTATATAGCACATATTTTTTAGCTAGAGATAAAGCTGTTAAGGTTCCATAAATGTTGTTATTTTTAATAATAAAATTTTCTACTTCATGTAAAATTTTAACGTTTTTTTTATTTATTTTTTTTGTGATTTCTTCATATTTTAAAAGTTCTGAATTTTTTTTATTTATTACAAAAGGATATTTCCAATAAAATAAAATAAAGCTGATAATAAGAAAAAATAAAATAAGAAAACCAATCTTTTTTTTCGATATGCCAAACATTTTTTTCTCCATTAAATTTAAATGATTGTATTGTTAAATTTAATTTTTACCTAAAAAATATTTTTTTTTAATCATGAATGCAATAAGAACTTTTATAATCATGAATATTTAGTTTAATTTAGTCTAAAATAATAACATATAAAAAAGTTATCCGTATGAAAATCACTGATTGTACACAGTTAGTTAATAGAATAAGTTCTTGTATAATCAATACTACAGACTACTTATCCACAGA